>CBIHQM010000259.1:0-9774 GCA_966211885.1 uncultured Chryseolinea sp.
AACGAGCGCCGGTTGCTTTCGAGCTCCAGATTTTTCACCGTGTTCTCCGATTTCAGCAGTTGGATCTGCTGCTCCTTTTGCAAGAGGTTATAGCTTATCTCCAGGTCGTTAAGGTCGCTCCGCGACTTTTCGGTGTTCAGCGAATCCTCGAGGTGGTTAAACAGGATTTGGTCGCGCAAGCCGGTCTTGTAATCGCCCGTGCGGTTGGCGATGCGCACCAGGTTGTCGAGTGCGAGCAGGGAAAATATGGGAATTTGATTTTCACGTGCGGTGGTGAGTATGAAGTTCAGGTGGTCGCGTGCGCGATCGTAACGTTTCAGACACGTGTCGAGCGCGGCATAGTTGAGGTGCGTCTTGCAAAGGTTCCACAAGTCGTCGGTGGGCGCCAGCAGCTCCAGGTTTTTTTTCAGGATCCGTTCCGCCTCCGGATATTTCTTTTTCGACATCAGGATCAGCGCCATGATATTTTGATTGACAATGCCAGCTTCCTGATTTTTGACTTGACTGATCCGCGCGTTCGAAAGCGTGAGGTAGTGCAGGGCGGAGTCGAACTGATTCAACTCGCCATAAAATTCCGCGATGTTCGAAGCGGTTTGATGATACGCCCGGTTCAACCCGACCAGGTAGGGCAAGGCTTCTTTTGAATATTGAATGCCTCTTTCAATGTCGTCCATTTCATTGTAGAGCGTGCCGAGGTTGGCCAGTGCAATGCCCAGGTCCGGAAAGTTTTTATTGGCCCGGTGGCCCATGATCGCGATCTGAAAATAGCGGATCGCGGTCCGGTACATTCCGAAATATTGATATACGGTGGCGATGTTTTGGGAGAGTGAATTTTTTTCTGAAAGCGTGTCGGGCATGGCGTCCATGGTAGACGTGAGGATGTCCAGGTAGCGAAAGGTGGAATCTTTGTTGCCGTTTTCAGAATAGACCTCCATGATCTCGCGCGTCGCCTGGAGGTTGTATGAATTCAACTTGTCGGGGAAATAGGGCAATACCTTCTTGTAGTACACAATGGCGCTGTCGAACTGGACAAGTTTATAGCCAAAGGCTTTAGCGATGTCGAACAGAAATATCCCTTTCAGCGTGTCGACCTTATTCTTCACGGCCATTTCATAGCCCAACCTAGACCACCCATAAACGTTCGTGAACCGGTCTGAATAGATCGAGTCGCGAATGGCCGCGACCAGGAACTTCATCCGGGCGGCATCGTCTTTCAGGTGGAAATAGTTTTCGGGAAGCCCGTTGTGATCGGGAGGGCGAACCACGCCTTCTTGTGCCCACATCGCTGTGTTCAGGAAGATGAGCAACGCTGCTCCGTATAGCGTGAGTGGTCTTTTCATGAAGGAAGGCAAAGGTTGCCAGGTTGAAGCATACGGGTTTCGGTTTCTGAAAATAGCAATTAAATCTTTGACGTCCATAAAATTACAGCAAACAATGGCCAGCCAAATCCATATTCAATAACCTGCGGGCATCGCTGCGCATTCGGCGGCCGTTGCCGCATAACCGGCAGAATCGGCCGGGCACGCGACCGTTGCGCGTTTGCCGCCGACTATGCAATGAGCGCCGCCGGGCACGCACCCGCAGTTTCGGCGCACTTCCCTTCCCGTTAGTTTCACAAGCAATATCGGCCAGCGCTCTCTTCTGGCGGATGTGAACAGGTTCATCCCTGTAAAGACTGATCACATAAAGGTAAAAGACCCATGAAAAGAAATCCCCTCACCCTGCTGGCACCTATCGTGTTATTGATCGCCTGCCACCACAACGACAATGAAGCGGTTACGCCGAAAAACACCATGAGTGCAACGCTCGATGGCAAGACGGCCAACATCACCGAGATGCAAGCCACCATCGATCCCGTCAACACCGAGATGTTGAGCATTGTCGCCTCGCTTGACGGCAATCACGAAAAACTCCTGGTCGTCGGCATGGCATACAAGACGATGAAAGAAGGCGAAAGCGTTGAACTGGAGTATGCTTCCTCCAACAGCGCCTACATCATGTACACCCCCAACAATTGGGCCGACACCTACGCCGCCGGTCCATCTCAAAATGGGCACGGACAAATCACCGTTACAAAAAATGATCTGAAAGGCCGAAAGATAGAAGGCAATTTTAACGGAAGCTTAAGAAGCGCCACGGAATCATTGCCCTGCTCGAATGGAAAATTCTCCGTCGTCTACTAGCGAGTCGGAAACCTCATACGCCCTCTCAGTTATCTCCCATAAAAAAAGACAAACTCAAAAAGACCCATGAAAAAGTATGTAGTAACCTTGTTGGTGCCGGCCATGATCTTGATCGGCTGCAACAAAAGCGATGATGCCGCGCCCAACATCCCGGAAAAAAACACCATGAGCGCCTCGCTCGACAACACCAAGCTGAACATTACGGATGCAAAAACCATGGTAGACTCGGACAACAAAGACATCCTGGACATTCTGGGTTTTATCGATGGCGGCACTACCAAGGCCCTCGCCCTCGGTTTACCTTACAAAGACATGAAGGAAGGCCAAACCTATGAGCTCATCAAGGGCGCCGACTTCAAAGGATTCATCTATTACACCACCGACAGTTTTCATGATATCTATGGCGCCGGTCCCAACGACCCTGGAGTAGCCCAGATCGTGCTCACGCGGAATGACCAGAAGAACCGGGTATTAGAAGGCACTTTCCAGGGCACGTTGCAACACGACACTGACGAGCTCATCGTTTCAGAAGGCAAATTTTCAGTGAAGTACTAAATCACACTATCTATCTGATTCATCATGATTGCTTCATCCCTTTTTTACCGGAAGCAAGATGACAGGTGTGTGGCTAAAATCCGTGCGGGTGTTTTTGTGATGGTGATGTGGGTTGGATTTTTGCCGGCAACTGTCGCGCAAAACCTGGAAGGCCTCCGGCAACAAAAGCCCATGATCGTTTCGGGGAGTCTTTCGGCGCGCGCCATCTTCTATGGCGCCAACGGCATCGCCAACCGGCGCGAACCGTTCTCTTATATTTTGACGGGCAATCCGGTGCTCAGCTTTTACAACACGCTGGTGGTTCCCCTGTCGTTCACGTATAGCGAACAGGATCGTGCGTTTCGCCAACCTTTCAATCAGTTTGGGATGAGTCCTTATTACAAATGGCTCAAGGTGCACGCGGGCTATCGAAACATCACCTTTTCGCAGTTCACGTTGGCCGGCCATACATTTTTGGGTGGTGGCTTTGAAGCCAACCCGGGAATGCTTCGCGCAGGATTTATTTATGGGCGATTCAATCGTGCCACACCGGTGGATACGTTGTCGAAGACTTATCAGCCTTACACGTATGCCAACTTTGGTTTTGCCGCCAAGATCGGCGTGGGCAAGGGCAGCAATTTCATCGACGCCAGTGTGGTGAAGGCGCACGACGTAGCCAACAGCGTGACGCTGCCAGCGAATCTAAAAGGTGCCGTCACAGCGGGTGAGAACCTGGTGGTGGGTTTGAATGGCCAGGTCCGTTTTTTAAAAATGTTTACGTATTCGCTCGAGGTCGCCACCAGCATCTACACGCGCGATAGGACCGCCGAGTCGAACGTGCCACCCGCGAACGACGGCATTATTAAGGCTGCGGGAAAATATATGGTGACGAACGCTACTACGGAGCGATACAACGCCTGGCAAACCTCGATCGCTTTTCAACAAAACAAAACGTCGGTGCGGGTTCAATACCGTCGTGTGGATCCGGATTATAAAAGCATGGGCGCTTACTTCTTTAATAACGACCTGGAGAATGTCACCGTCGCCCCGGGCACGGCGCTGCTCAAGGGAAAACTCAGGGTCTCGGGCAGCATCGGGTTTCAGCATGACAACCTGAATAAGCAAAAGCAGACGACCAGTCACCGGGTGATCAGCTCGGCCAATGTGTCGGCCGACATCACGGAGCGGCTTGGGGTGGACTTCAGCTACTCGAATTATTCTAACACGCAACAGCGGCACACGGTGTTGTTGCAGGATTCATTTCGCATTGTGCAGGTGTCGCAGAATTTTTCGCTCACGCCGCGCTATATCGTGGCCACTGAAAAGCGCGTGCATGCGCTCGTGGTGTCGGCCAACTACAATCTTTTCTCCAGTGTCGACAAAAGCGTGGACACCAACAGCGATACCAAGGCCTACAACGCCTTTGTGAACTATCAAATCACGCTGGTGCCCACCAACCTCACGCTGAGCGGCAGCCTAAACTACACCGACGTGAAATCGGCCAGCTTCGAGCAAGGCAACTATGGACTCACGCTGGGCGTGAACAAGATCTTCGACAACAAGCTGACGGCCGGTTGGAATGGCTCCTTCCTTAAAGGGCTAAACACACAAAACGATGGACTCATCCTCAACCAAAGCCTGCTGCTGAGCTACAAGGTGACGAAGCATCATACTTTTGGTGTCAACCTAAGTTATATCAACAACCGGTCGCAACAACTCACGTATGCACCCTCCTATTCCGAGTGGAAAGGCGACGTGAACTATCGTTACATATTCTGATGTCACCATTCAAAATGATCACGAAATGAAAAGCATCCCTCTCCCGAACGCAAAATTTATCCTCGCCATCGTTCTGCTGGCCGTGCCGCTTTCGCTGATGGCGCAAAGCGTGAACATCTCCTCTGTGCAGGTCGTGGCTCCCCACTCGCCCATGCTGGCGGACTATGCCAACAACCCATCGAAGATCGTGATCACCACACAACTGTTGGGTGCCGGGGAAATAAAAGTAAGGTTATTTGCCACGCTGAAGGGCGACAATGGCGTGGAAATAAAAACAAACCTGAGCGCGTTCAACTCACTCGATGAGATCACACTCAATGCGGCCACACCGGTGAAAGTGGTGAACGCCATGGCTATCCGCAACGTGTTCGACTTAACCGGAGTGGATGTGACGGGCACGAGCGCAGCCAACCTCTCGGCCAATGGCCTTCCCAATGGAAACTACCAGTTGTGCGTGCAGGCCTATACTTTGTTCATCGATCCGGCCAGCGGACAGCAGACCATTGTGCAGGCCTCGGATGAGAAATGCAGTGCCACGTTTGTGATCAGCCCGCCACCGGTAACGGTCACCATCGCCAATGTGCAGACCGTGCCGCCGTATTCGGCAAACTTGTCCGACTTCCTGAACAACCCTTCGAAGTCCATCATCACCATCAACAGCAACGTGACGGCAGGCGAATACAAAATCCGTTTGTTCGCCACGCTGAAAGGTGACAACGCCGTGCAATTGAAAACAAACATAAATGCCTTCAACACGCTGGATGACGTCGTGCTGACACCCACCAGTCCCACGCGTGTGGTGAACGGCTTGTTTATCCAAAATCTTTTCGAGCCCAATTTTGTCGACTTCCAGGGTATCACGGCCACACAATTGCAAGAGACCGGATTGCCGCCGGGCAACTATGAACTTTGCGTAGAAGCCTACCGCGTGCAAACCGACCCGGCCGGGGGACAGACCATTGTGTCGGCATCGAACTCCACTTGCAGCAATCCTTTTGCGGTCACGGCGTCATCGGCAAGTGTCTCGGTGGTGAATGTGCAGATCATTCCGCCGTATTCGAATCGGCTGTCTGATTTTCTGAACACGCCTTCGAAAGTGATGATCACCGTCAATAGCAATGTTTCGATGAGCGGCTATAAAGTGAAGCTGATCGCGACCCTGAAGGGCGACAACAACACGGTGATCGCCACCAACGCGACGGCCATCGACAACCTTGAAACCATCACGCTTAACGCAGGGCCTCAAACGCAGGTCTTGAATGCTACGGCCGTGAGCAATTTGTTCAATGCCGAATATGTGAGCTTGCAAAACATCAGCTACGAAGCGCTGGTGAATGGTGGCGGGTTGCCAGAAGGGGTCTATGAACTTTGCATTACTGCGGTCGCTGCGGAAGCCAACCCGCAGCTTGGCCAGCAGAAGGGGGAGGCGCTTTCGCCAGAACGTTGTAGCAATCCCATGGTGGTGACCGACCTTGAGCCGCCGGTCATCATCAACCCGTTTTCGGGGAGTGATGTGGAAGCTCATCTTCCGCAGAACATTGTTTTCACATGGTCCATTCCGGCGGGCGCCAAGCCCGGTTTGCAATACGATTTCAAGGTGGTGGAAATTCTGGACTCGATGCGCAATGTGAACGACGCCATGCAATCAGCAACGGATCCGGCTTTCTTTGAACGCTCCACCCAGTCCAACGTGCTTTTGTTTGGGCCGGGTGAACCGACGCTCACGCCGGGCAACCGTTATGCCTACACCGTAACGGCGCTCGATCCAAACAACACGCAAGTATTTCGCAACGGCGGTCGTAGTGAAGTGGGTTACTTCACCTACCGCCCTTCGAAGAAAATACCCGCACTTGTTCCACCCCAATCCAACCCTCCGGAAGATAAAAAAGACGACGAGCCCGAAAATCCCATCGCACTCATGGATGCCCCGGAGTTGGATTGCTCTTGCAAGAAAACCGTCTCCGACAAAACCATAAACAACACCAACGCCAAACCGGGCAGCGAAGTGCAGCTCGGTGCGTTCAAGCTAACGCTGGGCAACGACGTGGTGGAGAAGAGTGGCAAGCTCTCGGGATCGGGGACTATCCCGGTGCCCTTTCTCAACAACAAGCTCTTGAAGCTGCGTGTGGTGTTTGCCGACCTGGAAGTGAATGCATCGAACCAAGCTGTGAAAGGAACGGTGAAAGCAAAACGCAATGGCAACGCCGTCTCCGTGCTGCCGACTGCAGACAAACCGGATGTGAAGCCCGCACCATTTTCTATTAACGACATCACGAAGGTTGGTGACTTTGTGAAGAACACCGCCAACAACGCCATTGCGAGTGTGAACAACTCCATCAACTCGGCGGGATGGGAAATGCCTTTTGGTATGCAAACCGAAATTGAAGGGGAAGCCGTCACCGTGGCGATCACGGATGTGGTCTTCACACCCGAGCAAGCCGGGTTCAATGCGTGTCTGGCGTTCGATATTCCCGAAGGCAACGACACGCACACCTTGGCCTTGGGCGCCAAGAATGTTTGCCTGAAAGACAACACCGGTCTCTGCGGCGACGCCGTGTTGTTCCTGGTGGAAGACCTGAAGATCAACGAACTCAACTTCACGTTTGTGAAAGCCACCGGCAACAATGATTCGCAGGCCGGCACCTATGCCATCATCGACCCCGACGGTTTCAAGCAATTGCACGTGACGGCAGAATATGAATTTTCGCAGAACGTGATCGTAAACCAAAAAGACAAAGGCCCCGTGAAGGCCACCTTCGAGACCGACATTAAAAGCTGGAACAATTGGTATGCGTCGGTGAGCATCGATTCGTTTTATGTGGCCGGCTATGAAGAGTGGGGATTCAATTTGAAAAAGCCCGCCGTGTTCGATCACTCCGTCACCTTTAACCCCGACGACATCCCCAAAGACAAGATCGAAGGCAAAGCCAACCATTTGGACAAAACCTGGAAAGGGTTTTTCTTCTCCGACCTCGAAGCTTCACTGCCCGCGTTGATCAAGCGCGCCGACGACAAGCCGATCAGCCTCAGCGTAAAAAATTTCATGATCGACAAACAAGGCCTCACCGGCGACATCAGCGCCGACGACGTGCTGGCCATCAGCGACGGCGATCTCGACGGCTGGTACTACTCGTTGGACAACATCAACGTCAGGTTTGTGAATTCATCGTTCATCAAGGGTGGGCTGAATGGAAAATTGTTGTTGCCCACATCGGGTGACCCCGAGAAGACACACCAGGACGAATTGGATTATACCTGCACGTTGAGCCAGCCGCCACAAAAGGACAGCAGTATGGTGTTCCAGTTTGTGATCAAACCAAAAGACAATCTTCATGTGAAGCTGTGGGCGGCAACGATCAATCTCGATAAGACGTCGAACATCACCGTGTCCAATGCCAAAAATAAATTCAACGCCGTGGCTACCCTGAATGGCGACATCAGCATCGAGGCCGACTTGAGTCCCATACCCAAGCTGAGCTTTAAGGCGATGCAATTTCAGGACCTGAAGCTGATGACAAAAGCGCCCTATATCGCGGGCAAGGTGAACTTTGGTTTCGCCAGTCCGCAAAAAACGGCGAGCGGATTTCCCGTGACCATCAGCGCGATCAAGCCTGAGCTGAAGGGCTCGTCGGCGGGGGTGACGTTTGATCTGAGCATTTCGTTGACCGACATCGCTGCGTTGCCAAAGGGCACGTTCAACCTGGGGGTGGTTGGCGATATTGCATTCAAGGATGGCCGACCGTCGTGGGGCAATCCTCACCTGGAAGTAAATAAGATCGAAGTGAAGGGTCCGTTGGGGCCGCTCGATCTGAACGGCGAGATAGATTTCTTTGACAAGGATGCGACCTATGGCAACGGGCTGCGCGGTGGCATAGAAGTAAAATTGTCGCTTGGCGTGACCAAGATCAAAATTGATAGCCATGTCATGTTTGGTCAGACGTCGTTCAACTATTGGTATGTCGACCTCTCCTATCTGCAAAGTATCGGCACACCCATCGTGCCACCAGTATCGTTGTTCGGATTGGGGGGTGGTATTTACTACAACATGTCGAAAGCGTTCGACATTTCTCCCGATGCTTTATTGAACGGCACCACCAACGACTTGAATCGCTACAAACCACAAAGCAACGTGATCGGATTTAAGGCGAGCGTGGTCGTGGGTGTAGGTAACGGAACACCTTTCCATGCCAAGGGAGAATTGAGTATGCAGTTTACCGACAAGTTCGGTGTGCTGATGGTGGGCCTGGACATCGACGCGGCGATGATGGCGGAGCTCACGTCCGACGTCAAGGCGGCGCCCATCAATGGTCACGGCTTCATTGGTTATGACTTTGTCCAAAAAGTATTCGACGCCGGCGTCGGCCTCAATGTAAATTACAAAGCCATCACCGGCAACGGTTTCCTGGCCGTGAACATCAACGGGCAAAATGGGGAATGGTACTTCCTGCTGGGTGAACCCGACAAGCGCGTGAACGTGAACCTGGCGAATCTCGCCACCATCAACGCCTACTTCATGATGGGCTCGAGCATACCGGGTATTCCCGATCCGCCGGCAGCGATCCTCAAAGACTTTCCCGACTACAAAAGCTCGCGCGACCAATCGGTCTATGCCAACAGTCTTAATCCCGGCTTCGGCTTCGGCGCAGGCTTGGAGTACGGACCCGTGGACCTGACATTCCTGATGTTCTACATGCACTTCTCGGCGATCATCGGCTTCGATGTGAACATGCGTCAATACAGTGTCGGTTGCAACGGCGACAACGACTTGCCGGGGGTGAACGGCTGGTATGCAAACGGACAGTTCTATGCCTTGGCGAAATTCCTGTTCGGGATCAATCTCGATGTGTGGTTCTATTCCGGCAAATTCAACATCGCGGATGTTGAAGCGGCGGCACTGTTCAATGCGGGCCTCATGAATCCGACGTGGTTTGAAGGGTGGCTTTATGGACACGTCGATGTGCTGGGCGGGTTGATCTCGGGCACGATGCACTTCCACGCAATGGTGGGCGAGAAATGTGTTCCGGCCAGCAATCCGCTGGGAAGTGACCTTCCCATCATCTCGGCGCTAAAGCCTTCGAATGCGGAATCGGATATCTCCATCGTCCGCAATCCGCAAGCCGCGTTCAACTATCCTGTGAACAATGCCTTTGATGTGACCAGCCATAGCGACAAGGGCGACGAGGTGCTGCGCTCCATCCGTATCGACCTGACGGATTTTACGGTGAGAAGAACGTCGGACAATGTAATGGTCGCCGACTTGAACAACAATAAGAATATG
>CBIHQM010000260.1:0-9731 GCA_966211885.1 uncultured Chryseolinea sp.
CATCACTTTTTGACCTTGTTTCAGCAAGGCCAAGATGTCGTCGTAGGTGCCGGAAAAAGGGCCTGACGATTCAATTTTCAGACTGGCCATGGCGGCAGCAAATTCGCCGGCTTCCTGGAAACCTGCGCCGTGGTGACGTTGATAGAGATAGCCGGCCATGTAGGTGTCGCCACAACCGGTTGCATCGGTAACGGCCGCAGGAACATAGGCGGGGATGTCGTAAAAGATTCCGTCACTGTAGATGATGGAGCCTTTGCTGCCCAGGGTGATGAGCACTTCCTGCACGCCCCATTCGTTCAACATGCGCGCGCCGGTTCTGGGGTCGGTCTGTTTGGTCAAGGCTTCCATTTCGTGCTCGTTGGCTTTCAGGATATGAATGTGGCGGAGCGCGTCGTGCTTGTCGGCCCAATCGATGGGCAGCACTTGTTGGTTCTCGACTTTCCGGAGAAATCCCTGCACATCGAGGGAGACCTTGGCGCGTGCAGCCAACGACTGGATAAGTTCCAGGGGCATGTCGTGTGCCAGCAGGGGTCCAAGGTGAAACACCGTTGCCTGCACGTCGGCGAGTTGTTCTACTGTGAAGGGGTCGGCAATCTGCAATACTCTTTGTGTGCGATGATCGAGATTACCGGAGTAAATGTTTTCGAAGTATACGGTGTGTGCACTGGGGAGCACTTGCACATCGATCCCTTTTTCGCGGAGGGCGTGTGCGAAGCGTATCTCATCCTGACCCAGTGCTGTGACCAGGCCATAGGAAAGATCCATGTTACGGATGGCATTGGAAAAATAGAAGGAGGTGCCTCCCGCCATGTGTACTTCTTTTTTGGTGGTCACCACCTTGTCGTGTGTAAGGTGACCGATGCAGCAGATGTCGAACATAGAATGACTTTTAGCCGAGCTTCCCGGCAAACGCGGCAAAAGTAAGAAAGATTCCCGAAGTGGAGCGTGCCGGGAGGTGATTGTCTCAAATGACCCTCTTGTTGTCGCGATCCGCATCGCCTCCAAGCGCTGAAAAATGCAACTTTGAGGCGTTTCAAACCTTTGTGTCATGGAAAAAGAAAAATATGGCTACATGAGCATCATGGAAGCCAGCGAAAAAATAAAGCGCGGAATGGTTTCGCCGGTGGCGTTGGTAAACGAATGTGTGACGCGTATCGCGCAACTGAATCCAACGGTAAATGCCTTTATCACGGTGCTGTCGGACGAAGCCTTGAAGCAGGCTGCCGTAGCCGAAGCGGAAATCAAAAAGGGACAATGGCGGGGGCCGCTACACGGCATCCCCGTGGCGGTAAAAGACTTTTATGATACGGCCGGCATTCGCACCACGGCCGGGTTTGTTCACTTCAAAGACCGTGTGCCGGCGAAGGACGCGGTGATGGTGGAAAAATTAAAAGTGGCCGGCGCCATCCTGGTGGGCAAGACCAACATGCATGAGTTGGGGATGGGCACAACGTCGGCGATAAGCTATTTTGGCAGCGTTCACAATCCGTGGAATGTGGCTTACGTGGCCGGTGGTTCTTCGGGTGGATCGGCCGCTGCTGTCGCCAGCGGGATGTGTTATGCCACGGTGGATACAGATGCCGTTGGGTCCTGTCGTTTGCCGGCTTCGTGTTGTGGCGTCACGGGCTTTAAAGCTACCTACGGATTGATGAGTGGCCAAGGGATACTGGAAGGCGAACGCGCGGATGACACGATCCTCAAGCTAGCCCATGTGGGACTCACTACGCGTTGGGTAGCCGACACGGCCATCCTTCTGAACGCGCTGGCCGATAACAGAACGAGGGAATACAAAGATGACTACCGCATGGCCTTTGCTTCCGGGAAAAAATACAGGATTGGGGTGGTCCGTAATTTCGAAGCCACCGCCGACGTCCGTGACCTGTTCTATACCGTCGTTGAAGGCCTGAAAGAATCGAAACACATCTTCACCGAAACCGATGTACCGTTTGCCTCGGCTGTTTTTGATATTCGAACGATCGATGCCGATCGCGAAAAGATCAACGCAAAACTTTTTAAGGACATCGACCTCTTGGTCTTACCAACGACTACGGATCTGACGCCGACCCTTGAGGCTGCGCAGAAATCAGGTCCTCAGGCGGTGTCGCCCAATAATACTTTTTTTGCCAACTACTTTGGTTTGCCGGCGATCAGCATCCCGTGTGGGATGGATAAAAACAACATGCCAGCAGGACTTCAGCTGGTGGGCAGGGCAGGAGAAGAAGACACCGTGCTCGATGCAGCAAAAGATTTTCAGGAAAAACTGCCCGTGATGCATCCTGCGTAAATATCGGCCTGAAGGAATTTCATTTACACTTACCTTCTTTCCATCGGAGCACACCAGACCGTGTGGCCAGGCACTCGTTGTCATAGGTCACGTTGTTGCATCCGCACACTGGCGCGTAGATCATGATGCAGGGACCATTCAAATCGATTTTGGTTGAATCGATGCAAGGACTGTTTTGCGCTGTGCCCGATTTTTTTGTTTGCACGGAGGAGGAGCAAACCGACAAGGCAAACGAGGTGAACAGGAGCAACGCCATCGTGAGGAGGTTGGTCCAGGAGGAGGTGTTTTTCATACGCGCAACATTTTATTTAGAGCACATTTAATTTGATCATAACATCAGCATCGCGTGAAGACGATTTTACTTCAACGGCTTAAAAATTTCCCAATGATGACCAAACGGATCGACAACGCGTCCAAGCCGGTAGCCATAACTCTGGTCGGCTACGGGATAAACTTCGCGGGCCCCGGCATGAATGGCTTGCCGCGCAACCCCATCGGGATCTTCCACTTGCAGTCCCATGCGGATGGTGGTGCCGCCTAACGTTTCGGGACTATAGTTACCATAGGTCGGAGCTTCGTCGGCCACAATAAAATGACAGTCACCGATGGCGATCTCGGCCACGGCCTCGCCATCGGGGCTCACGTTTCGCATAAGTTCTACACCATCAAAAGCATGCTTGTAAAATTCGATGGCGCCCAGGCAATTTCTGACCGAAAGTGTGGGGAGAAAAGAGATGCGGGGAGTGCTCATAGGAGGCAGGTTTTTGTGGAGATGGAAGTTACGGATTATTTTTCTGAACGGTGTGCTTGGTTTAGGGGCTACTATAGCAACGCGCACTGGCGGACTGCGGTTTATGCCAGGGCACGATTTTTTTAAGAAAATTGCTAAGGCTTTGCCGGTGTTACATTTTTCACCCTGGCGTAGCGTGGGATGGACTACGGGAAACTTGCCCTTAAATCTGCACCGGTTTTTTCGTGCGCTCAGGAGATCACATCGTCGAAAGTCTTGGGATAATTTTCGGCGTAGAGATTTTTGTACTCTTTCACAAAGTGATCGTACCAGGTGCGGGCCAGCGAATATTTTCCTTTTTTGTTGAGCACCGAGCACTTGATCACCAGTGCTTCCTGGTTGATGGTGTCGTAATTGAAAATAGCGTCGGCGATGTCCAGCAGGATCTTGTCGTCTTTGTACGTGTCCAGTTTTGCCGAATACGCCAGCAGTGCGTCGATGACTCTGTTGGAGATGTCGGACTTGAAATTGTCGAGCCACCCGGTTTGCAGGTTGGGGAGCAGGCTGCCGCGCTTTACGTATTTTAAGAGCAACTCTATTTTTTGTTTTTCGGGAACCGCGCTGCTGTCGGCGTTGAGAATTTTGAAGACGGCATGGTAGTCGCAAAACACTTCCGGGCCGATGTCGAGGCGCAGGTAGGAATTGTTGTTATCGATGGTGATGTTGCCGATCTCTTCCAGCAACGTGCGCAGCTTCTTGATGTTTACGTTCCGGTTGTTGCGGGCGCTCACTTCGTCTTTGTCGGGCCACAAATATTCCTGTAGCTCGGTGGTGGAGATGCCCTTTTCATTTTTGACAGAATGCAAGAGGATGAGCACGAACAGTTCTTTCAACGTCATGGTGAATTTGCCGGTGATGTCGTGGCCGGTCTTATCGAAAACCTGGAACCCGCCAAAGAGATTGATGGTGGCCACGGGTTTTTCTTCGTGCAGGTTTTTTAAAAAATCGATGTCATGCGCTGCGTCATGGACGGGAATGTTTGCCTGCGCGATGGGTGCTTTCGATTTTTTCCGGAGTAAGATAAAGAGCACAACGGCACCGATGCCAAACGCGAGTACAACATAGTATCCCGCGGCCGACGCCGTTACCGGTTGTTGCAGAACATCCTGGGTGCGAAGCGGCGGATAGTTGATGGTGTAGACGCCTACTTTATACTGGCCTTTTTCTTTATGGGCCGTTACCGCCACGAGCTCGTTGGTGGCCCGGGAAAGAAAGAGGTCGCAGAAGGAGTGCTCGTCGTGGAAACGAAAGGGAATGGAGTCGGCCAGCACTTCGGTTTCGGGTGCGCGCAGGGCATAGCGGCGCAGCTTGATGTGGCTTTCGTATTTATTCTTTGGGAAGCTGAGCACATAAAAGCAACTGTCGGCTTCGTTGATGACCAGCGAATTGGAGAACACGAGGTCTTCCTTGCTGTGTCCCTCGGGGAATTCCCACAGCTTTTTCACGCTGTGATCGTTCATGTCGAAGGTATAGAGGTCGTAGTAGCTTTGGGGTGACAATTCTTGTTTGCCGCTTTGACTTCCATAACCCCCAAAGATCAGCACCTTATCACCCTTTGCCGTAATGCCGGACGCGCCGAGGTAGCGGGGCGGAATGGTGCCCTTGGTTTTCAGATTGACCCATTTTGCTGCGACGGTGTCGTATTGCCAGAAGGCATTTTTGTAGGAGAAGAAGCCATAGCCCCCGAACGCATAGAGCATGCCCTTGGCGGCGTGGTAGAATTTATTGTTATGCCAGTAGTTCGGTTCGTGGTAGGCCGTGTCGTGATTGGTCCAGGTATGGCGCTCGGGGTTGTAGTGGGAGAGGGTGTTGGTGAACACGTCATAGTTGATCAGTGCATGACGCTGTTCGACGTATAGCAACTGGTTGGCGTCGGTGTGCACGGCATTGCCGGCAGTATTTTTTTCGAATTGAATTTCGCCATGCTGCAGGTTCAGGGTGTAGACGCCCTTCACATCGGAGGCATATAAAATGCCGTCCTTGCCGTTGAAGGCAACGCCGGGATATTTGCCGATCACGAAATTTTTCCGGTGCACCCATTTGATGTGCCGGTCGATAAGCCAGGTGGGGTTCTTCACGAGGGCTACGCGATCTTTTTGGCTGTCATACACTTCGTTGACGGCGTGACGTTTCAGTTCCCATTGTGCCGCTACCTTGTCGTTGTCGCGGAGGACCACGTCTTTGATGCTCATGGGGGGCACATCGGCCGTGTTGAATCTGCCAAAGTCGTTGGCGCCAAAAAAGAAGCGGAAGGTCTTGAGCTGGGATACGGGGAAAGCTTGCGTTTTCTTTACGCCGTTCCAGGTCACAGTGATCTGGTTGGTTTGGGGTGAGAAGGCAATCCGCACCGGCGTCCACAAGGCGGGTTGCAGTTTCACGTCGAGGAATTCGTACTGGATGTCCGTTTGTTTGTTATTCACGATGATGCCCATGTCGTGAAATTCGCTGTGTTCGGGGCTGGACAAGAGGTCGATGTTTACCGAGTCGTTGGCGATGATCCGCACGACGTAGCCGTAGGCATTGGTGAGGCGGTGGAAGGAAAGATTGAAGGACAGTTCGAAGCCATTGTCAAAATCAAAGGGGGCTTCGGGGGTGAGGTTGAGGGACGTGCGCTGATCTTTGATCACTTCGTGCGACGCAAACGACAATCCATAGTCCGGAACGGTCGATACTTTTTGCGCAAAAAGACCAGTAACGAAGAAGAGGAGGGGGAGTACGCGAAGAAAAGTTCGAGTTAAAGAAAGCATCGCAACCTGTATTTCTCCATCACTGTTTTAAAAACGAATTTAGTCAAAAAAATCCTCATTACGCGATAAAAAAACGTTTGAACGGCTTCTTTAAGTCGTTATTAATTCAATTTTAAGAGGCCACTCCTACTTTCACGGCAATCCAAAATAAAAGATGCATGGCCATGAGAGTGTTGTTTTCTTTTTTGATCCTGGTTGCCCTCACGGCCCTGGCACAACATCCCGCGAAAGCGCAACAAAAAAAGCCGCAAAACAAAATCACGCTTGTCAATCCTTTCATCGGCACGGGCGGCCATGGCCACACGTTTCCGGGCGCCGTGGTTCCCTTCGGCATGGTTCAACTTAGTCCCGACACGCGTTTGAACGGATGGGACGCATGTTCCGGCTACCACGCCTCAGACCCGGTCATCCTCGGATTTTCGCACACCCACCTGAGCGGCACCGGCATTGGTGACTACGGCGATATTTTGTTTATGCCCGTGACCGGCCAACCCTGGCTAAACCAAGGCACAGCCGACAACCCCGAGAGCGGCTATTGCTCCCGTAAGGTGGAGGGGTCAGAGACAGCGACACCTGGCTATTACCGCGTGACCCTCAAGGATGACAACATACTGGCAGAGCTCACCGCCACCACACGCGCCGGCATGCACCGGTACACCTACCCCGCAGGGACCATCCCAGGCCTGATCATCGATGTTGGCCACACGCTGCAAAGCCATCAAAATGCGGAGAACTTCATTGAAGTGGTAAACGACCATGAAATAAGGGGCCACAAGTTCACCCGGGGCTGGGCTCGTGAGCATCATGTTTACTTCCATGCGGTATTCTCGCAACCCTTTACCTACCGGTTGGCGAGCGGTGATGCCTATTCCACCTCACCCCAATCCAGCATAAACGCCGTGGGCGCTAAGGCCGTGTTGAAATTTGAAAACCTGAAAGACCGTCAATTGCAAGTGCGTGTCGGCATTTCGGCGGTGGATATGGAAGGGGCCCGCAACAATGTGATGAACGAAATTCCGGATTGGAATTTTGCAGCGGTAAAAGACGCCGCCGCTGCCACCTGGAACGAATGGTTGAGCAAGGTCGACCTGCAAGGCGGCACGCCCGATCAGCAAACCATTTTTTACACCGCCTTATATCACTCCGCCATCAGTCCTAACCTCTATACGGATTGGGATGGACGTTACCGCGGCCTCGATAAGAAAATACACAACGCCGAAAAGGGATCGGAAAGCTATACCGTGTTTTCGCTATGGGACACCTTCCGCGCCTTTCACCCACTGATGACCATCATCAACCCCTCGCGCAACGAGGCTTGGGTGAGAACGCTCATCACAAAATATGAACAAGACGGCGTGTTGCCCATGTGGGAACTGGCCGCCAATGAAACGGGCACCATGATCGGCTACCACTCGGCATCGGTCATCGCCGACGCTTATGTGAAAGGCAATCGCAACTTCAATGTGCAGAAAGCCTACGAGGGATTGTTGCGTGCACCGCACTTCGACACGGTTTCCGTTCATTTTCCTGATGCTGAAATCAAGAACAATGTGATGCCGGTAGGCAAGTATTATAACGAGACGTTGGGTTTTATTCCGTGCGACAAAGATAATGAGTCGGTGAGCAAGGCGCTGGAGTATGCTTATGATGATTGGTGCATTGCCCAAATGGCGAAGGCCCTTGGTAAAACGAAAGACTATGAAACGTTTATGGAGCGATCAATGCGCTACGTAAAATATTTCGACAAACGCGTCGGCTTCATGCGTGGCGTGAATGCCGACGGCTCGTGGAAGACGCCGTTCAATCCGCGCTTTTCCAATCACCGCCGCGACGAATATGTGGAAGGCAACTCCTGGCAATGGTCGTGGTTTGTGCCCCACGATATCGATGGCCTCATGGCGTTGCACGGCGGTCGGAAACCATTCATTCAAAAACTCGACAGTTTGTTTTCGGTACAGTCGGATATTGAAGGCAACAATTCCTCGGCCGACATCACGGGTTTGGTTGGACAGTATGCGCATGGCAACGAGCCTAGTCATCACATTGCCTATCTCTATAACTATGTAGGCCAACCGTGGAAAACCCAGGAGCTTGCCGACAAGATCCTGAACACACTCTATTTCAATGATGCCAATGGTTTATCCGGCAACGAAGATTGTGGACAGATGTCGGCGTGGTATATTCTGAGCAGCCTGGGAATTTACCAGGTGAGCCCGGGAGATCCCACCTACACCTTGGGGCGTCCGCTTTTTAGTGAAGCAAAGGTGCATCTTGAAAATGGGAAAACTTTTGTGGTGAAAGCACAAAACAACAGCGTCACCAATAAATACGTCACCAAAGTGAGCTTGAACGGCACGCCACTCAAAACCCCGTTCATCACGCACGAAGATATTTTAAAAGGAGGTACATTGGAATTCGTGATGTCAGCACATCCGATCATCACACCTTGATTTTTTCAACTATCCGAATAAAAAAGAATAGATCGAAAATACTATGCGACGAGAGGAGCTTGCCAAGCTGGGGAAGGAAGACCTGGTGATGCTGTTGACCATGACCCACGACAAGATGCAAAAGAAAAATACTCAACTGCGCAAAACCCAAGAGAAGCTAAGCCTGGCCAAAAGCCGGATCCGGAAAATGAAAGACATCATCAGCTACCAACGGAAGCGGATCTTGGATGGTGTTTCGACGCAGGAGCCGGCATGAGGGGATAGTGCCCAATCGATTTTTTGCCGTTAACATAAATTCCGTTCGTTCATTCCCGGCCTTATGTCCAACTTTATTCCATGATCGCGCGTGTTTGTATTTTAACCACCGGAATTCTGTTGATGCTGCTTTCCGTTTCGTTTGTTGGCGCCCAGCCCAACCGTAAGATCAGGATCGCTTGCATTGGTGCCAGCATCACGTATGGCGCCGGTCTTGCCGATCGTGAAACACAATCCTATCCCGCGCAACTTCAAAACCTGTTAGGCGACCATTATTCCGTGACCAACTATGGTGTGAACAGCACCACGCTGCTGCGCCAGGGTGATTATCCCTATTGGAATACAAAAGCGTATGCATCGGCGCTGGCCAGCAACCCCGACATCGTCTTCATCGACCTGGGTGGTAACGACAGCAAGCTGGTGAACCGCGTGCATGCCGGCGCGCTGGAACAGGATGGTCGTGATCTCATTCAATCCTTTCGGACGCTCCCCTCGCATCCTCGGGTTATTTTGCTGCTGCCGATCGTCTCCTTTGTGACCGATACAACGGCGATCTGGGACGCGGCGATTGTGAAAACGATCATCCCACATTTGCGCAACGTTGCATTCCATGCGGATTGTGAAGTGTTGGATATGCATCCATTATTATTGACCCAATCCGCGCACATGCCGGATAAAATACATCCCGACGAAGTTGGAGCCGCCCTGCTGGCGAAACGACTTCACGCTTTTCTCACGCAAGACAACGACGAACGTTTCGATATTTTTGAAACCCTGAAACCCGAACACCTGCAGTCGTTTTATGGTTACGCGTGTTTCGAGTTTACTATGGAGGGACATCCCTGCAAGATCGTCCAGCCTAAACGCGCAGCGAAACATCACCCCTGGATCTGGCGCGCGCGTTTCTGGGGTCACGAACCCCAGACGGACATTGCTTTGCTGGAGCGAGGATTTCACTTGGTGTACTGCGATGTGACCGAATTATTCGGCAACGCCGAGGCCGTGCAACGCTGGAATGCATTCTACGACAGGCTTACCAAAAACGGACTCTATCCTAAGGCGGTGCTCGAAGGCATGAGTCGCGGCGCGGTGTATTGCTATAATTGGGCCGCCGCCAATCCGGAGAAAGTAGTATGTGTTTATGTGGACAACCCCGTGCTGGACCTGAAGAGTTGGCCGGGGAGCCAGCGCACCAAAATCGAACG
>CBIHQM010000261.1:0-9730 GCA_966211885.1 uncultured Chryseolinea sp.
TAGCAATAATTTAAAAATGACAGCGTAGAAGCTCACCGCCATACATTTTAAATAGCAGGTCGAAACCTGCGTCGAAGGGCATTAAACTGATCTTCCTGTGACTTTCGGCATCGTGTTGCATTCCACAGGTAAGGAACACCTTTGCCCAGCATGTCCATAAAACCAAACCTGATTGCCGCTCGTTGTTTGACCGGTCTTTGTGCATTAATATGTCTCGCTGCTTGCCAGACCGAAAAACCAAAGAAACAGCCCGCCGCCTTCTACGACGCCGTTCTTGGTCAGATCATTTACGACCGGTATTATCACTGTTTCTACTTGTTCGAGGAAGACAAGAATCTGATGAAAATGGATTCCGCCTATCGGAACAGAGCCGTTTCTGAAGCAACTTTCTTCAGATTGGTGGACGCCGTTAAAAAGAAGCGAATGAACATGGCCCCAAAATTCGCGATCACGTTCCATCCCGACCTGAATCTCTATTATAGAGAACACGCCATACCAGACGAAGAAAAAAAAGACCTGCTGATGGCATTACTATC
The DNA here is from genome assembly GCA_966211885.1 of uncultured Chryseolinea sp. Taxonomy (GTDB): domain Bacteria; phylum Bacteroidota; class Bacteroidia; order Cytophagales; family Cyclobacteriaceae; genus Chryseolinea. Next base: position 537 of record CBIHQM010000261.1, read on the forward strand.
AGACACCGTGTTCCGGCAAACCTTCCCGGCCACCTGGAAACTCGATTCCCTATTTACTCCCTGCGGCCTGCATGCAGCCGACTTCCATATCGATTTTCTTCAAATCGATCCACCGCCCCCAAATTGGAATCCAGTCTGGGGCTCGATCAGTCTTTCCAAGCCCCTCTTCAATGCCAGCAAAACCCGAGCGGTGCTTTATTGTGAATATCATTATGAAAGCCCTTCTGCAGAAGGTGTTTTTGTGTTTGTCGAAAAACAAGAAGATGGTTGGAAAGTCTACAAATACCTGCTCATCTGGCAAAGCTGATCAGTCGGTGAAGGTCAGGTACCAATACCTACAGGACGTCAAACGGAAACGTTGGCATTTCTTTTATGCTTACTGTTATACAACGGTGGAAGTAATACTATGGCTTGACCCCATTAAAATAATTGTTTGAAATTTACCATGCAAGTTACTTTGCGTAGAAGAGGGGCTACAAAAAAAATACAAAACTTTATGGGTATATTGGTTTCAACCCACCGCCCCTATGAAACCTGTTTTACTCGCGCTAGTCTTTTTTCTGTTTAGCTGCCAGAACGATAAAACCAATTCAGGCCTCTCTCCCCAAGACGCCCTCAAAACATTTACCCTCGCCGATGGCTTCACCATCGAACTGGTCGCCTCCGAACCCATGGTCGCCGACCCCGTGGCCATGGACGTAGACGAACACGGCAACCTCTATGTCGCCGAAATGCACGGCTACCCGCTCGACACCCACGGCTCGGGCGTCATCAAACTGTTGACCGACACCAACGGCGACGGCTTCCCCGACAAAAGCACCGTGTATGCCGACAGCCTCGTGCTGCCCATGGGCGTGATGTGTTGGAAGAAGGGCATCATCGTGGTGGATTCGCCCGACGTGATCTACCTGGAAGATACCGACGGCGATGGCGAAGCCGACCACAAACAAATTCTCCTCACGGGCTTCGCCTTGTCCAACCCACAACACAACGCCAACACTCCCGTGTTTGGCCTCGACAATTGGATCTACATCGCCCACCAAGGGGAGGTGACACCCAAAGTGTATATAAAAGAATTTGGCGACCTCGGAACGCCCATCCATTTCCCACAATTTCCTGACGCCCCTGCGCTGCCACAGAACGCCAACGGGAGAAGCATCCGGTTCAAACCCGACGCAAAGGAAATCGAAATGCTGTCGGGCGAATCGCAATATGGACAAGCGTTCGATCCTTGGGGACATCTGCTAGGTACCGCCAATGCCAATCATTTGTTTCACGAGGTGATTGCTGCCCGTTATCTAAATCGCAACCCCAACTTGCGTCCGGCAACTTCTCTTCAAATGCTTCCCGATCATGGCGACGCCTGCGAAGTTTTTCCCACGACGCTGAATCCTGAACATCAGTTGCTCACCGATGTGGGTGTGATCACATCGTCGTGCGGCGTAACCTGGTATGAAGGTGGATTGTTCCCCAAACCGTTCGACGAGATCACCTTCATTGCCGAGCCGGTTCACAACCTGGTGCACATCGACAAGCTCGCCGGCAAAGGCGCTACCTTCACAGCAAGTCGTGTTTATGAAAGAAAAGAATTCCTTACCTCCACCGATGCCTGGTGCCGGCCCGTGAATTTTTATACAGGGCCCGACGGCGCGCTCTACATCATCGACTACTACCGGCAGATCATCGAGCATCCCGAATGGATGAGCGAGGAAGTGGCCGCGTCCGGGAAATTATATGCGGGTTCTGATAAAGGAAGGATCTATCGCGTGACGCCGACCGGAACTCCGCCACTAAATTGGTCCGGTCAAATTAAATTGGGAGATGCGTCTTCCTTGGAACTGGTCAAGCACCTGGCGAATCACAACATCTGGTGGCGAAGAACGGCCCAGCGGTTATTGATGGATCGGCACGACGCGTCGGCTGTTCCTTTTCTGAAACAACTCATAGACACCACCACGTTTGCTCCGGCTGTCGCTCATGCTTTGTGGACCATGGATGGTCTTGGTGCGACGGATGCGGGCTATTTGCAAAAAGCATTGAAGCATTCCGTTGCCGGTGTTCGTGAAAATGCTATCCGGATTGCAGAGCTGCACTTGAATGAAATTCCCACGCTTGAAAATGATCTGCTCATGCTTCAGGACGATCCCGATTCCAAAGTGAGATTCCAACTTCTTTGCACGCTGGGATACCTGGCCACCAACCCGGTGGCCAGCGCACGCCAAAAGATCTTGCGTCGCGACATCGAAGATGAATGGGTGCAAGTGGCGGCTCTCAGCGCGACCCGTGGACATGAATGGGAAATGCTCGAGGGCGCCATCAAAGACCTCGGCGACAAAGAAACGCCGGGCAGGAGATCCTTCATCCAGCAGTGTGCGTCGGTGGTGGCGCTCTCCAACGATCAAAACAACATCACAAAAATTATTTCGCTGGCCACCAAAAACCAAAGCGCTGCCGATCCGTGGTGGCAAGCCGCCATGCTTCAGGGACTGGCAAGCGTAGGGAAAGAAGTTACTTTTCCTACGACAGCGTTGGCCGCCTCGTTACTGGCATCGTTCAAAAACCCCGCAGCCTCCGAACGCAGAAAGGCCGAGGTTGCACTGCTGTGCAGAAAAGGAATTGATGATCACGCCTTGGAAACAAAGATCATCCAGGCCGCCCGGGACATTGCGCCCGACGAAACAAAAGACATTTCGCTTCGTGAAGATGCCCTCAGCATTTTAATCCTCGATGCCGGCGCTGACCCGCTTTTATATCAAAAGATCATCTCCCCCGCTTCTCCTGAAAATCTTCAGAAGATTGCCGTCAAGGTCTATGCGAAATTTAATGCCACCGCCGCAGGAAAGTATTTGGTGGCCAACTGGAAGACGCTGACACCGGGAATTCGCGACGTAGCCATGGACGCTTTTCTTTCCTCTTCACAAAGTGCGGCCATTCTGTTGGATGCCATTCAGAGCAAACAAATCCAACCGGTCACCATCGGCTGGCCGCGCATGGTCGAGTTGATGAACAACGACGATGCAGACATCAAAAAACGCGCGCGTGCATTGCTGGCCCATGAGCAAGCCGACCAAAATGAAATTTTCAAAAAATACGAGCCCGCGCTTTCACTAAAAGGCGACGCAGCGAAAGGAACTATCGTCTTTAAAAATGTTTGTTCCCTTTGTCACCAGATCAATGGCGCAAACGGCCGGGCCTTCGGTCCGGACCTGGCTACGATCAGAAATCGCGACAAACAATTTATCATGGCCGACATTCTCGATCCCAACCGGTCCATCGCCGACGGATACGAACTTTGGAAAATCGAGCGCACAAACGGTGAGAGCCTGACCGGAATTATATCCTCCGAGACATCGGCCACCCTCACCGTCCGTTTTGCCAGCGGACATGAGACAACGGTTCCGCGCAACGACATCGCCAAACTTGAAGCCATCGAAACCTCCGCCATGCCCCGGGGTCTGGAGAGCGCTGTTTCGATGGAGGAGATGGCGGATCTTATCGCGTTTATCAAGAGCAATTGAATCGGTATCACGCTCCGTTCCATCGCTTATGAATGAACAACAAATACCCGCAGAAATCAGGGAGGCCATTAGGCACAATACCCTCATTCCTTTTGTTGGCAGCGGCTATTCAAAAAATATAGCGCTACCCACCTGGCTCGAACTGGCTCGAAAATTTGTCGATGCCCTGCTGGAAAAAGACCCTGCGCTCGCGGCCCTGCAAGCCGAAGCTCGCGAGGCCAATGCCAATCCTTTGAAAATACTGAACGCTTTGTCACGGCAGGGACACAAGGATGTTTGCAAGAGCATGCTAAAGGGCGCCATCGACATCGACTTGTCGAAACACAACCTGCAAAACCAAGAAAAAATCTGGAGGCTCTCGCAAAAAGTCATCACCACCAACTATGACCAAGCCCTGGAAGGCGCCCTGACCGACGACCTCAAGGAGGAAGTCGACACCATCACGCCCGCCGACAACCTCTTTGGCCTTTCCTCTTTAAAAGATCTGCCTACCTGTTCAAAATTCATGGCACCATAACGCGTCCCGAAGGTTGCGTCCTTTTTCAGGAAGATTATGACAACCTGTACAAATACAACCATCGTTTCCTCGGCGAGCTGAAAGGAATGTGCGCAAACGCCACCATACTTTTTATCGGCTATAGCATTGCCGATATCGAAATCCAGCAAATACTCCGAAACATCCACGGCATCTTTCACACGGGCACACGGCATTTCATTTTGAGTCCCGGCAAAACCAAGTTCGAAAAACTGGGTATCAAAACAATTAGCCTCGAAAGCTATGACCACTTGGTCCCTTATCTCGATGACCTCGTGGCCTACCGGGAGAAAATCAACAAAGCTTTCCGCGACATCGTCGAACGCGTGAATTTGAAATACGCAGGAAAGAAAAATTTGCTCGACGAATTTGGAAAGGAGAGCGACATCCGCAACGAAAAAGAAAAGTATCTCGACATCGAAGACAAAAAGGACATTCTCCAACTCGAATCGCTCGACTCGCGCGACGCCGAAGCTAACAAACAAACCACAACGGCTCTCATCGATGCCGGCAAAGAAGACCTGCTAAAGGCCTACCTGCTACAAAAAAGCAAGGCCCGGAAATGGAACAACGAAGCTTTCTTCCAAAAACTGGAAGAGAAAGACTATGACATCACCACAAAAGTATCGTTAGAGGAGTATGAAAAAGCTTTGGACCTTGCCAAGGATCTATTCGAAACGGCTGACCTGGAAATCGCAAACCTGTACAACGCGATCGGCAGCTGCCACCTCGACCTGGGGCACGGCGCGGAAGCTGAACACTATTACCAGGAGGGTCTGGAAATAACATCAAACACAAACACGCCCACTCATCAATCCTACACCGCCATGTTCTACAACAATCTTGGGAACTTTGAGAGCGCCAGCGACAACCATTTGGAGGCATTGTCATACTACCAAAAGTCGCTAAAGATCGTGCAGGAGTTGGACGAACCCTCCACTGATCAAATGCGGAACGTCGCCACTACGCTAATGCACCTAAAGCGATACCCGGAAGCTATAGAAATGTGGCAACAAGTGACACATCAAAACAAAGGATCGTTCTTGTTTCGCGCCATGGACTACAAAGCGCTGGGCTTGGCCCATCACCGCGTGAATCAAAATGCAGACGCGATCAAATACTACCGGCGCGCCATCGCCCTGTTTTTTTATTACTACGGAAAGGAGAACAAGGAGTTCCTCATGTTCTATAACGACATCGGCTATTTCTACAGCTTGTCTAAGGCCTATGAAAAAGCAATCGTCTTCTACCAGAAAGTGATCGCCCTGGAGACGAACGATGAACACATTTTTATCGCCACGAATAACATGGGTGAAGCCTACTTCAACGCTGGCAACTTTAAGATGGCAAAGGAAACCTTTGAACGCAGTTTCGAATTCCTGAAGTCAAAAATAAGTGAAAAGGAATATCCAGCCGCATACGCCTATTGCGCCAATCAAATAAAGCTGGCAACGGATAAATTGGGAGGAGGTTGAGTATAAATACAACGCGCCGTGCGGTCGGGGTGCACGGCAGGGATATGCGCGTCAACCTTTAAGGCTTTTCTCCGTTTGACCAACTTGTCATTTATCCTTAAATTGTTAGCATGTTAGGTTCAACTTCATCGGTTAAAGCAAAGGAGCTCATCCTCTACATCGCCAACCGGCTTTCGTCAAAGCATAACTATGGCCTGACGCTCCTGAATAAAAGTCTGTATTTTATCGATGGTATCTCCTATCTGAAAAGAGGGAAGAGCATTTCTGGTTTCACGTATGTAAAACAGGCATTTGGCCCTACGTCAGAACCGCGACATTTTTTGTCCTTAAGAGACATGATGGTGGAGTCCGGAGAAATCGAAATAACGGAATCTGAATTTTGTGGGCGGGTTCAAAAAAGGGTCACGGCCAGAAGGGAGCCAAGAGTGGATGTGTTCAATGTCGAGGAGATCGTCATCATCGACAACGTATTGTCTAACATAGAAGATTTCCATGGCGCTCTGATAAGCGAAATGTCCCATCAATTTCCCGCATGGAAAGCAGCTGCCGACCGGGAAGAACACCCCCTCTTCACGTTTCTGTTATCTTCAAAAAACCCACCGGATAGCGATATCGAATGGGCAAAAGCCGCGACCGAGGAGTGTATCGAATAATCGAAAGCCAAAAGTTTACACAGCAGTTGGACGTCCTGTATCACGTCCATGATGAAGGTTGCGTTGTAAAGTTAATCTCGATTAGCGAGCACACAGACCAACCCTAGCCAATTCACCATGAAAACACCGACACAGACAAAATTTGATGAGCTTGTAAAACTTGCCTTTCATGATGTTTTGAAACCGCTGGGTTTCAAAAAGAAAAACAACTCCTTCTACCGATTGCTGCCGGAGTTGGGTCATGTCGTCAATCTTCAAAAGAGCATGGGATCGTTGGGCGACCACATTCGGTTTACGATAAACACTGGCATTTTTCTTCCCGAGTTCTGGCAGGACCAGCACAACTATTTTAACAAACCCATTCCCACTTTCCCAAGTGAAATGGATTGCACATTGAGAATGCGCATCGGCGCGTTGAAGGGCCAGCAGGACTTATGGTTTGACGTGACCGGGAAAACGAATCTCGACACAATGGTCACCGGCATGAAAGCTAACCTCGAAATGTATATTCTCCCCCATTTTCAAAAGCTTGAATCGAAGAGGATGCTTGTAGATTTTGTCCAACAAACCCCACTCGTAACCTCATCTTTCGAACGACTCATTATCTACGGTGTGTTGAATTATCCTGACAAGGCTCAGGCGGAATTCGATCTGCTCGCTCGTGAATCCGTCAAAAATCGACGCGCCCAGGAAGATTTGAAAGAGTATGCTAAAAAGTATGGGCTGATTCATTAAGGTCTGCGCGAAGGTATCAGGCTTCCCAATTGCTTTTGAACACGCTTCCATCAATCAAGACCGCTCAAATTCGATTTTGAAATCAATCAAATATTCTTATTTTTGATTGCTACCCTTACCCCTTTGCCCATCATGAAACTGTTGTCGCTACTCCTGCTGAGCCTTGTCTCCGCTGCGCTCTACTCCCAGGATTTCAGAAAAGGATTTATCATCACCCCGCAAAACGATACCCTCAAAGGATACGTCAGCTACCGCGAAGGGCTTCGGGCACATAAAGTGTGTAGCTACAAAGCCTCGCCAAACCAGGATGTGGTGAAGTACGAACCCACGCAACTGAAGGGATATGGTTTTGAGAACAACGCCTATTTTACTTCCAAACTGGCCGAAGTACGCGATAGCGTCTACGAGCAAGCCTTCCTGGAAGTGCTGGTGAAAGGAAAAGTGACGCTCTATAAATACGACAACTTTTATTTCCTGGAGAAAGACAACGACGGCGTGCTGCGTAAAATGGTGATCAAAGAAATTGAGCAAAAGCGCGACGGGATTACCTACACGGGAAGTTCGACCCGTCATATCGGGATTCTCAAAGTCATGCTCGGCGACTGTGAGGCACTCCGTTCCAAACTTGAAAAATTCAAACTGAATGAAAGGTCACTGACCCGCCTGGTGGAAAGCTATAACCAATGTGGCGGTAGCACGTCCGTGGTGTACAAGGAACAAAAGCCCTGGTTCAAAACGGAGGTCGGAATTCTTGGGGGCGTCAGCCAATCTACCCTGGAGGTGAGCTCCGACTATGATTGGAATGCGTATTTAACGAGCCCCTACCAGAAGGCGACTGCGCCGGTGGGTGGCCTTTCCTTGCTGTTCTCGTCGCCTCGAATCAGCGAGCGGTTTAGTTTCTTGGGGGAAGCCCAATTTGTTAAATCATCATACTATTCTTATAGCGAGATAGTGCCCGGATCCAGCATACTGCGGAGCTACATTTCGATCACGCTCACACAAGTGCGCGTACCCATCGCGGTGCGCTACACTTTCACCGGTAAAAAACTGACCCCCTTTCTCGACGCCGGTGTCTCCACTATATTCAACACAAGTTCCAATGGCTCGTCAAGAGGCGAGTTGTACTCGCAATATTCACATACAGTGCTCATGTCGGAGCCGGTTCCCCTGCAGCTTCGAAGTCATCAGACCGGCGTGTGGGGAGGCGTGGGCATGGTCTTTCCGGTGCATCCGCGGTTGAATGGCTTTATCGAATTTCGTTACGAAAAAGCCAATAGCATTGTCCAAGGCTACACCAGGATCCCCGGCGACCTAACGTCGAGCATCACCAATCTGCAACTCATTCTAGGCCTAAGAACAAAGTAAAGATGAACACGTTTTCCCGCACCACCCTCATTGTTCTGGTCCTGTCGCTACTCGCACAATGCGACCGCTATGAATTTCCCAAACCGCCCTATCCTACCGTTGCCACAAATGCGGTGACGGACATTTCTGTGTCAGGCACAACCTTGCATGGGACCATCCTGGACGTGAACGACGAACCCATCATCGATCATGGTTTTGCATGGTCATTTAGCGACTTCAATACCATCCCGTCCTTCACGGCCTCTCTTGGCGCGACCGAAGGCGCCGGTCCGTTCAGCCTTGATCTCGCGGCCGGGCTGTTTGCTGATTCCACTTACTACGTGAAAGCGTACGTCTCTACAAAGACTTACACCACCTATGGCACCGTGGTCTCCTTCCGCAGCCAGGGAAGCAACGCACCGCACATCGAAAGCTTTTCTCCTTCCGAAGGAACGTGGGGCGACACCGTGGTGATCAAAGGAGACTATTTCACCACCGTCAAAAAATATGTGAGTGTAACGTTCGGCAGTTTCGATGCCCAGGTGGTGCGCAGCGATGAGCACACCGTTGTCTGCACTGTGCCCAACAACATTCCCGACCCCACGGCGGTGATCACGGTCACGGTGACGGGCAAAACCGGAACGTCACCGACGCCTTTCAAATTAAGGTGAAAAACATTTTTTTTGAGTTCGACCCCGCAGGCGATTCGTGGCGGGTCATTCCCGACAACACGCATGCTCCATCCGGGCCTATCCCCTTTGTAATCAACGGGCGCCTTATCTGGGCAGTACGATGCAGGGAGACCTCTGGGAATTTGATCCTGCGTTTGAATAAATAGGTCGATTTTTTTTTTCACCAGTATGTCGCAATAATACTTTCGGCGGTCCATTGCGGATCATTTGTACACTAGCCTTAAGGTTAAGCCCGGTTTCGA
>CBIHQM010000262.1:0-9719 GCA_966211885.1 uncultured Chryseolinea sp.
GTAAAGGGAGATAAGAGAGCCGACCTTGTTGTATTGCGTGACGATGGAATATATGTTGGACTGTCAACAGGTACATCCTTTGGTCCGAGGACGATGTGGTCAACGAATTGGGGTTCGCTTTGGGGTTCGAAGTGGCCGAACCATAAATACGTCACTGATGTTACTGGAGATGGGAAAGCAGATTTCGTTGACTATCGGGAGGGCGGAATTTTCGTGCAGGTTTCCAATGGGTCTTCCTTTTCAAGTGAGATAAAATTTGCTGACGCACGCTATCCTGTACCGTCAGATCAACTTGCATTCGCGGATTTCAACGGCGATGGGAAAACGGATTATATATACGTCGACACGCGATGGGAAACCTGGGTTGGAATTTCGACAGGGAGCAGTTTTGAAAATCTTGTAGATTGGGGGGGGAATTGGGCATGGGATACATTTGCCGATGTAAATGCCGACGGAAAGGCAGACATGATCCAGTATCGTAATTTTTATGGGTCGAACGATGATAGCCAAGTAGCTGCCTTTATAAATAACGGAAGTTTTGCGGGGAGTTCGACTCTTTTACTTAAAAGCTTCGCTACGGATAAACCGAGGTCAGTTAGCGATTTTAGTGGCGATGCGCGAGCCGATGCTCTAAGCAGGCATGATGACGGTGACAGAAATGGTTATGTGGCGGTTAACAACGGCTATCCTTTCGATCCATATAAGCAATGGTCTCCAAGCGATGGCGATTTTGCAAATTTTTACGTTAATCTTTGTTACTATGCCGATGTTACGGGCGATGGAAGAACGGATGTTATCGCCTTGTATAATGATGGTGTTTTTGTTCAACGAATTGTTCCCGACTGTAATCTGGAAATGACGATCGTCACGAAAGCGCAATTGTTAAAGTCAGTCAGGGCTTTTGCGAAGTTAACGACTTCAGGGTCGTTGGTTTTGGATGCTCAGCAGAGAGCCTCCATGGAGGCTTCGGTTTCAGTGACATTAAAGCCGGGCTTTACAGCTTCCTCGGGGTCAGTCTTTGTGGCAAAAATTGAATCCTACGAATGTGGGGCAATCGAAATTGGTGGCAACGGACTAACTGCAGATACCAATAGCACCATGAGCTCTTTAGACCCAGGAATAACTATGCCAAAAGGTGTAGAAATCTTAGCCTATCCAAATCCTACAAACGGAAATTTTGTGGTTTATTATAGTCCATCCCTTTCGCAAGGAGGACAATTGAAACTTATTGATTCTTTTTCAAACACGATATACTCTCAAACCGTGAATGTCGGTGAGTCGGAGACAAACTTGAATCTCGGTAATTTGAAGAAAGGAATCTATTATTTGCGGGTGATAAGCGGTGCTAAGGAATTAGCCACTAGAATTTCTGTCGAATAGGGCCAGGGTAGTTGGCACTTGCGGCACGTGACCTTGGCGTACACGATGCGGGGCCGTCCCTGCCGGAAATGCTACTTCGCGATCACATCCTTATTCACAATAAACACCGCCTTCAATTTCTCCACCCCATCCACCAGGCCGGAGCCATATTTTTGTTTGTTGAATTTTGGCGCCATGTCCCAAACCAGGTGCACGCGCAGCGGGTCGTCGAGAACCTTCTCCACCTCGCTGCCCGTCACAATGTGTGCGGCATGCCCGGTGGTGGCCAGGAAAAAGAAAACATCTTTGGAGGCGTCGAACCCGTGGGCCTTGGCTTCTTTTGCAGAAAGGGCTTCTACTGTTTCGCCGTTCAGACTCTCCACCGTCATGATGGCAATGCGCGGGCCAATATTGGTTTCCACCACGCGGATCGCGTTGATGAGACTATCTTTTTGCGCATCGGAAATAACATGGGCTTCATCGAAGATGCGGCTGTCGATCGTGGCTTCTTTGTTTCCGCAGGCGATCATCGCGGCAAACAAGGCACAGGCAATAACAAAATGGAGGACTCTCATGGCGTTGGGTTAGGTTGTATGGTCGTGGTTAATCTTTGAATACGTTTCCTTTTTTATCGGTGGCCACCACATGGCGCAGGCCGGCGACGATGATCCGGTTTTGGGTGGCGTCCGTAAAGATCTTGCTGCCGTGGCCGATGTTCATGTAGACCATGCGATATTTTGTGTTGGTCCACATCACGGGCGTGTCGCCGTCGTGGATGATGTCTTTCAGACCTAAGGGGTAATTGTCGGCCGAGAGCGAAGCCAGGATCTTCACGTCTTTATTTTCCCGTGGACTGGGCTTCCATTGATACCACTCGTTGGTGGGTGCAATGTAGGATTCGGGGAGTCCTTTGGTGATGGGATGCGTGTGGTCTTCGATCACCAGCTTCGCGGGCATAGGGGGCCAGCTATTGGTATAGAATACCGCCCCGCCAAGAAATTGCACGAACCAGGGCCAGTGTGTATCCTTATCGTTGTAGGCGGCCACGTGAAAGCCAAACCAGCCGCCGCCATTTTCCATGTAGCGCGTAAACGCGTTGCGTTGCTCCTGGTTGTGGGGAAAATCGTTCAGCATCATCACCACGGAATAGTCCTTCAGCTTCTGGTCGTTGAGGTCGCTCATGTTGCTGGTGGTGTCGAACACAAAGCCGTTGCCCGCCGTGAGGTCTTTGAAGAACCGGACGGCATCACGCGCAAAGTCCACGTGGTCGCGCTCCACTTTGTTGGAGTAGAAGGCGAGCACTTTAAAACGCGGAAACTGCGCCACCGCCAGGTGATTGCCCGTCACGAGCAGCAACAGGCAGAGCACGCCTTTGAGATACTGAAAATTCATAAGAGCCAAATTACGATGCGACACGTGTCGGGGCAAGGTCGCCCGGCTTTTTTTGCCGTAAGATGCCCAAGATACTACAAAGAAACTTTGCGCCTTAGCGCCTCGGCGGTTTACCTTTATTAAAAAAACAGCATGCCCATGAAACGCAAAACCCTCGGAACCTCCGCCGTAACCGTAACACCGATAGCCTTTGGCGCCTGGGCCATAGGCGGATGGATGTGGGGCGGAGCCGAAGACGCCGAAGCCTTGCGCGCCCTCAAAGCCTCTTTCGATGCGGGCATCACCACGATCGATACGGCCCCCATCTACGGCTTTGGCAAAAGTGAGGAATTGGTGGGCAAGGCCATGGCCGGCATCGCCCGCGACAAATACGAGATCCTCACCAAGTATGGCATGAACTGGAAAACCAACCAGGGTGAGTTTTATTTCGATACGACCGACAACAGTGGCAAACCCACGAAAGTATATAAATACTCCGCCAAGGCGGCCGTGATCGGCGAATGCGAAGAGAGCCTTCGCCGTCTGAAAACCGACTATATCGATCTCTATCAAATCCATTGGGCCGACGCTACCACACCCATATCCGAAACCATGGAAGCCGTGGCCACCCTCATCCAACAAGGGAAAGTGCGCGCTGCCGGCGTGTGTAACTATTCCGCTGCGCAGGTTGACGAAGCTTTGAGATCGGTGAACCTCGTTTCGAACCAGGTGCCCTATAGCCTTGTGAACCGCGGCGTCGAAAAAGACCTGGTGTCCCAAGCCGTACAAAAAAAGTTGAGCATCATTCCCTACAGTCCGTTGCAACGTGGCTTGCTCACGGGCAAGATCAAGCCCGGTCATGTTTTTGGTCCCGGCGATACACGCGAAAACAACAAGTTCTACAAAGATGAAAACATCGTCCGCGTGAACACAATGTTGGAGACTTTGAAACCGATCGCCGAAAAACACAATGCCACCCTGACACAACTCATCATCCACTGGACGACGCGACAGCCCGCGATGGATTGCGTGCTCGTAGGCGCCCGCGATGAGAAGCAGGTGACGGATAATGTGAAAGCCCTGGCCTTTACGCTGACGGATGAAGAGTTGAAAGCGATCGGGAAAGCCTCAAAAGAGCTGGTCTTGGTAGATTAAGCTGCAAAAAGAACCGGTGGATCTTTCGGGGTTGCTCAAGAAAGTAACTGGAAAATTGAGTCAACCCTGCCGCTAGTGCAAAGATGCTGGAAATACATGCATGTAGAAAGCGACGTTTGCACAAGGGCGCGACGCCCTCGGCTACACCACCTTGTTCATCGCCATGTATTCCTTGATGTGCTGGATCGTCTCCGGCACGTCTTTGCTGACCAGCACGTTGTAGCTGCCGATATTTTTGAAAAAACGGATGGTGATCTCATCCTGGTTCAGCAAAATGATTTTCTTCTTCGACTTCAACGCCAGCGCTACTTCCGAAGCAGTGCCTGCAGCCATGCCCAACACCACCATGACGTGGCACGACAACACACTGATGTAGTTGCGGCCGCTGCCCATGCTGGTAACGATCTTTATTTGCGCATGATCGGAAGAGCCCTTCTCGTTTTCACCGGGCAGGATGCCAATGGTGAGACCGCCGCCTTCCGTGGCGCCTTTTAGCGCGGCATCCATAATGCCAAAGCTCCGGCCGCCGGTGAGGGTGATCCATCCCTGTTTGGCGATGGCTTTGCCCAGGTCGAAGGCCATGATATTTTCGTCGGGTGTGGCATTCTCGCCAGGACCCAGGACACCGATAATTACTTTTGAGGGAGACATAAGAGGCTTTATTCTAAGCTGTGCAATTTAAAGGCAGGCGCCCAGAGTGCCAAAAAAATCAACCGGTCATTCGTCAAATTCGTGGAGACAATCGCAACACCGGTAGATTTTTTCGTGGGGAAAGAATACGCCAAAAAAAAGCGCGGTTAAGACCGACCCTATTTTCAGGTTGTACCGCTGCGGGAAGTCACGCACGATATTTCTGGAAAGGCACCGCGGGCAGGCATAGCCACCGTCGTACACCAGCAAGTTCTTTTCGTCCAGGATTTGCTCCGCGCGCTCCGCGTCGTTCGCAAAAATATGGAGGCGTACACTAAAGATCATCAGGTTGTTCGCACCCGGGTAGAGGTTGGCCATGTTTTCCTCGGTAAGAAAGCATGGAATGCCATAGGCATCGAGCTTCGCCTTCACAATGTTGGCGTCGATGGCGCTGTCGAACTGTTTAAGTACGATGATATCGTCAGGGTCGGGCATCATTCAATTTTATTAGCTTCACCACATAGCCGCCGCCGGGCGCCATGTTGATGGTAAGTTTTGAGTGCTTATCCACCTGGGCGTATCCCATGCGGTAGTCCTCACTGTTTTTGGTGGCATTTGGGCCGTCCTCACACGTAAACGCCCGATAACTGCCGTTGTTCAAGAACGAAAGGTCGATGGTTATCGTTCGCGGTGTCCAATCGGTCATGGCCGCCAGGTACCAGTCGTTGTCTTTTCGCCGCGCCACCACCAGGTAGTCGCCCACCTTGGCGTTGGGCACGACCGTGTCGTCCCATGTTGTCGGTAGCGAGGCAAGGTAGGTCGTGTAGGCAATCTCTGGCCAGGCATCGGAAGGATTGCCGGAGAAAATTTGCATCGGGCTGTCATAGGCCACAAACATCGCCAACTGATGACACCGCGTGCCTTGCGACATCACCATGTCGCGCAAGGGGCGGAACGTTTCCCGGTTGGCATTCTTATAGAATCCCGGCTCGTAATCCATCGGTCCGCCCACCATGCGGATAAACGGAATGAGCAGGTCGTGTTCCGGTGTGGCCTTTTCGCTCCAGATGTTGTATTCCGAACCCAACACGGCTTCCCGCGAAATGGCATTGGGATAGGTGCGCTCGAAACCCGCGCCCTTGAAAGCGCCATGAAACATGATCATGATCTTGTGCCGCGCTGCCGCCTCGGCCATGCGTTGATAGAAGGCCACGGTCTTTTGGTCGTCGCGATCCATGAAGTCGGTGAGGATCAATTTTACATCCAGTGCTTCGAACATCGCCATGGCCGCTTCCAGTTGGCGGTCGAGGGTCATGGCCAACGTCCACAGCATGATGTGGATATTTTTTGTCTTGGCATAGGCGGCGACTTCTTTCAAGTCGAGACCCGGTGTGATCTTGAGCAGGTCGTTGTTGTCGGACCAACCCGCATCCAGCATCACATATTGCATCCCAAACCGGCTCGCGAAATCGATGTAGTGTTTATAGGTGGCTGTGTTGATGCCCGTTTTGAAATCGACACCGCGCAGATTCGCGCCGCAGATCCACTCATCTGTACCGATCCCGGGCGTCACCCACGACCAGTCGGTTTGCTCTGCCGGCGTGGCCAGGCGATAGGGCATGTCGTTCAGCAACAAGTCGCCGTCTTTTTCGGCCAGGCCAATAATGCGCCAGGGAAATGAACGCGTGCCTTGTGTTTTCGCAATATAGTTTTTGCGAGCTGTCACGATCCACTGTCTGAATTCGCCATCCTGAATTTCTTCCTTGGCGGGATAGGGAGCAAATTCGCCCTGCAAACTATTGCGCTGTGTGCCCCGCACAAACATGCCCGGATAGTCCAGCAGATCCGACTCCGTGACGACGACCTTGCGTGCACCTTCGTCGACTAACACCGGGTTGAAAGCTAATTGCTCGCGTTTGAATTGCGACAAAGGTTGAACCGTGTAAGGTTCTTCAAAACTGGTATGGAAAATATCGACCTTATCGCGTTTTTGAACCAGGGGCAAATAACCGGTGGCATCTCCCGGGAAACGGAACGTGGCAATTTCTTTTTCCACGATCAATGAATCTTTGAAGGCGGTGGTGAACCGGTAAGCCACACCGTCGTCGTAAGCACGGAAAACCAGGCTAAAATTTTCGCGGAATGAAAGCGTGAGTTCCTGGTAGTGATCGGGAATGTTTCTTCGTTTGATGGGCACGGCATTCACGATGGTCTCTTGCACCTGTCGCGTGGTTTGTTTTGTCACGTGGCTGTTAATGCCCAATGCTTTCTGTGACGTGATGAGCGCGATGGGCGAGGGGGTGACGGTGGGGACTCCTTTCACCGCTACGGAATAATAAACCGAATCGGCCACACGCACCGTCAGCGTAATGGCCCCGGTGGGAGAGGTGAGCGTATAATTTTTCTGGGCTACGGCCGTCGCCGAAAGAGCGATAAAGAGAAGAAAAATCCCTGTTGGCCTGCACGCCACAAATACACATCTTTGCATCCAACAAGATAATGAAAAGCTGCAGATGAAACGACTCATTGTTGATATGGACGATGTTATTGCCGATGCCACCGGCCAGATCCTCCACTACTACGAACAGGAATTTGGTGTGCGTGTGCCCCGCGAAAGCCTCAATAACAAAGAAGAACTGGAAGGCTTCCCCGACCACCACGAAAAGATCCAACAATTTCTCTACCGCGAAAACTTCTTTCGCACCATGACCCCTCACGTCGACAGCCGCGAAGTGATGGCTGAGCTAAACAATAAATATGAATTGTTCATCGTTTCGGCCGCGATGGAATTTCCACAGTCGCTTCCCGAAAAGCTGGCGTGGCTGAACGAACATTTCTCCTTCCTCACCTGGAAGCAAATTGTTTTCTGTGGCAGCAAAGCGGTCGTGCACGGCGACTATATGATCGACGACCTTCCCCACAACCTGGAACGGTTCAACGGCGAAAAATTTATCTACACCGCTCCCCACAACATGCACATCCACCTGTACAACCGGTTGAACAGCTGGAAAGAAGTGGGCGACAGGTTGCTTTAGGGTGGTTGCTTAATCCAGTTTGACCGAGGTCATGGAAATGGACCCCATCGTGGTCTTGTCGTTAAAGAACGACACGGCATCGTGTTTATCTTTCACGCCCAGCGTGTAGAGCAAAGGCAGGTAATGGTCCGGGGTGGGAATGGACAATGCCGCGGCTTTGCCCAGATCCTGAAAGTTGATGAGCGCCTGGTGATTGTTCTCCGATATCAGTCGCTTGAAGGTCGCGTTCATTTCATCGGCCCAATCGTAGCCGCCATCGGGTTTGTTCCAGTCGAGGATGCGCAGGTTGTGCACCATGTTGCCACTGCCGATGACGAGCACGCCTTTTTTGCGCAGTGCGGCAAGCTCCGTGGCCAGGTCATAGTGGTATTGTGCACTTTTGTTATAATCGATGCTCAATTGCAGCACGGGTATATTGGCCTCCGGATACATGTTCTTCACCACCGACCAACTGCCGTGGTCCAGACCCCAGTCGTGATCCAGCTGAACTTTCGTTTTCTTGATCAGGGCAGCGGTCTCTTCCGCCAGTTTAGGATGGCCGGGTGCGGGGTATTGCACTTCGAACAAGGCTTGGGGGAAACCACCAAAGTCGTGGATGGTCTGCGGTTGCGCCATGGCCGTGATGGCCGTGCCACGCGTGAGCCAGTGTGCCGAGATGACGAGCACCGCTTGCGGCGTCGGGATTTCTTTTCCCATGGCGGCCCAGCGTTGGCTGAAGGCATTGTCTTCGATACCGTTCATCGGACTGCCGTGTCCAATAAAAAGGGCCGGCATCTTCCGGTCCTGAGCGGGTAATGTATCGCTAAAATTTTTGAGGTCCGTTAAAGCATTCATGGCAGCAATAGGTATGAGGGAAGATAGAAGAAACTCCCTTCGGTTCATGTTCACAACGTGATAAGTTTTTTTAGAGAAAATACGATCACATCAACAAGCTCCACCCTTCGATAAACCCCTCTCAACCCTGAAGGGGGAGATTGTGTGATGTGAATTTTTTTAGAGCGATGCGCCGCTTATGCTTTCACGAACTCGGCCAGCACTTCAATTTTCACGTCGTCACCCACTACGATGCCGCCGGTTTCGGTGAGCGCGCTCCAGTTCAAACCGAACTCTTTACGGTTGATCTTGCCCGTGATTTCAAAGGCAGCCACATCGAAGCTACCGCCGAAGCCTTTCACCGTGCCGTTATATTCTACAGCAAGAGCTACTTCTTTCGTGGTGCCGCGGATGGTCAGGTCGCCGTTCAATTCGTAGTTGTTGCCGGATTTCTTTTTGAATGATTTCGATACAAAGGTGATCGCCGGGTGGTTGGCAGCGTCAAAGAAATCAGCTGATTTCAAGTGACCGTCGCGCTGTCCGTTTTTCGTGTCGATGCTGTCAACGATAGCTTCGAACGTTACTTTGGCGTCGGTAAAATCTTCCTTGTTGCTGTCCACAGTGGCAGAAAAGGTGTTGAAGTTTCCAGAGATGGTGGATACCACTAAGTGCTTCACTTTGAATTTCACTTCGGAGTGGTTGGGATCAAGTTTCCAGGTCGACATAATAAAAGGTGTTTAAGTGTTAATAGATTCGTTTTTGTTTATATGTTGTCAAAGCGACAGTTGTCTATACAACAAATGTATAGTTCAGAAGTTCACGACCCTCGAACATTTTTAATTTATTTTTGAATTCTGCGTTTTTAGGCTCCCAAGGCCATTTTTTATATCTTTCCAGCCCCATCACCGCTAAATCCAGGACCATGCGCTATCCGCTTCTCTCTATTATAATGCTTTTGGTCGCCCCGGCTCTGGGGCAGGTGATCACCCAGGCCCAGCAAAAGGCCCTGAATGCTTATGTGGACTACGCCAACCAATCGGCGGAGGAGGTAACGGCGGTCGTGAAAAGCATTATGAACTATTACCCTGAGGTTCACCGCGAAAAAAGATTCTCGGCCCCCCGCTACGTTTGCCCGATCCAATTGGAGGATTATTATCTGAAAACAGCGCGCGACCTTTCCAAATCCATCCCCCCTAAGTACGCGGTCAGTCTCACCGCCCGGTTGAACGCCCTCCGTGAGGCTTCCGAACAAATTGATGCCAAGTGCAAAGAGTTGGACACCTATCACAAACTGGAAGACTATAAACAGGATAATTTTGAAAAAGCGAATCAGATCATCGTCGCGCTGCAGGATTT
>CBIHQM010000263.1:0-9698 GCA_966211885.1 uncultured Chryseolinea sp.
TGTTCGGTGAGCGTGTAGGTTTTGTACTTCGAAAAGTCGGCCGTTTTATCATAGTCAAAACTCGTGGTCACCGACGAACAGGCGACGACCGCCAACAGGAACAGGAGGCAGTAGAAAGTTTTCATGGGGTTTACTTTTTGTTTAGGTATTTTTTTTTGCGGGTTGCATTCGGGTAACCCTCGCTGGGCCGACGCAAACATCAAACCGCGGTTTCGCCACAGGCCAACAATTGTGCCAATGCCCATCCTAAACCAAACGGTGGATTTTTTTCGCAGAAAAACGATTTGCGGATTGTGTCCAGGTCCCGTCGCCACAGCGTAGCACAGGCGTTACTCACGAAATATCGTGAGCGCGACGAAATATCGTGAGCGAAATTGTCGAAGTACCCAATGTCTGGTTCATATGGCGCGTCGCCTCACCACAGCCACCACTCTGTTTTCACACCGAAATAATGACCCCACCGTTTGCTTCCGGTTTGCGCCAGGTAAGGTGAGTACAGGTGATCCGCCGCAAACTTATTGTAGTGCGCCACACTGTAGACCAGCCTAAAATGGGGACGGCTCCAGACATCCCGCTTGCCATTCGGAACGACCGTTGGCGCGATGCTGAATTTGATCATCTGCGCCGGATCCTGGGTCCCATCTTTTCGGGAAGAGAAGTCCAGTTCGTGCAACAGGTGGAACCAATCTTTAATGTACCATGTGCCGCGGGCGCCTACGGCGAAATCGATTTTCCGGTTAAACACGGGTCGTCCGCGGTAATCGGGTGTTGTGTTCAGGCTATCGCTGGCGCCCCTGCTCTTTGTGAAAATGCCATAGGCATTCACGGAATAGTGGGTGCTCACATTCCACAAAATACTTCCCGTGATCGCAATGGACCACGCTTTTCTAAAGCGTTGTGATTCCAGGTTGGGGCCGCCATAGGTCAGGAAAGTTTTACTGCCACCACCATCGCCACCATTGGCTATGCCCGTGCCGAAGCGAACACTCATATCGTAAAAGGAACCGGGCAACCGTGTAGAGAAATTTTGTTTGTACTTGGCACCCAACACGTATCCATAGTCAACAGGATAATTCAGACTGGTGGTGGTATCATACAGCGTACCGTTGGCCAGCCGATGGTACTCTGCCAGGAGTTTGAGGTATCCGTTTTTCACCGGAAGGATGTGCTCCACAATATACACGGCCCGATTGCGCAATCCGAGCACGGGCGTACCGTTGACGATGTTCAGGTAAAAGTATGGCGGCAATGTCGAAGCCGTATCTACGGCGGCTGGAAACATCACCGAGAATTGTGTCTGCTTGTATTGTATGCCAAACCCTTGTGAACTATGATCGTCAAAATAAAAGTGATCGATGATGTGGATGTCGTCGCCGCGAAAAAAACGCGCGCCAACCCAAACGCTCCAGGGGCTTCCGCGGATGTTTTTTGCTTCGGCAAAAAGTTCGGGTAAAGCCGTGGTAATGCCACCGTATGATTTGCTGGTAACGTTGCCAATGATCTGGCCTTGCGTCGTGTAAAAAGCAAAACGCGCCTGGACCGTGATGTGGGTCGTATCGGAAGCTGACGCTACGGGCGCAAACCGCAGTGCCGTGGCCAATTCAAAGTAGTCGACTTCCTCCATACGCCCTCCTATGGACCCCATCCCGTTGAGGTTGAGTGGCCGGGGGTACTGGATGTTGTCACCCCGGGCGATGCCCACCCTCCCATAGCTTCCGATGGAGAAGTGTTTGTTCGTCACTACCGGCACTTGTGCCCGGAGGCAAAAGATCACACCCGGTAAAATGACCCCCAGAAGATAAACCCTCTTTCGAATAAGGCTTATGGGTCTGCCGGATGTGCTGACGTTCATCATGATCGCTTACTACTTTTATTGAGGAGGAATCAGCAAGCCCATTTTTTCAACGTTTCGATTCATGCATACGATTGACTGACTATCAGGACAACACTACAAACGAATTTTTTTTTCCGTTTCATCTCTCCGCAGGCATTCAGAAACGTGCAGATAATTTCGTGATAGCGCAAAGTATAGATTTATCAAACCGTGATCTTCTTTCGCCCTTGATTTAACCGTGAAATGCAGACGATGTAACCGTTAAACGGCACCACCGCTGTGAACCGCTTTCGAAAAAATATACATTTATTGATCGTTATACAGATTCACACGGTGGGCATTTTACGCTTTGTCTCGGCCGCGCAAAAATGCGAAACAAAGCAAAGCCCAATCCAAAAACGTTGCGTTATAAATAGTTTCCTGGAACTGCTCTTCGAACGATCTCAAGCGGTGGGGAATTGTGGTGTAAAATGTTTTTGATACTCAAAATCATTGCCAGCTGTCGATCATTATCTCCAGTCTTGTCGACAAAAACGTGATGTGAACCAAATTCAGTACCTCAAAAAAGAAACGTATGAGTTTACTTAGACAGAGACTTCTGATGGCCATTTTACTCGTGGCCGGCTATTGTGGCTACATTGCTGCGTGTACTCACGAAGATGAGTTGTTAACCAGCCAGGGTCCCAACATTGAACGCGGCGACGAAAAGGTTTCCCTGGAAAGCACCAATACTTCCTTCGACAAAGCACACTCCAATGTCAATTGGGCATCGGCCTATCTCGGGGCCACCTCTTTATTGACGGGTCGTTTCGACAATTTTGGTTTTGACACGTTCAATTTTGACGAATCCAACGCCGCGGGAATTAGTTTTTCGGCCTGGGTATGGTTGAATTCGGTAAATACCAGCGAACCCGGCCGCGACGACGGATGTCTTCTGCAGACCTTTGGAACATCTGGCAACCTCACCACCGAAGATGAGAACCTCGCCATCATCACCAGCAAGAAGGTGGAGTTGAGCACGACCGATAAAGGATACAACGTTACGGCGGATTTAACTTTTCATGGCGTCACCAAGGAAGTAACCTGTAAAATGAACTACGATGGCAAGACGGTATCGGGCGGAAATGATGTATATGGATTCAGTCTTCAATTCCAATTTCTGGCCAAGACCGATTTTCTGATCGAGTCCACCAATGTTGGTGACAATGCTGACGTGAAATGCAATGCCGTATTCAAGGTGGCTAACTGATCCATTCGGTAGAATTTTATTCGTCAAAATCCAACCATGAACAGTATCTAAAATCGAAACAAGATGCGTCGAACATTACTCACCAGTCTGTTTATCATCGCCTTCGTTGGGGTGTGTTCAGTAGGATGCTATAAAGATGTCATCAGCCCCGGATCCGATCCCAACGGCCCTCCGCAATTTGTAAGTTTCAGCGGAGATCTTATCCCGCTCTTCAACGCACATTGCAATAGCACGGGCTGCCACGATGCAGGGCCTGCTCACGCGCCTTCGCTTGTCCCGGAAAAAGCATACAACGCGATCATTTCCGGTGGTTATGTAAATACGGCGGTACCAAACTCCAGCAAGCTTTACACGGTCGTGCAGACCGGTTCGATGCCTCCTACGGGAGCGCTACCGGCCAACAATGCGCAATTGATCCTGGATTGGGTCAGAAATGGAGCACCCAACAACTAAGTATTGAACCCGCAGCATGCAACGTATGAAGGCTTCCATCCTAAACCAAAAAATAAAAATCCAGGGTTTGATCTCGATCGCGCTGATCCTGTTGTTATGGAACCCTGTTTATAGCCAGGAAGACTCCGTCGCCGCTCCGGCAGCCAAGGCTTCAAAGCCTGTAAAAAATATGTTTTCCGGCATTTGGTTGATCGACAACCAGAGCGCCATGGTGCCCATCAAGGGAACGTTTGAATTTGACATCCTGCACCGGTTTGGAGTCGTCAACAATGGATATGAAGATTTCTTTGGCCTGTTCGCTTCTTCGAACATCCGCCTGGGCTTCAACTACAGCCCTATTGATCGTCTATACGTCGGCTTCGGGCTGACGAAGTACAAGATGTTATGGGACGTCAATGCCAAATATGCCATTTTTCAACAAACGAGCGACGGACGATGGCCGGTGAGTATTACCTACTACGGGAATGCCGCCATCGACACGCGTTCAGAAGAATTTTTTGTTCATTTCTCAGATCGGCTGAGCTACTTCAATCAAATCATCATTGCCCGCAAGATCACCCCGAAATTTTCTGCGCAGATCGCTCCGAGCCTCTCCCACACTAACGTGGTGAACGGCTACTACAGCGAACCGGGCGTGGTGAGTCCGGAAAGAAAGCACGACCACTTTGCCGTGGCAATCTCCGGAAGGTATAAACTGACCGAGACACTTTCTGTATTGGCAAATTATGATCAGCCAATCACAAAGCATAAATCAGGAAATCCACACCCCAACCTCTCTTTTGGATTGGATGTGACCACGAGTTCGCACTCGTTCCAACTCTTCTTTGGCAACTACTATTTCCTGTCGCCACAACAAAACAACATGTATAACGCCAACGACTATAAGAAAGGGCAATACCTTATTGGATTCAACATCACAAGACTCTGGAATTTCTGATCCCCTGTAGGGTTTCCTCTGCGGGCCAAGAAAGATTGAATTGGAAAAACAACGCATCACATTAAAACATACCACTATGAAACTAAAGCTTTCAAATCTATTCTACCTGGCACCCAGCGTAGTTCTAATTTTCGGATTCTCGACGACCATTGCTCAAACACCTTGGGTTGCGCCGGAGAAGGTTGCCAAAATGGCTAACCCGGTAAAATCCGACGCCGAATCGCTCGACAACGGCAAATCGTTGTGGGTGACGCACTGCCAGTCGTGTCATGGAAAAAAAGGAAAAGGTGATGGAAGTAAAGCTGCGCAATTAAAAACCCCCGTCGGTGATTTTACTTCAGCAGATTTTCAAAAGCAATCCGACGGTTCGATCTTCTACAAAACCAGTGAAGGCAGAACGGATATGCCGAGTTTCAAAAAGAAGATCCCGGATGCAGACGATATTTGGAGCCTGGTGAACTACATCCGAACACTGAAGTAGCCCTTTTGAAGTAGTGAACGGAACGAACTATTTTTTTTATAAATAAAATTTTCTTCTAAGTATATCGAGAAAACGCGCACCATGAAAGTCGAAAAGGATAGGATCAAAAACGGCCGAAGAAGATTATTCTATTGGGCAGCCGGAGTGCTGTCGACACTTGTTCTTTGGCGCTTTCACAAAAAAGTGCAAAAGGAAAATGAACCCGTGAGAATGCTAACGGAAGATGGTCAATTGGTGGAAGTGGATCCCCGCCATTTCAGCAGCAAGGGGCAAAAGATAAAGCCAAACGAAATTCTCACCTGGATCAAGCGCAAAAAATAAGTTTTTGCAGGACAAAAAAACATGGGCCGTGGAAAACAACGTGACCAGTAGAAGAAACTTTCTCGCCACCGGGCTGGCCGCCGCCGCGGGATGTGCCAATTGCTCTTGCGGGAAAAGTCATACGCATGAAGCGCAGGACATCCAACCGACCGGCGAGAAGGTGAAATTGCTCTCGGTAGATGGCGAAGTGATCGAAGTGGATCGCGCTTTTCTGAAACCTGTCCCCGATCTGCCCAAAGTCAGCAACGACATCGAACGCCGCGGGATCGAGGGAAAGAAGTTTGTGATGGTCATTGATCTGTCCCGGTGCAAGAACGTTGGCGCCTGCAAGGAGGCCTGCAATCATGCACACAGTCTGCATCCGGACCACAACTGGATCAAGATCGACGCTATGCAAGACGCGGAAGAAAGTGCACCCTACTGGCAACCCACCACGTGTATGCACTGCGACAATCCGCCTTGTGTCAAAGTCTGCCCCGTCGATGCCACCTTCAAACGACAAGATGGCATTGTGTTGATCGATAGCGACCGCTGCATTGGTTGTCGTTTCTGTATGGCCGCCTGCCCTTATTCAACACGTGTGTTCAATTGGGGTGATCCCCAGGTGCCCGAGCCCTTGGCCAGTGAGCCATACTCCTGCGAAACGAGCACGCCACAAAAAATTGGAACCGTTGGCAAATGTGATTTCTGTCCCGACATGGCCAGAAAAGGCGAACTGCCGCATTGCGTATCCGCTTGTCCGAATGGTGTCTTTTTCTTTGGCGATATGAATGAAGACAGTGTGACCAACGGCGCGGAAACATTCCGGTTTAGCGAATTGGTACGCGATAAGGCCGGCTACCGGCTCATGGAAGACCTGGGCACCAAGCCCAGTGTATACTATTTGCCGCCTGTGAATCGCAATTTCCCCTTTGAACCCAAGAACGAAAATAAAGAACCCACGGTGACGTGATGGACGACACGATGAGTCAAGTATCCACTACCAGCGCTGATAAGATCATTGCTGATCTTTATCCCCGGAAATTCGGAACTGCCGGCCGGCTCTGGACGCTCGCATTGTTGGTCATCTGCGCCATCGGGGCGTATGCCTACTACCGGCAACTTCGCTATGGCCTGGAAGTAACCGCCATGAGAGACTATGCATCCTGGGGTATCTACATTTCAAATTTTGTGTTCTTTGTCGCCATCAGTCTTGTCGGGTCATTGATCACGGCCATCCTGCGGCTCTCCAATGCGCGGTGGAGCACACCGCTCACGAGAATTGCAGAAATCATAGCCGTCTCTGCGATTGTGTTTGCTTCCATCATCATTATCGTGGATATGGGTAGGCCGGAAAGATTCATGAACATCTTTCTTCACCTGCGCATACAGTCGCCGATCATTTGGGATGTCGTGGTGATCTCGACCTACTTTGTGATCAGTATGCTCTTGTTGTACTTACCGCTCCTTCCCGATCTGCAGATCCTAACCACCGACCCGAATAAAAATTCAGGCTTCCAGAACAAGCTCTACCGATTGCTGGGGTCGTTCTGGAGAGGAACTCAAGAACAACTACGGATCTGCAACCGCTCGATCTATATTCTTTGCATTACGATCATTCCCGTGGCGTTCACCATCCATACCGTAACTTCCTGGCTATTCGCCACCACGTTCCGTCCGGGCTGGGACAGCACTAACTTCGGCGCTTATTTCATATCGGGTGCATTCCTGGTTGGCGGTGGCGCGGTGTTGGTTGCCATGTATCTCTTCCGAAAATCGTATCACCTGGAGAATTACATCACGACCGACCTCTTTGACAAAATGGGAAAGATCGTGGTCATGCTGGCTTTGGTTTACCTGTACTTTAATGTCAATGAATATCTCGTACCGGCTTTCAAAATGAAGAAGCCGGAAGAAATCCACCTCCAGGAGTTGTTTGCCGGAAAGTATGCGTTGATCTTCTGGTTCGCCATCCTGGTGGGGATGATTTTTCCGTTGATCATGCTGCTCTTCCGGAAAGGCCGGGAGCCATTTCCTGCTTTCGTGGCGGGCGTCATGGTCGTGGTCGGTGCGTGGTTCAAGCGTTACCTCATCGTCACCCCAACCCTGCTTCACCCTTTCCTTCCCATCACGGATGTTCCCGAGTCGTATCGGCGTTACTTTCCTTCCTGGGAGGAATGGGCCATCACGATGGGATCGCTGGCCGGTGCCTTGCTGATCATTACTTTTTTTGCCAGGCTGTTCCCGATCATACCCATTCACGAAACGGTCACTGAAAGAAGCGAGACCCATGAAAACATGTAGAGCGCTCAGAAATTTGTTGCTATTCGCTTGCTGCCCACTCCTGCTCGCTGCCCAGGAGAATGCCGCAAAAAAAGAGGAGCGTCAATCGTTGATCTATCTCCGTTATTATGTCATCAATAACCAGGTGCCCTACCTTCAGGTCCAGACAAAAAATAAAATTGGCCGGGCGTTCCTGCCGCAGGCAAACGTATCCGCAAAAATTTACCTGAATCACGATGCCGACCCCGAGTCACTCCTGGGCCAGGTGGTGACCAATGAAAAAGGCATCGCCACCCTTGGGCTGCCTGCCTCAATGGCTGGTAAATGGAAAGAAAAATCAAATCCCACATTTTTCGCGCATACCGATTCCTCAGCGGACTTCAACGCCACACAGGAGGAACTTTCGATGATCAAATCATTTCTGGCGGTTGACACGGCAAATGAAGAGGGCGCACGGATTTTGAAGGCGCATCTTTTCAAATACGAAAATAATTCGCGGGTGCCCATGGCTGAGGTAGATGTCCGGTTGGCGGTGAAAAGATTGGGAGGTTATCTCAACATTGGTGACGACGCGTCCTATGCAACCGATTCTACCGGGAGCGCTCAAGGTGAATTTACGCGAACGGATCTCCCGGGCGACACGCTTGGGAACCTCGACGTCGTAGCCCTGGTGGATGACAATGACGAAGTGGGCACGCTTGAAACGCAAATGAAAGTACCTTGGGGCGCGCCCGCTAAGTTTGAAAGCAATTTTAACGATCGATCACTCTATGCTACCGGAAACAAAGCGCCGCTATGGCTCATGGTCATGGCCTATGGATGTATTGCAGGCGTATGGTCGGTGATCATTTATCTCATCACCCGGATCATTAAAATGAAGCGCATGGCAAGAAGCATTTAAAATTACTTACAATGAACGAACAGAGATTCCATTATACGACGGCATTTATATGAAAAAGATCATCTTATCCTGCTGGGTAGTGACCATGAGTTTGTTCACCCTACCCGCCTTTGCCCAAACCGAACGCGACTCGACGTTGTTGGGCCTGCCGGGCGACAACCTGGATCTTTTTCAAAAATCAAAGACCATCGAAGAATTTGAAAAGTCATTGAATCTTGAAAAAACAGGCATCAATAATCTCGATTTGGATGTGGACAATAAAGTCGATTTCATCAAGGTGGAGACCAAGAAGGACGGCGATAATTTTACGTTTATTCTCCAGGTGGCGGTCAGTAAAACAGAAACACAGGATGTCGCTGTGATCCTGGTAACGAAGGATGAAAAGAAAAAGATCTCGATGCAGATTGTAGGCGATGAAGACTTGTATGGCAAAAATTATATCGTTGACCTGAAAGAATCCAAAACCCCGGCCGTCACCGCCAACCCTGCGTACACGGGGCCAGACACCGTTGTTGTGAAGAGCGCTCCTGCAAAGTCTACCGTTGTCGTGGTCGAATCTGCGCCAATCGTACAATATGTTTATTCCCCTGCCTATGTTCCGTATTATCCGCCGTATCACTATGGATACTATCCTCCCTATTTTGCGGCCTTTTCCGTGATGGCCATCGGTATTTACATCGGCAGTCATTCTTACTACCACGGAGGTTATGGGTATCATGGCAATACCACGGTCATTCACAACACCAACAATTTTAACAATTACAATAATAATTCCAGGAACCGGTCGAATACCGTGAACCACAACAAGGCAAACGGCAATTATAACCGGCGCGACAATGCATCGAACCGTACAGCGAACCGGGCGTCGACACGTCCGTCCGGCGGGGCATCAACACGCCCATCCACCCGTCCATCCACGGGAGCGTCGACGCGTCAATCGCCTGCCGTCCGGCAATCTGCGGGGGTGTCTGATCGTCAGTCCTCCAACTTTTCCTCTCCATCCAGGTCGAGTTCAAGCGGGGCATCCCGTTATAATAGCGGCTCCCGGAGCAGCGGCGGTTTTAGCGGAGGTGGAGGGGGAGGTTTTGGTGGAGGGGGCTCCAGAGGTGGTGGTGGCAGAGGTGGTGGCAGAAGACGTTAGCCGATCATTTCGTTTGAAAACTTTGTGCGATCGGCGTGAACGGATTTCTCTTCGGGAAAGGGCTTACTCCAGCGGCATATCCGAAGCACTCATGTCCCGCACAACAACGTATTCGCCAT
>CBIHQM010000264.1:0-9698 GCA_966211885.1 uncultured Chryseolinea sp.
GACGAACCCAAGTATTCTGAGTTTCTACACCTACCCCATGGCTTACAGGGCTATTTTGACTATAACCAGGCCCTGGCCTGCGCCCGTCAACAGAAAAAACCACTCTTTATAGACTTTACCGGTCACGGCTGCACCAATTGCCGCGAAATGGAAGCCGTGGTATGGTCCGACCCCGAGGTACTGAAGAGACTTCAAAATGACTTCGTAGTGGTCGCTCTATATGTAGACGACAAAACCGAACTCCCCGAGTCAGAATGGTATACCTCTAAATATGACAACAAGGTGAAAAAGACGATCGGCAAGCAAAATGCTGATCTTCAGATCGCCAACCTGAACAACAATGCCCAGCCATTCTATATCCTGGAGGGCAATGACGAAACAGTGCTGGTGTCGCCCTACGGATATAAGAAGGACGTCAAGGAGTTCGTGAAGTTCCTGGACAGCGCCAAAAAGAAATTCACCGAGCTGGCTTCAAAATGATGTTTTAACTCTGAATTCGCACATTTCGGGGGTGAGGTATTTTTTGGGCAATGTGCAGATTCAGAAGGGTTAAGACCCCTCCAGTGAGATTTTTAATTCTGAAACAATCCGTTATATTTGAATTACAAGGCGTTTCTTACATCGCCTAGGTCTATTTTTTAAACTTTGTATCTTTGTCACTCTATTTTTTAACGCCGAAAGGCTCAAAGACAAGACCCTCATGCAGAAAAAACGCTGGTTTGGATTTTTAATCATTGCCCTGCTCACCGTAGCAGTCGTCCTCGTCAACAGGTATTACCTCCCCACCCTGGTAGAAACGGAAACCGCTAAAGCCGACACCGCTCAGGTGGTTGTCCCGAAAGAACCCAGCATCCTTTATGGGATGGTGGTCGACAACTACACCATCATCGAAGACAAGATTAAACGCAACGAGCGCCTCGGCGATATCTTGACGGCCTACAACGTGCCGGCTAAGCTGATCCACCAGGTGTCGCAGATCTCGCGCAGCATTTTCGATGTGCGCAAGATCGCCCCCAACAAAAAATACACGCTGCTCTGCAATCAGGACTCGGCCAAGACGGCCCAAGTGCTGGTGTACGAACCCAACCCCATTGAATACATCGTTTTCCGTTTTGGCGACTCGCTGAAAGTAGACGTACACAAACGTGAAGTGGTGATCGTCGAAAAAGGTGTTGCCGGCGAGATCCGCTCCAACCTCAGCGAGACCATCGAAGAACTGGGCATCTCCCACGAACTCACCAATAAATTTGTCGACATCTTTGGCTGGCAGGTAGATTTCCAGCGCCTCCAAAAAGGCGACAAGTTCAAACTCATCTATGAAGAAGCACAGGTGGAAGGACAATCTGTAGGCATCAAACAGATCAACGGCATTTACTTCGAACACTTTGGCAGCCCCTATTACGCATTCCCCTTCGACCAGGGCGACGGCATTGACTATTTCGACGATCAAGGCAAAAGCACCCGCAAGGCGCTGTTGAAATATCCCATCGAATTCACGCGCATCAGCTCGCGCTACACCATGAGCCGCTTCCATCCCGTGCAAAAACGCTGGAAGGCGCACCTGGGCACCGATTTCGCCGCTCCCGTGGGCACGCCTATCCGTACCGTGGGCGATGGCGTGGTGGAAGAAGCACAATACAAATCCAACAACGGTAACTACGTGAAAGTACGCCATAACGGCACCTATACCACACAATACCTCCACATGTCGCGCATCGCCGACGGCGTTCGTGCCGGAACACGCGTGAGACAAGGCCAGACCATCGGCTATGTGGGCAGCACAGGCTTGGCCACCGGCCCGCACCTCTGCTATCGCTTCTGGCGCAACGGAGTGCAAGTGGACGCGCTGCGCGTTGAGCTTCCTCCCTCCGAACCGGTGAAGAAAGACCACGTGGCCGACTTCAACAAGGTGAAGGAGAACCTCGTGAAGAAACTGGAGGCTATTCCGTTCCCGGAACAGAAGCAGGATCCGATCGCTTCACTTTAAATTCTTTTTCGCTCTCATTTCTTTTATTTGCACCTCTTTGGAGATCATGTGCATTTCTTAGCTTTTTTTGCTAAACAAATGTTTCATGAGGCGACACGCGCTACTGGTATTCCTTCTCTTTGCGGCAGTTCTGGCCCACGCTCAGCGCGTGGGGCTCGTGCTCAGTGGAGGCGCTGCTAAAGGATTGGCCCATGTGGGCGTTCTGAAAGCCCTCGAAGAAAATGAAATTCCCGTCGACTACATGGTCGGCACGTCCATGGGGGGGATCATCGGGGGGTGCTACGCCGCCGGCATGAGCCCTTCGGCCATCGAAGACCTCGTGCTTTCCGAGCAATTCCTGCGTTGGATCAATGGCCTCCCCGAAACTGGCTACAACTACTACTACCATCGTCCCGAGGAAACGCCACAGTTCCTGAAAGTGAACCTGGCGCTCGACTCTACCTTCAATTTCCAGCTCAACTCCAGCATCGCCAACGACGTGTCGCTCAATTTTGTGCTGGCCGAAAAAATGGCGCAAGCCTCGGCCATCTCGCGCAACAACTTCGACAGCTTGTTTGTGCCCTTCCGGGCGGTGGCGGCCGAGATATTCACCCAAAACGAAGTGATCCTTTCCAAGGGTTCGCTCAGCGACGCCCTTCGCGCCACGCAAACCGTTCCCTTTTTTTATAACCCCATCCGCGTAGACGGCAAGTATCTTTTCGACGGCGGGGTCTACAATAACTTCCCCGTAGACGTTGCCCAACGCGATTTCAAACCCGACGTCATCGTGGGTGTGAATGTGTCGGGAAAGATCTTTGACGAGTATCCCTACGATCAGGACGAGCGGCTGATCTCGCATTCCCTGCTCTACTTGCTGCTCGACAAATCGGATCCCAAGCGCATTCCGAAGAACGGCGTATACATCCAGCCCAACCTGAAAGGTTTCACGTCCTATGATTTCGCGCAGGTGAAAAGCTTCATCGACAGCGGCTATGCACAAACGATGCGCCAGATGCCCGAGATCAAACAGAAGATCGCCGCCCGGACCACCTGCGAGGACGTGATGGCCAAACGCACCCGGTTCAACAACAAGAACGTGCCCATGGCTTTTGATGCCTTGCTTTTCAAAGGCTACAATTCGAACCAACGGGGGTATATACGCGCGATCTTCCGCAACCGGAAAAATCAAAATCAGTTTACCTACAGCGAAATCAAAAAAGGCTATTTCAACCTGGTGTCGGAGGACTATTTCAGCAACACCTACCCGGGAATACTGTACAACCACGAGAAGAACAATTTCAATTTTCAACTCACGCGGCGGCCTCAGCAGAATTTCCAGATCGGGTTTGGCGGCGTCATTGCCACGCGCGACATCAGCAACGTTTTCCTGGGATTGAATTATTATTCTTTTAATAAAATATTAACCCACACGTCGGTCGGCTTTCAAACCGGAAACTTTTATAAGTCGGCGCTCATCAAAATGCGCCTGGACTTCCCCTACCAATTTTATGTGGAGCCCTTTGTGGCGTTCGACAGTTGGAACTACCTGAACAACGACGATCTCCTGGAGCCCGTGTCGTCGCCCTCGAATCCCACCGTGCTGCGGCGCATCAACCGGAAGTATGGTGTGCACGTTGGCGTGCCGGTAAGGAATTCGTTCAAGGCCATCTTGAGCATGGAGGGCATCAGCACCTATGACCGTTACATCAACGGAGAAGTTTTTATCAGCACCGACAAACTGGACGAGCTGCGGCTGAGCGGGTACAAAACCGGTCTGAGTTTCTCGACCAACACGTTGAACCGGCGGCAATATGCCTCCGCGGGCAGGGCGTACTCGTTTTCCGGCGAGTACTTTTCCTTACAAGAAAGGTTCACACCGGGCAACACGTCGGTGCAAACGCAGCCCGTGTCGCTCCACCACTCTTGGTTCCGGCTCAGGGGATCGGCCGAACAGTACGTGAACTTCGGCTGGTACAAATTGGGTTTCCTGGTGGAGGGAGTGATCTCCAACCAGCCCACCTTCCAAAACTACTTTGGCACCATCATCAATGCGCCCTCCTTCTTTCCCATACAAGACAGCCGGACGCTTATCCTGCAAAACTTCCGCTCGTTCAACTACCTGGCCGGGGGCATACGCAACGTGTTTTCCCTGCGAAGCAAGCTCGATTTCCGGGTAGAAGCCTACTTGTTCAAACCCTGGGAATACCTGCGGGAAGACACAAACCAGGACGCCGTGAACGTGGCAGACCTGAGCACGATCTTCTTTGCAGGCTCTGCCAACCTTGTCTTCCACTCGCCGATCGGACCCCTCAGCCTTTGCGTCAATTACTATGATGACAAGGAGAACCAGTTGGGGATTTTATTACACGTGGGTTTCCTGTTGTTTAACAAACACTCGCTGGAATAAAGGATCGGTAAAGGCCCGGGGGGCTCAAACATTGGGCAATAGGATTTTAATTCCTTTTTGATGTACTGTTTTGGGCCGAAATTTGATTTTTTTAGCTAAGTTTAAAACTAGAAATTCTAACCCGACGTGTGCATGAAGCGTTTTCTACTTTCCCTGATCTTATTGGCGGGAATAACCCTTACATCAAAAGCCCAAGTGGTTCAATGGGCATCCAAAGTTATCGAGTTTTCGTCAGAGCTAACACCCGTCCAATATTCGGCTAAACAGGCCCTGGGCAAGCCCAACGTGCTGCCGGCCGGTGGCCAAAGTCCCAACGCCTGGGCCCCCGACAAACCCAAACGCAAAGAATTCCTGAAACTGGGTTTCGACAACCCTATCAGCATCCGTCAGATCGCCATCGCCGAGTCGCACAACCCCAGCGCCATTTACCGCGTGCTGGCCTATGACGAAGCCGGCAAAGAATATGTCGTGAACACACTCAACCCCAGCGCTGTGCCCCTCAAAGGCCGTATGCTCAACCTGTTCATGGATCCCACACCGTATAAAGTAGCCGCCATCAAGATCGAGTTCGACGGTGCCGCCGTGCCCGACTATTACAGCATCGACGCCGTGGCGATCTCCGATTCCAATTACCCCATCATCGCCGACATCCCCACCATGCAACTGCTGGCTTCCGGCATACTCATCGAAGCCCTGGACAAAAATGTGAACAGCGAGTACAGCGAGTTAAACCCCTTGCTGTCGCCCGATGGAAAGACATTGTATTTCAGCCGTAAGAACCACCCCCAAAACATCGGTGGCGTGAACGACAAGGAAGACATCTGGTATTCTCAACTGGATTCGGCAGGTCACTGGCAGTTGGCCCAGAACATGGGACGCGAGTTCAACAACGCCGGCCCCAACTTTGTGAACACCATCCGCTCGGTGACACCCGATGGCAAATCGGCCATTATGTTGCTTGGCAACAAGTACAACAAAAATGGCAAGATGGAAGCCGGTGTTTCCATCAGCTCCAACGTGAACGGCCAATGGTCCAAACCCAAGGCGCTGAACATCGACAACGACTACAACGTCAACGAAAAGGCAAACTACTTTCTCACCGACAACCGCCAGACATTGCTCATGTCGGTAGAGCGCGAGGATACAAAAGGCAGCCGCGATTTGTATGTTTCTTTTTTGAAACAGGATAGCAGCTGGACCGAACCCAAAAACCTGGGCGACGTGGTGAACACCGCCAACGAAGAAACCGCTCCGTTCCTGGCCTCCGACGACAAGACCTTATACTTCTCCTCCAACGGCTTTAGCGGCTACGGCGGCAGCGACATCTATGTGTCCAAACGCCTGGACGACACCTGGACGAATTGGTCGGAACCCGAAAACCTCGGCCCGGAAATCAACTCGCCCCTGGAAGACCTCTTCTTCAACATCCCGGCATCCAGCGAGTTTGCCTACTATTCCCGTGGTGTGAGCGAAACCAACACCGACATCTTCCGCGTGAAGCTGCCCATTATCAAAAATCCCGAACCGTGGGTCACTGTTCGCGGCAAGATCATCGACAAAACCACCGGCCAGCCCTTGGGTGCCAAGATCGTGTATGAACGCCTGCCCGATGGCAAAGGCGTGGGTATAGCGCAATCCAATCCCGAGACCGGCGAGTATGAGATCAGACTTCCTGCCGGCCACCTCTATGGCCTGCGCGCAGAAGCCGATGGAAAACTTTCGGAAAGTCAAAACCTCGATACGCGCGATATCAAAGCCGACCAGGTGATCGACAAAAACTTCAACCTCGATCCGATCGCGGTGGCGACCATCGCCGAGAATGTCACGATCGTGTTGAACAACGTGTTCTTTGATTTCGATAAAGCCACCCTCAAGTCGGAATCATTCCCTGAGTTGAATCGCGTGGTTACATTGATGACCGATAAACCGACCATGCAGATCGAGATCTCCGGCCACACCGATACGTCGGGTCCTGAGCAATACAACCTTGGCTTGTCGGAGCGAAGAGCAAAAGCGGTCATGAAATATTTTAGTGACAAAGGCGTACCCAAAGACCGGATGACCGTGTTGTTCTTTGGAGAAACCAAGCCTACAGAGTCGAACGAAACAAAAGAGGGTAGAAAGAAAAACCGTAGGGTTGAATTCAAGATTTTGAAACTATAATCTTAAACATAAACCTATATGGGAAGAAAATTTTTTAAGCTGGTATTCCCGCTTTTCTTCATCACCACGTGTTCCCTTTGCCAAACGGAAGACAGTCTGATCGTAGCCCAAGGAAAAATCCTAAGCGCCAGCACCAAAGAACCGGTGACGGCCCGCATCACCTACCAAAGCTTGCCCTACGGCAACAAGGTTGGTGTGCTCAATAATAATGCGTACTCCTTTCCCATGTTCGGCCACGAAAAATATTCGATCATCGTGGAGGCCCCGGGCTACTCGGTGGCCAAATACATGCTCGATCCCGCCGAAGCGAAAGACGGAAAGAACGTGATCAAAGACATCGAACTCACCGCCGGCAGTTCAGCCCCGTCCACGGAAGTAGGAAAGGTGATCCGCCTCGATAACCTCATCTTCCAGGTGGGCAAGGCGCGGCTCAGCCCCGATTCGAATTCCGAATTGGAAGCCGTGCTGAACATGATGCAGCAAAACAAAAAGATGGTGATCCAATTGGAGGGTCACACCGACTTTCAGGGCGACCCGAAAGAAAACCTGAAGCTGTCGCAGATGCGTGTGGACGCGGTGAAGAAATACCTGGTGGAAAAAGACATTGCCAAGGCCCGCATCAAAACGAAAGCCTTTGGCGGAAGCCAGCCGCTGTCGCGGGATAACACACCGGAAGCCCACCGCTTGAACCGTCGCGTGGAGCTGCGCATTCTGGAAAACTAAGACTGGATTTTTTTACTGGACGCTGGCCGTCACGGCAAGTTGCTTCTTGCGGAGCGACTGGATGCTGCGCAAATATTTTTCCTTTACCGACACATCCAGGTCGCTTGCCACAACCGAAAGGATGAGGATGCGCGAAAACTCTTCGATGCGCGGCGATGAATAAAGATCCAACGCTTTGCCCAAATGCTGAACCGCCACGGGGAACTCGCGTGCGTTGAAGGCCACGACGGATAAATTATAATGCAACAGCCCTAACAGCTGATCGAGATTCACTTCGTTGTAAAGATTGGCTTCGTACTTATAGTAAGTCTTGGAAGGCGCGCCATCGCGGAGAGCATTTTGTTTGTATTGATTGATCCTCGCCTCGACAAATTTGTCCTTATCCACAAAACCATGCAGCGGGTCTGTTGCTTCCAGTAGCACCGTGCCCTCGGCCGTGGTGGCCAATACGAAAATGTGATAGTTGGTTTCCATGATCCGGTAAGGAATTTGGAAATGGTCCAGCAGCAAGGCATACAAAGCCGTTCCCGAAAGACAATTGTAGGTTTTGTTCTCCGTCAGGTCGCGGAAAGAAGACTGTTCCACATAGGTCTTGAGGAACTGGCGATGGGTTTTTACAAAGAGATATTCCAGGAAGTCTTTTTCCTTGCGGAACGATGTACGTTTTTGTTCAAGCTTGTTGGCAAAATCGGCTACAGCGTCCACATCCACGTTGGTGGGGCCGTCGGCCTGGCTGTAGAGGGTGAAGTAATAGGTGAGACGGGAGGTCTGCGCAATTTCCTGTCCCTGGCCAAAAGCCATAAAAGGGATAAAGAAAATAACAGCCCAACTCCTCATGTTACGTTAATGTTAAATCTCTGTTACTAAAGTTAATATATACTTAACAAATATCCATGTTAAATAACATGGGCGTAATGTATGAGGTGAAGTGGTGGTTTTTTGGCTATTTTGAGGGATGCAAGCCATCGCTCCCACCCCGGCAGTAATTTCCCCTGCCGACGACTTCCGCCGTCACCAGGCCGCCGCCAAAAGCCTGCGCACAGAGCCCATCCAAAACCGGAGAGCCCGCCTGGAAAAACTCAGGGCCTGGATACACCAGCACCGCCGCGACATCCAGGAGGCCATGTATGCCGATTTCCGGAAGAATCCCACGGAGGTGGATGCGATCGAGATCTACCACGTGCTGGCCGAGTTGAAGCACGCCCTGGACAACCTGGAGGAATGGACGCTCCCCACCAAGATCGATGCGCCGCTGACGCTGTTGGGCACACGTTCTTTTATTCAATACGAACCGCGCGGCGTGTGCCTGATCCTGTCGCCGTGGAATTATCCTTTCAGTCTTTGCGTGGGGCCCCTCGTGTCGGCGCTGGCCGCGGGGAATGCCGTGATGATAAAACCTTCGGAACTCACGCCACACGTGTCGGCGCTGATCCGCCAGATGGCCGACGAGATCTTCGACGGCGCCGTGGTGTCGGTGTGGGAAGGAGGTCCGGAAGTTTCGCAGACGCTTTTGCAGCTTCCGTTCGAGCACATCTTTTTCACCGGCAGTCCTGCCATTGGCAAAGTGGTGATGAAAGCGGCCGCCGAAAACCTGGCGTCGGTGACCCTGGAGTTGGGGGGCAAATCGCCCGTGATCGTGACGCCGTCGGCCCATGTGAAAGACGCTGCCAAACGCGTCGCCTTCACCAAGTTCCTGAACAACGGCCAAACCTGTCTTGCCCCCGACTATGTGCTCGTAGACAAGACCATGGCGGCCGATTTTACGAAAGCATTGATTGAACAAACCCAATTGCTTTTCACCGAGAAAGGCGAGTCGTTCGAGAACTCAGCGCACTATTGCCGCATCGTCAATCAAAAACATTTCGAACGTCTCCAGGGCCTGGTGCAAAATGCCCTAGAGCAAGGGGCGAAAATAGAGTTTGGTGGAAAGATGGACGCAGCGTCGCGTTTTATTCACCCGCTGATCCTCACGGGCGTGCCGTTGCAAGCCAGGCTGATGGAGGAAGAAATCTTTGGCCCGGTTTTGCCTGTGCTGGTCTACGACAACATCGACGAAGCCCTGGCGATCGTCAACGGGAAACCGAAGCCTTTGGCATTGTATGTGTTTGTTAACGATAAAATAACAGAGACGCGCGTGTTGGAAGAGACGTCGTCGGGCGGCGCGTGTGTGAACGATTGCGGCGTTCATTTTATGCACCCGGACTTGCCCTTTGGTGGTGTGAATAACAGCGGCATTGGCAAATCGCATGGGCACGCGGGCTTTCTGGCCTTTTCGAACGAGAAGGCTGTGATGAAACAACGCCCGGGCTTCACTACCGCTAACGTGTTTTATCCGCCCTATACGGCTACCGTGCGCAAAATGATGGATTGGTTCCTCAAGCTTTTTTGACCCCCGTAGCCCGCCTAACAGCCTGTAAAAGAATAAGAAAATCTTTGAAC
>CBIHQM010000265.1:0-9666 GCA_966211885.1 uncultured Chryseolinea sp.
TGATGCCTGAAACTCTTGATTAAGTTGGTGCAGGCTGTGGTTATGACCCTGTAAGAATGCTTTTTGATCTTCCAACTCCTGAACGTGTTGCCGCAAGGCCAGCAGCTTCATGACCTGTCGTCCCAAACCGTAAAGATTGTCGATCTGTTTTTGTGACAAGATGCGGGGGTAGATATCCCAAACGCACAACGTGCCCAAGGCATAGCCCTCGGGTGTAACCAACGGTACGCCTGCATAAAACCGGATGCCCGATACGCCCACCACGGCCGGGTGATTGGCAAACCTGACATCGCGCTTCGTGTCGGGAACCAACAGTATGCCGGGTTGCTGAATGGCATGGTCGCAAAACGCTGTGGTCCGATCGGAGGTTGGCATGTAGGCGCCACACGTCGCCTTGAACCAATGCCGGTCGGCATCTACAAAGCTGATCAATGCCGTGGGCACCTCGCAAAGCGTTGCCGCCAGATCGACAATGTCGTTGAAGGCTTGCTCGGGTTCCGTGTCGAGGATGCCCGAGCGGTAGAGGGCTTCGAGCCTTCTGCGCTCGGCATCGTCGGGGTGGTTGGTTCGATGGATGGCTAACATGTTCGTTGATCTTATTTAGCGACGAATGACTTCAGGTTTTCCAAAAAATAGCGGACTTCTTCTCTTAACAAGCTTATGGTGTCCGTGATGCGGCTTGTACTTTGAACCATTTCTATGCGGGTGAGTGCGGCGATGTTGCTTTCCAAAACGGTCATCGTCTTCACAAAGACAGGAGAAGCAAACAAGCCCGTGGCCGACTTGATCTTATGAAGCTGAGCACGCACGCGCTCGCGGTCGTCGGTCCAGGCTGCGTCGACAAGATCCTGTGTCATCGTTGGCATATGCTTGATAAACGCCGAGGCCGTGGCGCGCATCACGCCGTCGTTGGAGCCTGTGAAGGCCTGAAATCTTTTTTCATCCAATACGATGAAAAGCGGGTTTCCATCGGGAGCAGTGTCGGTGATGGTCGAGACAACCTCGTTAGATTTTGTTTTCATGGTATGCTGAGTAATCGGTTATTTGTTGATCAAAATTGCAACCCCAGGGGGTGGCGAACATCAGTGGAGCACGGATTTTCAAAAATCAGGAAGTTGGCGGTGGCATCAGGGAATCCCTGATATGATACTCCGGCCTAAACCGCCCAACGACCCCCTGTCCGGACGACAATCCTGATCCAGGCAGCTTTCTAGGGCATTAAATTGGGTATGGAGATCAGAAAGGTCGACCCTTTCGCTTGCGACGATCGCACGGTGATCGACCCTTTCATCTTGTGGAGAACCTCCTTCACGATGTACAGTCCCACACCTGAACCCGTGGACTGCATAGAGCCACGATAGAAAAGATCAAAAATATGCGGGCGAACCTGGTCCTCGATGCCCACACCATTATCGCGCACCTGCACGGTGCAAAACGACGGAAATACTTTCACCTGGATGCGCACTTCCATTCTTTCCCGCTCATTGTTCCGAAAATGAATTGCATTTGAAATGAGGTGTGTCAAGATCACGCGGAAGCGGTTGTTGTCGGTGTAGAGGGGCACCGATTGATCGCAGGTCACGGAAACCTGAATACGCTCGGCATGCACCACGTCCTGGAAATCCTGCAACACTTCATCCACAACCTCTCTCACCTCCACCGGGTGGGCGACCACGCGCTGACGCGAATTCGAAAGGAATTGCTCGAAATCGTCGAGTAGCAATTCCATTTTGCTGCATGTTTTTTCGATCGACTCCAAAAAGAATTTAGGATCGATCTCCGGGTTGTTGGTGTTGCTCTTTAATAAGTGGACCAGCCCGGCGATGGACTTCAACGGCGCCCGCAGGGTATGCGAGCAGCTATAAATAAATTGTTCGATCTCTCCTTTCGCCTTCACCAGCTCCAGCCCGGCAAGCGAAGTAACATTTTCCTGGGCAACGGTCCCACTTTCGATTTGTGTGTCCCTCATCGTCGTGTTGTTTTGATAAGCCAAAATTGCAATTTGGCCAGGCCCCATGCATCGGGGAGCGACGGATTCTGAAAAATCAGGAATTTGCAGGGGGCATCAGGAAATGACTGAGGATCCCAGACCAACTCACTTCTTGCGGTTCACAGAAATGAGGTCGTGTTCGATGGCATATTTCACCAACTGCGCGGTGTTGGTGAGGCCGAGTTTATCCTGGATGTGCATCTTGTGGGTTTCGACGGTCTTTACACTGATAAAAAGAATCTCGGCTGCTTCTTTTAGTGTTTTGCCGTCGGCGATGAGCACCAGCACTTCTTCTTCACGCTTTGTGAGCTCGCTCGTCTTGCGCGTAGGAAGCCCGGTGCCGTCCTTCTCTTTTAAATAAAAATCCTGGAACACCAGGGCGGTGATCTCGGGACTGAAATGCCGCTCGCCCTTCATCACGGTTTGTATGGCCTGGAGCAAGGTCTCTTTGTCAGAATCTTTCGGAAGGTAGCCGTCGATGCCCGACTTTATGCCGGCC
Organism: uncultured Chryseolinea sp.; assembly: GCA_966211885.1. Classification (GTDB taxonomy): domain Bacteria; phylum Bacteroidota; class Bacteroidia; order Cytophagales; family Cyclobacteriaceae; genus Chryseolinea. Next base: position 2,490 of record CBIHQM010000265.1, read on the forward strand.
GTGATGAAGTCTTTGGTCACTTCGCCGGAAACGAGGATGATCTTGATCTTGGGGTTCTGCTCTTTGATCCAGCGGGTAGCCTCGATGCCCGTCATGCCTTTCATGACAATGTCCATGAGGATGAGGTCTGGCGCTTGGTCGTTGGCAAAGTTCACAGCGCCTTCGCCACTTTCGAGGGTGCCGACAATCTCGATGCCGGGTACGTTTCCAAGCATGGAGATCATGCCTTGCCGCATCAGGCCGTGATCGTCGACAATTAGTGTGCGGATGGTCTTTTCCATGATAAAACGGTTTAGTAGGATCGCACGAAACGGGCTCCACCACTCAGTGCCCATCCTAATTTAGAAACTTTGGCGGCGTGGAAAAAATGAAACGTCATAATTTATTCCAGGACTTGTTGAGGGAAGCATATGCCTCGCGCGGTAGCCCGTTACCTATGAAGATGTCCGTGTGCCGCTCAGCAGGGCGCGCCGAATTCCCATAGCCCTTAGGAGAGAAGCTTTCGAAAGCCTAAATTAGATGAGCAAAGTATTTGGAGCTTCGACGACGGCCTACCTATTTAGCTTATGAAACACTCCTGTCAACTCGCCATCATACTTTTCGCGATCAGCGCTTGCGCTCCATCACGTCGCGACGACGCCGTTGATTATGCCACGGCCAAGCGAGCCATATTAGGCATCGACTCCCTTATGCGGGCGGCGCGATTGGGCAAGCAGAACCTTGAGCAATACAAAAATTTGTGCGAAGACTCCGTCGTGGCGACCTACAACGAATGGTATGTGGAGTCGGCCGACGCGTTGGCGCGCGATTTATTGAATGGCGTCACAACACCTCGCCGGGATGTCAGATTTCACCTCTACGGAACAACGGCCATTTTAAGTTACCTGGAAACTCCGACGGAACATATCAATAATGATACGATCATTCATACGATTCGCATCACAAAAACTTTTGCCCTTCGCGATGGCCAATGGAAGATGGCGGCCATCAATATCAGTCCGCAGCACAAAAACTATTTTAAACCACTCGCCAAACAACCCAAGATCGTTGCCGGCTATACCGGAGACTACCGATGGTCTCCCACCAATGGAATGCCCACTGTCATCAACTCAATCTATGTCAGGGGCGATACGCTTTTTTTCAAGAACCCCGACACAGAAGGTATTCCCATGTTTGCCGTGGACGATTCTACATACATGGTAAAGGATGATTTAATCCGCACCCGGTTTGGCAAAGACCCGAAAGGCAAGGTGACGCATTTGATCTATGTGCTTGACGATGGCCAGACGATCAGGCTACCAAAAGTGAAGTGATTCTCAACGCAATAAAATCGGATTCTCACAAGCGAATCGGCCAACTACAAATCGCTCCATTCGGTCATTGCTTCATAGGTTATTTCACAAAGTGCTCCTTTGATGGCGATGGATCCAGCCGCTATATCGACATGCATAACAACCTCCAATTCGCTAGGGGAAATCCGGAGAATTTTATAGAATACGAGTGCATTGAAGATCAAATTGTCACCCTCCATTTTGTAGTCGCTTATTTCAGGAACCCTTCTCTTTCCAGTGGCACATATAACTTTCCCGCTATCGGTTAAATCCATGACGTCAATCATCTCCATTCCAAACATGCCCTGTGGTTTCTGTGCCGTCGGCGCGAGTTTCCAGTGCTTTAGCTTCCATACTTTGTGAAGGGAAGTTTGCTCTCGCACCGGCGGGCTGGCCGTTTGCGCGATGTGTTGCTTCAATACTTCAAGCAGTTCGGTCTCTGTCTTTGAAAACGGTTTGATCCATTCCGAAAAACCAAATCGTTTATCTCCACGCAGCGGGCATCTCGGGGGCACGGCTGACCCGAACAGTCCCGTATAAATTGAATCGCTGTGCGTATCGATGTCACCACCAAATGTCTGGACGTAGGCCGAGATGCCATCGATGGTGGAAAGGCCGACATCGCAAGGAATAAATTTATAAGTGGGGAACCATTCTTTAATTTTAGTCTGCAATTGAAGGAACGTCAATTCATACTCAAACACGGGAGAGACTGTTGCAACATGGTCGGCGTAATAGGAATGGATGCGGGGTTCCTCATTTTTAGATAGACCCATCTTTGTCGGCAGCTTCACTTCCGAACGATCCATGGCATAAATACTGTAGTACGGACCCAGGATACTAATGAAATAATGCAGCATTTTTTTCTTTGAATACTCCGGGGTCACCAGTTCATCGACCATAACGCTTCCACTAAAACAAGTATTCACCAAGGTGTGCGTATTGTCTATTTTCCTGTCCATCGATTTCTTCAAAAACTTTTGAAACGCGGTCCAACGTTCTTTGTAGTTCTTCTTCTTAAAGAAATTCTCATCGACAAGCTGGTCTATCTTTTTATAGCCATCAAAGGTCTTAAGGGTCTCCCGTGTATATTGTTTAAGTCCTCCTTCAATGGGATAGTGCTCTTTTATAGTATCGTAAATGGCGCGAAAATCATAATCGTAAAAATCGGGTTGAAATTCCATGCGACGGTAATTAAGACAAGAAGATAACAAGAGAAACAGCCTTTGAACGATCCTCGCCACAAAGCTGTCCGGGGAAATTCCGGAAAAAAATTCACATTAATTTCTTTATCTCACCATTTTTCACAAGATTTCCTGATCGTGTGATTTCACGGTTGCCCGGATGGATCCATTCCGCACGCCGTGAAAATCATATCAGCACGAGAATTTGACAAGTCTGCAACATGCCTTATCCCTTGCCCTTCAGTTCTCCCGGTTTCAGCATGAAGGCGCATCTCTTTTTTGAAACCCTTGCCTTCTTTGTGGGCTACCGGTATTTTGTTTACCTGAGAAAGACAAAGTCAGACCCCATTCCGGAAACCAAACGCATCTGGATCATCATTGCGGCCGCATTTGGAGCGTTCTTCTTTTCGAGACTGTTGGGCTCACTGGAAGATCCGATCCAATTCATCAACTCCCCTGCTCCGGTGATTTATTTCTACGCCAATAAAACCATCGTTGGCGGCTTATTGGGTGCATTGATCACGGTTGAGCTCACAAAAAAAATACTGAATGAAAAATCTTCTTCGGGCGACCTGTTCACCTATCCCCTTATCCTTGCCATGATCATCGGGAGGGTGGGATGTTTTTTGGCGGGCGTCACGGAGCCTACCTTCGGCGTTGCCTCATCCCTGCCCTGGGCCATGGATTTGGGCGATGGCTTGCTTCGCCACCCCATAGCCCTCTATGAAATTGCGTTCCTTATTGCCCTCTGGATCAGTCTTGTTCAAATCGAAAAACGGGTTGCACTTGCCAATGGCGTGAGGTTCAAAATGTTTATGATCGGCTATCTTGTTTTCAGATTGTTCATCGAATGGATAAAACCTGCGCATTTTTTCACCATCGGCATCACCACCATTCAACTGGCGTGTCTCGCCGGGTTATTCTACTATTATAAAACGGTATATTTCCTTGCCTTAAGGCCATCTAAACTTATCGTGCAGGCGGATTGAAAAAAACTATGTCTATCATGATCACACCATCAACCTTTGCCTCCGTCATTGAAGAATTGCTTTAACAACGAGCCATAAACACGGTCCACTATGAACAAACTAGGTAAAGTAGCAGGCATAAATCTATTGATCTTGTTTTGCTACATGATATTCATCTATATCAGCAACAAAGGCACGGGTGAAGCCGAGCTTGGCATTCTGATCTTGGCCGCGTTCTGTATCACGATCCACGTTTTTCTAAATTTCGGGCTTGGAATTTATTTTGTGTTCAGACACGACAAGGCCCTGGGCCGGGCATTTTTTCTGAGCGCAGGCATCGTATTGGTTGTTGGCTTCTCATCATGCTTGGGCAGTGTTGCCCTGTAAGATTTGAAGTATGTCCGGGATTCGTCAAGAACATTTCGCCAATGCCGACACAGCAATTCCTCCGCAACCCTCACTCATAAACTTCAAAGGCATCGATGATGTCCAGGTAAACGCCATCAAAACCCGCAGTTAATATTTTCTTCAGATACGATTGGTCGTTGCCGAAAATAATGTGCTGCCATTCCGGGTCCCAGTATTTCACTTTGAAGTTCCCCGGCCAATCCGGATTTTCGGCATCCATCCAGGGGGGCTTGGTGGTGTTCCAGGCGGCTTGCCAATAGTATCGATAGTCTTCCGCTTCGCCGATGGACATATACGAAATGACCAGTCTCTTTCCGCCGTTGGCCTTGCTCTTCAATTGCGCCACTTCGGCTTCTGTGAAGGCTGTGCCATCTGTAAAGAATAAGTCCATGATCAGAAGATCATAGTTTGTGGCTTTCACCGCGTTTATGAAATCTGCTTTGGTGGGAAAATCAGCCGGGTTGATGAGATACAAAAAATTCTTTACCTGCGACAACGACGTCACCACCGCGTTGTTTTCTCCGTGGATCGGTTTCGGAACTGTTGGGATGACGTTCAGTTCTCTTTGTGTGGCGGCAAAGGAGACATAGCCGGCGTTGCCGTTTTGAAGATAGGAGTCTTCGATGTTTGAAGTCGTGGAGCAATAGTCGGTTACCAGTATGGTGTTGCCGGCGTTCTTTGAAATATCCAATAGCGCTTTCAAATAGGTGCGCACGTCGTTGGGTGTAGCCTGGTCGTCGTTGTCATAGCCGTACCACAGATCTTCCTGGCCGTTGGCGTCGATGGCATTTAAATAGGCCGTGTGGGGTGCGCCGGAATTGTCGCCGTTGGTGCTGACCAGTTCGATCCCGTTTTGTGGAATGATGTTGAAGGTTGGATTTGCAGCTTTGGCATATTGGCTTATGCCGATCACGAAGTCTCGCATTTTCTGTTTGAATTCGGTGTCGCCGACGGTACCCTTTTCTCCCTCATCATCTTTGCAGGAAACGAACGACGTGGTGGCGAGGCATCCAAACATTAGCGTCATCAACAAGGCTTTGTTTGTTTGTAAAAATAGCTTATGAAAACTCGATCGTTTTTGTGCAGAGGGTTGTTGGCGTTTCATAGCAAGACGATTTATAAAGAGAACGATATTTATAAGGAGAACGACATTTAAATGTACTCATTTAAATCGCGGGCAAGCAATAACCCTTTCGGGTGATCGATAAACCTGAAAAAGTTTAGTAAACAAAATCGAAGGCCTTTCCGAAAAAGCTGGAAAATTCTGAAAGCGTTGATACCTTAGAAGAGAAAAAACAAGTCCTATGAGCACTCCAGTTTCTTCAGCATCTCCCGAGAGTCTATCGACCGCCATGCAGGGTGTCTGGTGGTTGGTTTCGCGTGAGGATTATACAAAAGATGGACAGCGGCGGATCGATCCCGTGTTGGGGTCGGATCCGATCGGGATTCTTTCGTATGCAAAGGATCGTTTTTCGGCTCAGTTTATGAAGCGCGACCGCACAGAGGGGTCCGGTCAACCGGTGTTTAGCGCGGGTCAAAATAATACCAGCGCAGTGGGCGGTTATGATGCATATTTTGGAACGTATGTGGTGGATAAGAGGACCGGGACAGTTGCACATACTCTTGTTGGGTCTATCACGGCTGCCAATATTGGGATGACGGTTTATCGGAATTTGAAGGTTGAGAATAATCGGTTGACGATTCAGTTGGAGACGTCGACGCCGGAGGGTGAGGGGGTTGTTCGGACTTTGGTTTGGGAAAGGATTAGTTGATTTTTTTGATGAGGGTTGTTGAAGGAGAGAATGCAATTGTACTGAACGTTCGGTGCGATAGTTCGACTTAGTGCGAAATGCTTTCGTGCATTTCATAGCTCCGCTCCGGGGCCGCGGGGGCCCCGCATGTTCCCATCAGGGCTTAACCCTATCCGCGCATGCCATTGCCAGGCCAAAGATAGGCTTAGGCCCTGATGGGAACATGCTGGAATTGGTGTGGGGGTGGGTTAGGGTGTGAGTTGGGTGTGGGGGTGGGTTAGGGTGTGCGTTTGGGGACGGGTGTGGGTTTGTAATGAGCGTTTGACTTAGTGGAGTGGGATTAGGGAAGTAAATTCTTTGGAAGTAGAAAAAAAGTGAGACCTTGCTTTGGGGAGCCATCTGCGTGATTGAGACGGCCGATGTATATAATAATTGAAAGTCTTCATGAGTTTAAGGGAAAAATTAAAGGGTTGTTTGGTGTTGGGGGCGATTGGCGATTCGATCGGGAGCCGGTTTGAGGGGAATGGGGCGGTTGAAAAAGTAAGCTATGATTTTGATTGGTCGGTCTCTGACGATACACAATTGACGTTGGCTACTTGTGAGGCAATCTATGATTCCGAAGAGGTTAGGCCCGAGCGGGTGGCCATGAAATTTTTGGAGTGGTTTAACCGGCGGAAGTTAACGGGATTAGGATCCAGCACTTTAAAAGCGCTGAGAGAATTGCAAGTGGGAGGTCATTGGGCGTTGGTTGGAAATACGGGCGAACGCGCTGCAGGAAATGGTGCCGCGATGAGGATTGCACCGCTTGCCTTCAAACGAAACATGAGCCGGATGACCATTAAAGATGTCTGTTCGATTACGCATAAAAATGATGAAGCCTACACGGGCGGATTAGCAATCTATTACTCCATACGAAATGCGCTTGATGGTGAATGGAAAGGCGATCAGGATTTAATTGAGAAAATCGTTGACGAATTGCCCGATACGAATGTCAGAGATAGATTATTGGAGTTGCAAGAATTGAAACAGCTGTCCCTTGCCGAAGTAGGGCAGCGCTTTAAGCCAACGGGTTATGTCGTTGATTCAGTTCCTGTTTCTGTGTTTGCGGCACAACAGATTGGCAAACTTGGAGCGGATCAGATATTCGGGGAGTTGGTCAGGATGGGAGGCGACACGGATACGACATGTTCGATGACCGGGCAAATTATTGGGACGCTGCTTGGGTATAAGGAGATTCCAATGGAATGGGTGGAGAAATATAATAGTGATTTGAGGGTTAAGGAGTCTGTGGATTTGGTTGTTGAGGGATGGAGGGAATAGTTGATTAAGAGCGCGTTCTTGCGTATCGCGTATCCGCTATATTTTGTACTGAACGTTTGGTGCGATAGTGCAGGTTAGTGTGTTAATCCTTTCGCGCATTTCATAGCTCCGCTCCGGGGCCGCGGGGGCCCCGCATGTTACCAACAGGGCTTAAACCAAACCCCACAAGCCCTTGCCAGGCCCAAGATAGGCGTAGGCCCAGCTGGGAACAAGCG
>CBIHQM010000266.1:0-9632 GCA_966211885.1 uncultured Chryseolinea sp.
AGTCTGGCCCGTATCTCAGTGCCAGTGTGGGGGATCAACCTCTCAGTTCCCCTACTGATCATCGTCTTGGTGGGCCGTTACCCCGCCAACTAACTAATCAGACGCATGCCCATCCTTTACCTCCGTAGATTTAATATCAAAATGATGCCATTCCGATATGTTACGGCGGGTTAATTCGAGTTTCCCCGAGCTATCCGCCTGTAAAGGGTAGGTTGCATACGTGTTACGCACCCGTACGTCACTCTCATATCTATTGCTAAATATTTACCGTTCGACTTGCATGTATTAGGCCTGCCGCTAGCGTTCATCCTGAGCCAGGATCAAACTCTCCATTGTAATAAACTTTAACATATCCGACTTTCATCAGATACATACGCCTTAGCTTTTCTCACCCAGCTTTCACCAGATCAAGTACTCGCCAGACTACAATAATTGTCTGAATTCCTAGACTCTCATTTATCTTTTCTTTTCTTAAAGAATTAATCACAAAAACCCCAACCTCGCGGCTGTAGTTCTCGTGGGTCCGCTATCAATTATCATCCATTCAAAGAACGTGTTATCCGCCAGCTGGCGGATAGGTGGGGTTACATCTCTAATCTCTTATTGAGCACCCTGATTCACTCTGTTTCGCCCGATCCTTCTGAAAGGGGATGCAAAGGTATCTTTTCACCCCCACCTGCGCAAGGGGTGATCAAAAAAAATTACATAATTTTCTCTTTCCGGTATACGGTCTGGGTACGATCGGGACCCGTAGAAACCAGCGTAATGGGCACCTGGAGCTCGGCTTCCAGGAATTTTATGTAAGTATCGAGCTCGGCCGGCAAATTTTGTTTCGAAACTCCGTTGGAATTCAGATCGGTGCTCCAGCCCTTTAATTCTGTATAAATCGGCGTAATTTTTTCGTTGACCAGTTCATAAGGCACCATATCGGTGATCGATCCGTCGGCCAACTGGTATTTTGTACACGCTTTTATGGTCGAAAAAATGCTGAGCACGTCGGCTTTCATCATCAAAAGTTGTGTGACACCGTTGATCATGATGGAATATTTCAGCGAAGGGATATCAATCCATCCACAACGACGCGGTCTTCCCGTAGTAGAACCGAATTCTCTTCCCTCCTTGCGCATCAATTCACCTTCATCGTCCATGAGCTCCGTGGGGAAAGGTCCACTTCCCACGCGGGTGCTATACGCCTTAAAGATGCCGTATACTTCGCCGATGTGTCGCGGAGCAATACCCAGTCCGGTACATGCACCGGCGGTCACTGTATTTGAACTCGTCACAAATGGATAGCTTCCAAAATCGATATCCAGCAATGCGCCTTGTGCGCCTTCCGCCAGAATGGTGGCGCCGGCTTTTAATTCTTTATTGAGAAAATATTCACTTTCGATGAGGTTGAAAGTTTTTAGCGATTGGATGGCTTCTAAAAACTGTTCCTTCAATTCATTCCAGTTATACTGAATGTCGTGATCTTTCAGGATCTTGAAGTGGATGTCGGTGAGCTTGTTGAACTTCTCCTGGAATCTATCCGAAAGAATATCCCCCACACGCAATCCCTGGCGGCCGATCTTGTCCTGATAGGTGGGACCGATGCCTTTGAGCGTCGAACCGATCTTATCGTCTCCCTTGGCCTTTTCGTAGGCCTGGTCCAGCAAGCGGTGCGTGGGCAGGATCAACGTGGCCTTCTTCGAGATGAAGAGGTTGGCGTTTACATTCAGATTATACTTCTGAAGCTTTTCTATTTCTGTCTTAAAGACAAACGGATCCAGCACAACGCCGTTGCCGATGATGTTCTTCGTTTTCTCGCGAAAGATGCCGGAAGGGATTTGATGCAATACATGTTTGATGCCGTCGAACTCCAGCGTGTGGCCGGCGTTGGGGCCTCCTTGAAATCTTGCCACTACATCGTACTGAGGCGCCAATACGTCCACGATCTTTCCCTTACCTTCGTCGCCCCACTGAAGGCCCAATAATACATCTACCTTAGACATCTCTGAATCTTAAATTTTCTTTGGATTTACTTAATCACTTCTGCTTCCGTCTGAACGATTTGAAAAATGGCGTTCAGCTTCGTGATCACCAATAATTTCTGGACGCTTTCGGAGGGTTTCATCAAATACACTTCTCCTCCCTTGTTTCTGAACTTGGTGAGAATGGTAATGAGCACCCCAATTCCACTGCTGTTGATGTAGCGGAGGCCGGAGATGTCGACAATGCACGTCAACGCTTTTTGCTGGATGGCATCGGTCACCACTTCGATCACCGAGGCGCCGCTGTCTTCTCCGATGAGGTCACCGGACAGCCTCAGGATGAGGCTATTGTTCTTTATTTCGTGTTTGAAAGTCATACTCCATTTAAGTTGTTGAGGGCGGCGGCTTCCCGTTTGTTCTCACAATTCACCCGGGTGCACGAGGCATATAATATGAGTGAATGGTGCATGACGTTGAAGTGCAGGATCTCCTCCACCGTGTTTTGTATGTTCTGGATCCGCGGATCGCAAAACTCCACTACTTTGTGGCATTCCGTGCAAATGAGGTGGTCGTGTTGCTTGTAGCCGTAGGACTTCTCGTATTGTGCCAGGTTCTTGCCAAACTGGTGTTTGCTCACCAGGTCACACTCCACCAGCAAGTCCAGCGTGTTGTATACGGTGGCCCGGCTTACGCGGTAGTTTTTGTTTTTCATGCTGATATACAGCGATTCCACGTCAAAGTGGCCGTCGCGGGAATAGATCTCTTCCAGGATCGCATAGCGTTCCGGGGTCTTGCGCAGCTCCTTATTTTCCAGGTAGGCTGTGAAGATTTTCTTTACCTCGTCGTATATCTTGGTGTTGAGTGCCATTTGAAATAACGGGCAAAGATAGCAGGATAAAATAATTACGGCCTACTCTTTTGAATCAAATCGGCTCACTTTTACCACGCCTTCCACGCTGCGGAGTTTCTCGATGAGCTGCTCCATATGCCGCGTATCGTTCAAATAAAGCATGATTTCGCCTTCAAAAATGCCGGAATCGGTGTGAATGGACATGGAACTCATGTTCACCTTCAGCTCCTCGGAGATGATCTTGGTGACGTCGTTGATGAGCCCCACGCGGTCGGTGCCCAGGATCTTGAGGCCGGTGAGAAAGGCCACTTCGTGCTGGGAGGTCCACTTGGCCTTTACCACGCGGTTGCCATGGTGGGAGAGCAACTCGGGGGCGTTGGTGCAGTTGGTGCGGTGTATTTTTATGCCTTCGTTGACCGTCACAAAACCAAAAACATCGTCGCCGGGGATCGGCGTGCAGCATTTGGCCAATTTATAGTCCACCACGTCCATGTCTTCGCCAATCAGCAAAATGTCTTCGTAGCGGCCCTTGGCTTGTTTGATCTCCTGTTCGATCGACTTGGCATCGGCCACCTGCGCATTAGGACGGGCCCTTATAGGGGATGCGGGCTTGTTTTCGGCAAATTTCTTGATGTCGGCCGAGGTGATGAAGCCGCGTCCCACTCTATAGTAGAGTTCGAAATTGGCGGGGACCTTGAAATATTCCCGCATTTGCTCCAGCAACTGCTGCGTGGGCTCTTCCTTGAGCTGGCGCAGCTTTCGGGCGAGTATTTCCTTGCCTTCTTCTGCAGATTTCCGCTTGTCTTCCTTCAGCTCGTCCTTGATCCGGGCCTTTGCCTTGGAGCTCACCACAAACCGCAGCCAGTCTTCGTGAGGCTTTTGTTTTTGGGAGGTGAGGATCTCGATTTGGTCGCCGTTCTTCAACACATAGTTGATGGGCACCAGCTTGTTGTTGACCTTGGCGCCGATGCATTTGGAGCCGACCTGGGTATGGATCTCGAAGGCAAAATCCAGCGCCGTGGCCCCGTAGGGCAGGGTTTTGAGTTCGCCTTTGGGGGTAAAAACAAATACCTCTTCGCTGAAAAGATTGCCGCGAAAATCGTCGACAAAGTCCAGGGCCGAGTGGTTGTTTTGTTCCAGCAGGTCGCGGACGCGGGCGAGCCATTTTTCGAGGTTGGACTCGGCAGTGGTGTCGCGGTCTTTATATTTCCAGTGGGCGGCATAGCCCTTTTCGGCAATTTCGTCCATGCGTTTGCTGCGGATCTGGACCTCCACCCATTGGCCGTTCTTGGCCATGACGGTGGTGTGCAGCGACTCATAGCCGTTGGATTTGGGTGTGCTGATCCAGTCGCGGAGCCGGTCGGGGTTGGGGGTGTAATAGTCTGTGACGATGGAATATACCTGCCAGCAAAGCGCTTTTTCATATTCCACGGTGGTGTCGAGGATGATGCGGATGGCAAACAGGTCGAACACCTCTTCAAACGGGATGTTCTGTTTCCGCATTTTGTTCCAAATGGAGTAGATCGATTTGGGGCGGCCTTTGATCTCGTATTCGATCTTGAGCTTGTCCAACTCGTCTTTGATGGGCACCATAAATTGTTTGATGAACTTGGTGCGGACGGCGCGGGTGGCGTCGATGTTCTCGGCGATGCCGTTGTAGACGGGCCGGTCCGTAAACCTCAAGTACAAGTCTTCGAGCTCAGTTTTTATGGCATTCAATCCCAGGCGGTGGGCCAGGGGGGCGTAGAGGTAGATGGTTTCGTTGGCGACCTTGAGCTGTTTGTTCCGGGGCATGCTGTCGAGCGTGCGCATGTTGTGCAGGCGGTCGGCGAGTTTGATGAGGATCACCCGGACGTCGTCCGACAGGGTGAAGAGCATTTTCCGGAAGTTCTCGGCTTGCTGGGAGGTGCCGTATTCGAAGACGCCGCGGATCTTGGTGAGTCCGTCGATGATGCGGGTGATCTTTTTGCCAAACATCTTTTCGATGTCGGCGAGCTCGATGTCGGTGTCTTCCACCACGTCGTGCATGAGGGCCGCGATGATGGAAGTGGTTCCCAGGCCGATCTCTTCCACGCAAATTTCGGCCACGGCCAGGGGGTGGAAAATGAAGGGCTCGCCCGACTTCCGTCGCATGTCTTTGTGGGCTTCCAGTGAGATGGTGAAGGCTTTCTTTATCAGCTTGGCGTCGCCATCCTTGAGGATGGGCTTGGCTTTGCGCAGTAATCTCCTGTAACGGTTAATGATCTCTTTCTTCTCCAGTTCGGCGTCTATTACCATTATTTACGGCAGATTTGGTGTGTTTGAGCGGTTTTTGTAAGTCGTTAAGAGTAAAAATGACTTTTTTCTGATAACAAATACAAACTATTTCTTATTTGTGAATATTCCATAAATTTGCGCCCTCCTTTTGCGGATGTGGCGTAATTGGTAGCCGTGCCAGACTTAGGATCTGGTGCCGAAAGGCGTGGGGGTTCGAGTCCCTCCATCCGCACCATTGAACCCTTGATGTTCGTTTCTTTAATCAGCACGGGCGTTGAGGGTTCTTGGTTTATCTGGTAAAACAATAAACAACTTAACTTTGGAAATTACATTAGACAAAAAGAACAACACCGAAGGTTTAATTAAAATTAAATTAACCGAAGGTGATTATCAACCCAACGTTGAAGAAAAAGTAAAAGATTACGCTCGCAAAGCAAACATCAAAGGTTTCCGTCAAGGAAAGGTTCCTACCGGCGTGATCCGGAAAATGTTTGGCAAATCCATCCTCGTGGACGAGATCAATCATCTGCTTTCACACAAGCTTTCTGACTATATCAAAGAAAATAATCTCAAGATCCTGGGCGAACCCCTCCCCAACACGGAGAAGGCCCTGACCATCGATTGGGAGGTTCAAAAGAATTTTGAGTTCGAATACCAGATCGGTATGGTCGATGATTTCCCTTATGAACTTTCTTCCAAAGTGAAAGTACAGTCGTACCCGATCGAAGTGGACCAAAAGACCATCGACGAAACCGTGAGCGACCTGAAGAAACGCTTTGGCAAAGTGAACTATCCCGAAACGAGCGAGGCCGACGATAACTTGTTCGGTCCCTTGAAAGAGGCGGACGGCGACTTTAGCCGCGAGCAATCTTTTATCGCTGTGGATAAAATAGAGAAGAAAGAGCAGAAGAAATTTATCGGTGTGAAGAAGGGCGATGCCATCGAATTTGACATCGACAAAGTTTTTTCGGACGAGAATTTGAAAGCTCAAGTACTGGGCGTTTCTCCCGAGGAAGCAAAAGCTAAGAAAGGAAAATACATTCTCACGGTGGAGACCATCAGCCGCACCGAACCCGCCGAATTGAACATCGAATTGTTCGACCGCGTGTTTGGCAAGGATGCTGTGACGGACGAAGCCGGATTTATTGCCAAGATCAAGGAAACGATCGGCGAGAACTACAAGCGCGAGTCGGACCATTTCCTGGAGCACCACATCGAAGATCATTTCGTGGCCAACACGTCCATTAACCTGCCCGACGATTTCCTGAAGGCCTGGTTGAAATCCAGCAGCCAGGGTCAGGTGACCGACGAAGTGCTGCTGGGCCAGGAATTTGAAGCCTACAAGCGCGGTCTGAAGTGGGACCTGGTGAAAAACCGCATTGCCGACGACAACAAGATCACCGTAGAAGCCGACGAAGTGCGCGCCAAAGCCAAAGACCTGATCATCTCACAATTCGGTGGCCATGCATTTGCTGAGCAGCTCGGCGACAAGCTCGACGCCATTGCCGACAACTATCTGCAAAACGAGAACGGCCAGAACTTCATGAAGCTCTACAACCAACTGCGTTCGGAGAAGATCCTGAAGTACATCCGCGAGCACATCACCGTACAGGAAAAGAAGGTGACCGTGGACGAGTTCAAGAAGATCGTCGAAGAACACAAGCACTAAGAAAATGGCACCGGCTGGCCAGTGTCTGCCGGGATACAATAAAATAATAACTTTACACGACTATGGTTTTAAGGCAACTTAAAACCATTTTCTTTTTAAGGGGGTTATAGGGTTGTATTTTAGCATCAGGATGCCTATGATTGTTCTACGGCGAGCAAGCACGCCGGCATCCTACCTCAAAAAAAATCGTATCATAAACCTCAAATTATGGACTATAACAATGAATTCAGAAAGTATGCTGTTCACCACATGGGCATGAGCGGCAATACGATCGACAGTTACGCACAAAAAATCCAAAACATGACCCAGTACGTCATCGAAGAGCGTCCTGGGAATTTCCGCGCCATCGATGTGTTTACGCGGCTGATCTCTGACCGTATCATCTTCCTGGGCATGGGTATCGACGACCAGATCGCCAACCTGATCACGGCCCAATTGCTGTTTTTGGAGTCGTCGGACCCCAAGAAAGACATTATCATGTACATCAATAGCCCGGGTGGGTCAGTTTATGCCGGTTTGGGCATTTACGACACCATGCAGTATGTGAACCCCGACGTGGCCACGATCTGTACGGGTCTGGCCGCCTCTATGGGCGCCGTGTTGCTCACCGCCGGTGCGGCCAAGAAAAGATCGGGTCTGCCCCACTCCCGCATCATGATCCACCAGCCCATGAGCGGCATGCAGGGTCAGGCGTCGGACATGGAAATCAGCCTGAAACAAACGTTGGAGGTGAAAAAAGACCTGTACAACATCATCGCCAAGCACAGCGGCCAGAAGTACGAAAAAGTGGAAAAAGACTCTGATCGCGACTACTGGATGCGTTCGATAGAGGCCAAAGAGTACGGTCTGATCGACGAAGTGCTGGAGCGCAAGAAGATCTGATCCTTTTTGCCCCATATCCGTTTCACACCGATGTGCCAAATATTCACTACTTTTGTAGTGAGTTTGGCACATCGGTTTTATTTTAAATTCCTTTAAGTTATGGCTGAAGTTACCTGTTCATTTTGCGGCAGAAGCAAGAAAGATGTTGACCTGATGATCTCCGGCATCCACGCGCACATTTGCGACAAGTGCGTGACCCAGGCAAACCAGATCCTGGGCGAGGAAAAGAAAAGCAAGACCGAAGCCGGTTTTTCCCCCAATTTCAAGCTCATCAAGCCCATGGAAATCAAGAAGTTCCTGGATGAGTATGTGATTGGCCAGGATGAAGCCAAAAAGATCATGTCGGTGGCCGTCTACAACCACTACAAGCGGTTGATGCAACGGAAACTCGACAGCGATGTGATGATCGAGAAGTCGAACATCATCATGGCCGGCGAAACCGGTACCGGCAAAACCTACCTGGCCCGCACCCTGGCCAAATTGTTGCAAGTGCCCTTCTGTATTGCCGACGCCACCGTGTTGACGGAAGCCGGCTATGTGGGCGAAGACGTTGAAAGCATTTTGACCCGCCTGCTCCAGGCGGCTGATTATAATGTTGAAGCTGCTGAACGCGGCATTGTCTATATCGATGAGATCGACAAGATCGCCCGCAAGTCGGACAATCCGTCCATCACCCGCGACGTGAGCGGCGAAGGCGTTCAACAAGCGCTGTTGAAATTGCTGGAAGGCACGGCGGTTAACGTTCCGCCCCAAGGCGGCCGGAAACACCCGGATCAGAAAATGATCACGGTCAATACCGAAAACATCCTGTTCATTTGCGGCGGTGCGTTTGAAGGCATCTCCCGTTTCATTGCTAACCGTCTGAACACACGGCCCCTCGGCTTTGTGGCGGGAAGCGACAACGCCCATCCCGGTTTAGACAAGGACAACCTGTTGCAATTCATCACCGCGCAGGATTTGAAGAGTTTTGGTTTGATCCCGGAATTGATCGGACGTCTCCCCGTGGTGTCGTTCCTCAATCCTTTGGATAGCGAAGCGCTCCGGAAGATCCTCACCGAGCCGAAGAATGCTTTGATGAAGCAGTATAAGAAACTGTTTGATATGGAGAACATCGAGCTCGAGTTCAAAGATGGCGCGATTGATTTCATTGTTGAGAAAGCGATGGAGTTCAAGTTGGGTGCTCGCGGGTTGCGCAGCATTTGCGAGGCGATCATCAATGATGCGATGTTCGAGTTGCCTTCGGAGAAGAACCTCGACCGTTTGGTGATTACCCGCGCTTATGCGGAGGAGAAGTTTAGTAAGTCTCAGTATAGCAAGTTGAAGGTAGCTTAGAGAGGTTGTTGGTGGGACACCAACGGCGGCGGCCTTCGATCTGTGATCGGAATAAATAAAAAAGCCTGGAGTGATCCAGGCTTTTTTTATGGGCTCTTGCGTTACGTGCCGTTATGATTTGAAGCGATTTTTAAAAGATTGTTTCACTCCTTGGTGAACGCCTGCATAGAAAACCAGGCTCTTGCCTTTCGTTACCTGGATGAAGGACCTTACTTTGGAGTGGAGATCTTTTCGGATGATCCACCGGTAGACAACCATCTTTATTTTAGGGAAATTTCTCTCCAGTCTTTCCTTGATCACCTTGGTTACAATCTCGAAGACAATGAACCCAAACACGATCGATATGATCCATTCCAGTTGGTGAAAGGTTTCTTTGTTGACGATCGTCTTTTTTGCGGTTAGTCCCCACAGGTTTTTGATGCTCCGGGTTTCGAAGAAATGTGACACTAGGCCTGTTGCCGATACGCCGATGAGGAAGCCGGCGAAATTGCCGGTGAGCTGATCATACAGATATCGTAAGACGGTTCTTAGATTTATGTTTTTCATTTGGAATGGGGCCGTGAATTCCCCTAAAGTAATGTCAATATCTCTGACTAATTACTTAAGATTAATTCAAATCCTTACATGCCTTTGATAAGGATAAATGGCCGGCGTGATTCTTTAAAAAAAAAGG
>CBIHQM010000267.1:0-9621 GCA_966211885.1 uncultured Chryseolinea sp.
AAAGCTGGTGGTGAGAATGATGTCCATGATCTTGTCGGCAGAATAACCATACGCATACAGCGACCCCACAATGGAGCCTGCGCTGGTGCCGGCCAGGACGTCGACCTTCACTCCAAATTCTTCCAATGCTTTCAACACGCCAATGTGCGAGATCCCCCGCGCGCCGCCGCCTGACAATACCAATCCGATTTTCATGTCTCTAATGGTGATTTATACCTGTGATGATTTTTTTTAGCAAACGACTGATCAAAGAATTTCCGCCAGCCGGAAGGTCTGATCCACGCGAACGCCTTTCTCTGTGTGTTTCACCGTGCAGCATTCGTTCTCCGGGTCGTGTTCGAGAAAGAGGACGTAGCCGTGGGTGGCGGCTTCATTGAGAAAGCGTTCCTTTTCTTCTAATGTGATCAACGGCCGCGTGTCATAGCCCATCACATAGGGCAACGGAATGTGGCCCACGGAAGGCAACAGATCGGCCATGAAGCAGATCACTTTATTTTTATAACGGATCATGGGGATCATCATTTTATCGGTGTGCCCCGAAACGTATTGGATGTCGAACGATGAGAACGGCGACGGTGCGTGGACGTCTATAAATTTCAAGTGGCCACTTTCCTGCATGGGGAGGATGTTCTCTTTCAGGAAGCTTGCCTTTTCGCGTGCGTTGGGTTGGATGGCCCACTGCCAGTGGTCGGCGTTGCTCCAATATTGCGCCTTTGGGAAGGCCAACTCCAGTTTATCCCCTCTCCTTTCTACTCCACCTCCACAATGATCAAAATGCAAATGGGTGAGAAACATGTCGGTGATGTCGCCCGGTTCGAAGCCAGCGCGATGCAGCGACGATTGAAGTGTTGCGTCTCCGTTCAGGAAGTAGTAACTAAAAAATTTCGCGTCCTGTTTTGTGCCCAGGCCGTTGTCGATGAGTATGGTCCGGTTTCCGTCCTCGATAAGCAGGCAACGCATGGCCCAGTTGCAGAGGTTTTGTTCGTTGGCAGGATTTGTTTTTTGCCAGATGGATTTGGGCACCACGCCAAACATGGCGCCGCCATCGAGTTTGAAAAATCCGGTGTCGATCACGTGGAGGTTCATGGGTTGCGCTCCGGGTTAGGGTCTCTGAAAAAGAAAAGGCTGCAACTTGCATTGCAGCCTTTGGTATATCGTTTCGTTGATTATTCTTTCACTACACCCATCGCACAGAATTTATCAATGCGTTGGTCGATGCGCTTTTCGGGGCTGAGGGCCGAGAGTTCTTTCGTGGTCTCGAGGATCACGCGCTTGATCTCATTGGCCATCCACTTCACATCGGTGTGGGCGCCGCCCAGGGGTTCGTTGATGATGCCGTCCACCAGTTTCAGGGCATGCATGTCCTTGGCGGTGAGTTTGAGAAGTTCTGCGGCCTGTTCTTTGAAATCCCAGCTGCGCCACAGGATGGTGGAGCAGTTTTCGGGGGAGATCACGGAATACCAAGAGTTTTCCAACATGAGCACGCGGTCGCCAATGGCGATGCCCAGCGCGCCACCAGACGCTCCTTCACCAATCACAATACAAATGACCGGCACTTTGAGGCCGAACATTTCCTTGAGGTTGCGGGCAATGGCTTCACCTTGTCCGCGCTCTTCGGCTTCGAGGCCGGGGAAAGCGCCAGGGGTATCGATGAAGGTGACGATGGGCTTGTTGAACTTCTCGGCGATCTTCATCAGGCGCAGGGCCTTGCGGTAGCCTTCGGGGTTGGCCATACCGAAGTTGCGCATTTGGCGCTGTTTGGTATTGCGACCCTTTTGTTGGCCGATGAGCATGAACGTTTGGCCTTCGATGGTGCCGAAGCCGCCAATCATGGCCTTGTCGTCAGACACGGTGCGATCGCCGTGCAGTTCGATGAAGTCGGACGTGATCTCGTAGATGTAATCCAGGGTATAGGGACGATCCGGGTGGCGCGACAGTTGAACGCGTTGCCAGCCCGTGAGATTTTCGAAGGTCTCCCGCTTGAGGTCCAGAATTTTTCTTTCGAGTGCTTTCACAGCGGCCTGAACTTCCTTGTCGCTGTCGCTGGCCAACTGATTCATATCTTCAAGTTTTGCCTCCAGTGCAGCAATGGGCTTTTCAAAATCCAATAGCATATGGTCGATTTTGTCGGCACAAAGTTAGAAGGATTGTGAAATATCGGTAATTAATGGATAAGTTTCGCACTAAGGCCCTCATATTCAATACACTGTTCCAACGGTGGGCATTCATGGGGGGTGTTGTGTGGCTTCCGTTTTGGCTTTTCTGACCTTCCGTTGCCTTCTTTTTGCCCGGATAATTCTTATGGGCTTTCCAAACCGTTTGCTCTGCGGCCGGAAATAGCCGTGGATTCTTATGCGTAAAACAGCACCATTGTCAAGACCGCCCAGGTGACCGTTTCCACCAGCCATTCCGTCCCGCTCATTTTCTTATGCGTTTCCATAGCTTTTTTTATTTCAGGCCACGACGATTTGCATGCCAACGTCTTTCCGGAGCCAAAAGCAAGGTTTATGCCTTCGGAATGTGGAGAAAAAGAATCAGGGACGTCCAATTTTGGGGCGTTGCGGTAGCAGGTGCCTGTATTTTCTTTTGCAGACAGTTCATGACGGTTTCGTTTGCGGAGAGTTTCTATTTTTACCTGGATCACTTTGTTCCCTTGAACCTTACTCTACCCTTCTATGCAGGTCATTTTCGGTATCATTTTTCATTTCATCGGCGGGTTTGCTTCCGGTAGCTTCTATGTTCCTTTTAAAAAGGTAAAACAATGGTCGTGGGAAAGCTATTGGATCGTGGGCGGTCTTTTTTCGTGGCTCATCATCCCTCCCTTCGCCGCCTGGCTCACCATCCCGCATTTTTTTGACATCATTTCGCAAGCCTCCGGCTCCACACTCCGGTGGACCTATTTCTGGGGCATCCTGTGGGGCATCGGCGGACTAACGTATGGGTTAGGTATGCGCTACCTGGGCATGTCGCTGGGCAACTCGGTGTTGCTGGGGTTCACGTCGGTATGCGGATCCATTGTTCCTTCCATATACTACGATTTTGTTCCCACCGTGGGCAAAACCAGCTTCCACGAACTGATGACTACTTCCTGGGGCCGCGTCGTGCTGCTGGGTGTGGCGCTTTGCCTGGTGGGGATCTATCTCTGCGGGCGGGCCGGCATGATGAAGGAAAAAGAACTTCCCGAAGAAAAGAAGAAGGAAAGCATCAAAGAGTTCAACCTTGTGAAAGGCCTGATCGTGTGCACGTTTTCGGGCATCCTCAGCGCCTGTTTCAACTATGGCATCGAGGCCGGCACATCCATGGCCGAGCAGGCCAATGCGCTCTGGCAGGCCGCCAACCCCGACGCCACCAGCGAATTCCTCTATCAGAACAATGTGATCTATGTCGTGTTACTTTGGGGTGGTCTCACCACTAATTTTGTGTGGTGCATGATCCTGAACGCGCGGAACAAAACGTTCGGTGACTACACGAACTCCAAAACGCCCCTGCTTCAAAACTACTTCTTCGCCGCGCTGGCGGGTACCATCTGGTTCCTCCAGTTCTTTTTCTACGGCATGGGCGAAAGTAAACTTGGCAATGGGGCCAGTTCGTGGATCCTGCACATGGCGTTTATCATCCTCGTGGCAAACCTCTGGGGGATCTTGCTCAAAGAGTGGAAGGGCGTGCAACCAAAAACACGGGCCACCATCGCAGCGGGGATCCTCACGATTTTGTTGTCGGTGATCCTGGTGGGCTATGGTAACGCCCTGAAATAATTTCTGAATCAAATTGCCCTATGGAACGACTTGCATTTACCATGAAACTTTTTCCCGGCCAAGTGGAAGAATATAAACGGCGACACGACGCGATCTGGCCGGCACTGAAATATTTGTTAAAGGATTCGGGGATCAAGGATTATTCGATTTTTTTGGATGAAGGGTCGCTGACTTTGTTTGGAGTGATGAAGGTAGAGGACCCTGCGGTGTTGGGCCCGCTTCGCGACCATCCGGTCATGCGGGAATGGTGGGCGTATATGAAAGATATTATGGAGACAAATGCGGATGAGTCGCCGGTGCAGATCACGTTGCGGGAAGTATTTTATATGGCATAGGCCCAACACCCACCCAACGCGCCAGCTAGCCGCTATTGAACCGGCCGGAACGCCTTGAAACCACCGAATTTCAGTGCCAAAACCGAGGGCTGCTATTCCCACTTTTAGATGCGTTTCAGATTTTACATATTGCACGTTCTTCCAACTTGGACGTTGCACTATCAAAATTGGCCGACGATGAGACAAATTCTTCCCTTTCTCCTCCTGATGATCTCGGGGACCGTTTCCTCCCAACAAAAATTAATACAAAAATCGTGGATAAAGACTTCCGTCGAAGAACTCCGCGAAACCGATCCAGAACCCGATACCGCTTACCTTCGATACGAATTCGACAACACAGAGGTGCAAATCAGCTTCCACCCGGGGTGGAATGATTATCAACAAACTTGGGCAACCAAGGGAAACAAACTCAAAATCGGATTTGCTACTTGGAAAATTGAGCAATTAACCGATTCCTCCCTCACGCTCGTCTCGTATGGATTTCGCAGAATGAATTTCCTGGCCGAGAATTACTTAAACCAAAAAGAGGAATACCTGCACCAAATTGGCGAATTTAACGGAAAGCCCGTCTACCAGGGCAACCATTACATCAGTCCTCGATATAAAAAGAACAACCTGGATGAAGACCTTCGAAAGCAATCTTTGGATGATTATAATATTCACAACGCCCGGACTTTCCTGATGTCGTTCATCGTTACGGAAAAAGGTGAGATCGAAGACGTAAAAATACTAAAAGGTATCGTCGAGGGTTACGATAAGATGCTGGTCGAACAACTCATCAAAACATCGAGGGATTGGCGACCGGCGATGTATAAAAACAAGCCCGTACAAACAAAGATGTTTTACAAGATCCAGTTCCTGGATTCCATCATCAAACATTAACTTCTATAACCTTTCAATTGCCTATCTCCGATTTATCCAATGAAAAACTCTACTAACGCCTCGTCGCATCTCCTTTCTAAAGTCATTCTCCTTCCGTGTGTCGCGTTGATGCTGTTTTGTTGTTCAGCGAAGGCAAAACAAGAAAATAGGCCTGGAACAAAGGCAGAGGACAAAATTGATATCTTCTGGAAATGGTTTATTGAAAACAAGGCGAAATATGAAAACTTGCCCGACCAAGGCCCGGAATTGGATGAAAGATTAGACCTCATTATCTCTCAACTCAGAAAAATTGAAGACGGTCTTGCTGTTGAAATATCGCGAGAATTTCAGGGCATGCGGGATATTGTTATTTCAGCGGAAGGCGACCGTTCAAAGTTTCCAATCGTACAAGCCATTGTCTCGAAAGCGCCCAAGATCGATAAATGGACCGTAACCGCGTTTCGGCAAAGAGCTGCCGAAGGTTTTTCCCTGCGCGTTGGAGATATAGAATTTGCGCCCGCGAAAATGTTTTTCGATCCCATTATTGATGGCGACTCCCTGGATGTCATTGTCTATGCCGAAAATCTATCAAAACATGACTACAATGAAGCGGCTTATTACGGATTGATTACGCTCGACAACGTGCTTGGAGAATACGACTGCGTCATGAAAGTAAGGCACTATGATTTTCGCGACACCAGGGAACTCCCCAAAAAACACGACCTCAAGCATCTTACAGAGCTCCCTAAATTTGTTGATGATTTCCACAGTGCACGAAAGAGGTGACCGCTAATGAGAGCGTTGTGCTGGGTGTTCTTTGGATTGCATTGGTTAATCAAGAATTAAACCGCAGAGGCGCAAAGGACGCAAGGGAAGGAACAAAGACTTGTATTTCCCTATGCTCTTTACGCCTCTGCGTTTAAATTTTCATGCCTGCTACTTCAACGTGAACGAAGCTTTCTTCAAGTCGTCTGAATTCCCTCCCACAAACACATCGTACTTACCCGGCTCAGTGCCAAAAGACATGTCTCTCCGGTAGAACGACAAATCGGACTGCGTTAATGTGAAACTGATCTCTTTCGATTCGCCGGGTTGCAGCATCACCTTTTTAAAGCCTTTCAGTTCTTTGACCGGGCGCGTTACACTTCCCACGAGATCGTGCACGTACAACTGGACAACTTCCTCTCCTTCGCGTTTGCCGGTGTTCTTCACTTTGCAGGTGATGGTGATGCCTTCCTGCTGTGTGATCTCCTGTTTGTTGAGTTGCACATCGCCGTATTCGAAGGTGGTATAGCTCAGACCATAGCCGAAGGGGAAGAGTGGGGCGTTGGATTCGTCGAGATATTTTGACGAGTATTTGTTGTTGGGGTCCATGGGACGGCCTGTGTTCTTCATGTTGTAGAAAATAGGGATCTGCCCCACCGACCGCGGGAAGGTGACGGGCAATTTGCCGGAGGGATTATAGTCACCAAACAACACGTCAGCCACGGCGTGGCCCGCTTCTGTGCCAGGGAACCAGGCTTCCAGCACGGCGACCTTGTTTTGGGTCATCCAGTTTATGGTAAGCGGTCGTCCGTTGAGCAGGACCACGACGATGGGTTTGCCAGTCTTGTAGATCGCTTCCAGCAATTGCTGTTGCACACCGGGCAGGTTGAGCGAGGCGCGACTGGCCGCTTCTCCGGTCATGAGCGCGGCTTCGCCGAGGGCCATCACGACTATGTCGGCTTGCTTCGCGGCTTGCAGGGCCTGCGCAAATCCTTTGGTAGTGTCGTCGTTGATGTTGCAGCCTTTGGCAAATACTATCTTTGTCGACGGAGTTACCGCAGCCTTAATACCTTCCAGGATGCTCACCGCCTTGGCTCCCTCGCCGGCGGCCGACCAGGAACCAATCATTTCTTTTTTTGCATCGGCCAGGGGGCCGATCACCGCGAAGGATCGCGTGGTCTTCGACAAGGGCAGCACATGCTGATCGTTCTTGAGCAACACCATGGATTTGCGCGCCACATCGCGTGATGCCGTGAGGTATTCCGGTTTCATGATGGTGGCCTTTTCGCGTTCGGGATTGCAATAGCGGTAGGGATCATCAAACAAACCCAATTCGAATTTCTTTGTCAGGATGTGGCGAACGGCTTCGTTCACGAGCCCTTCTTTCAGTTTGCCTTCTTTCACCAGGCGTTGCAGCGAGCTGTTGTAGAAGCCGGCTTGCATGTCCATGTCCACACCGGCTTCCAGGGCCAGGGCCGCAGCGGAGGCGGTGTCTTCGGCGATGCCGTGGGGGATCATTTCCATGATGGAGGTGTAGTCGGTTACCACGAAACCTTTGAAGTTCCATTCTTTGCGGAGGATGTCGGTCATCAGGTATTTATTTCCTGTTGCCGGCACGCCGTCGAGTTCGTTGAAGGAGGTCATGACGGTGGCTGCGCCGGCGTCGATGGCCGCTTTGTAGGGTGGCAGGTACACTTCGCGCAGCATGCGATCGGACATGTCGGTGGTGTGATAATCACGGCCGGCCTGGACGGCGCCGTAGGCAGCAAAGTGTTTCACGCAGGCCATGACCGAATGGAGGTCGCCGATGCCATTGCCTTGAAAGCCTTTTACGCGGGCGATGGCGATCTGTGAGCCGAGATAGGTATCTTCCCCTGCGCCTTCGGCCATCCTACCCCAGCGGGGGTCGCGGGCAATGTCGCACATGGGCGCGAAGGTCCAGTGCAGTCCCTGGGCAGAAGCTTCGTCGCCGGCGACGCGGGCAGACTGCTCCATGGCCGCGATATCCCAACTGGCGGCCTCTCCCAGCGGAATGGGAAAGATGGTGCGGTGGCCATGGATCACGTCATAGCCAAAAATGAGCGGGATGTGAAGACGCGTTTCCTTTACGGCCAGTTCCTGCAACTTGCGTGTATAGTCCGCGCCAAAGGCATTGAAGATGGCGCCTACCCTGCCGGCCTTGATGTCTTCGCGATAGTTTTCGCGTATGGTCGGGCCGGTCACGTCGATGTCGCTGGTGAAGAGGGTGAGTTGGCCAATCTTCTCCTCCAGCGTCATCAGGGCCAGCACGGAGTCTACACGACCGGCGATGTTTCCGGATGACTTGGGCGCACTCTTTTGGCAGGCTGTCAGTATCAGCATCCCGGCCATCCACAGGAAGATCAATCTTTTCATGCGTTGGTTATTTTTTAGTTTGTGCAAACGGCTCGCGGTGTTGAGCGCAGCTATTTACGAAGATCAAATATCATTTTGCCTCGTTATCCAGACCCAAGCAAGCCTCTCAAAAATGAGAGACTGTACTTTAGGCTGGGCTCCTCGCGGAGATCTTTGTGAGTTATTCAGTATAGGTCAATTAAATTCCAATTTGGTTTTGGCGGCCTGCACTTCCGGTGCCGACATAAATAAATTCCACAGCAACCCCGTGCGATAGTTCTCGATCATGACCACGATCGGTCCCTGGTCGATGGCCAAATACGAATTGGCCACCCAACCTTCCGACAGGTCGAAGGCATCATAAAATCCATAAGGCCCCCAGAGTTTATCGCCCAGGGTGTAGTAAAAGAACTTCAGCGCCTTCATCGACTCCTCGGGTGCATAGGGAAATGAGGATAGCGCAGCCGTAGGCGTGATCACCCCTTGGTCGTTTGACGGGGAGTGGGCATCATAGCCGGTGGTGGGATCGTCGCTGGCGGTCAGTCCCCAGCAGACGTCGCTGTAGCCCGTGTAGTTTTTAGGATTGGCAACACAATAGGCATGGTTGATCAGCGTGGCATTCACGTTTTGTTCCCAATAGTCGGCATAGTCGTCTTTGAAATGGGGATCCATTCCCAAATAAGAATATTGAACCCAGAACAAAGGGCTCGGTGTTCCGAGCGGCAACGTGTAGCCGTAATATTTTTGTCCTGTTTTTATAGCGCCGTTTTTTCCATAGCCGTTGGTGTAGACGCTTTTGGGGATGCCATGGGTTGGCGAGGCGGCGGCAAGTATGTAGGTGATCTGTTCTTCAAAATACCCCGAAAGGGCAAAATTCATATCCCAATTGTAATTGGGCGACCAATGCCAATAGAGCACTTCCTGATCGTCTTTGCGATACCAGTCCCATTCCACGCCCTCATAGAGTTTGGTCATGCGGCGGATAAGATTGTTGCCGACTGTGTCGGTGGGTTGCAAATATTGACGCGACGTGAGGAGACCCTGCATGAGGAACGACGTTTCTACCAGGTCGCCGCCGTTGTCTTTTGTGCTGAAGGGAATGACCTTTCCCGTCGAGCCGTTGATCCAATGCGACCAGGCCCCGTGAAAGCGATCGGCTGTTTCTAAAAACGTCACGATCTTGTTGAGGCGCTCGACGCCGTCGGTGCGTGAAACGAATTTTCGTTCCATCGCCACGACGATGGCCATAATGCCAAAGCCGCTGCCACCGCTGGTCACCGTTGGCACCGAACCTTTGCGCTCGAGGGCCATACCGCTGGCAGGATCGGCCAGCTCCCAGAAATATTTGAAGGTTTGTTGCTGCGTCAAGGTCAACAGGTCTTCGTCGGAGATGGTCGGAAATTTATCGGCAGGATCAAACGTTGTAATCAACTTACTGTTGAAATTCCCGCCCAATGCTTTTTTATCGACAGACGTTAACGTTGTCGAAATGACAAAATTGTATTGACTTAAATAGGCCAGCGTACCCGTGG
>CBIHQM010000268.1:0-9532 GCA_966211885.1 uncultured Chryseolinea sp.
GGTGCCCGATCATGTCACGTATAACTATGCGTATTACCCGGTGATCTTCAATTCCGAGGACCTGTTGTTGCGCGTCGTGGACACGCTCCAGCAAAACTGGGTAACACCACGCCGCTATTTCTTCCCGTCGCTGGAGGATCTTCCTTATGTGGAGAAAAAGGCGCCGTGTGAAGTGACGCATTCTGTGGCGAAGCGTGTACTCTGTCTGCCGCTATACGACACACTGTCGCCGGAGGAGATCGATATGATTTTCAGGATCATTTTGCGGGTTCAAAACAATTGATATAGCATGGTCGTTGCCGGTGCCAAAGGTTTTGCAAAGGAAGTGCTGGAGATCCTGGCCCAATGCAACGACCTGGAGAACCTCTATTTTTTCGACGACCTGTCGAACCCCGTTCCGGAAAAATTGGTGAACCGCTTCCCCGTGCTGCGCACGATGGAGGACGTAAAAAAAGTATTCCAACAAACGGGTGATCTGCGATTCACCCTCGGGCTGGGCAACCCCGTGTTTCGCTACCGGCTCTGTCAACGTTTTTTGGAAGCCGGGGGGAAGCTCACGTCTACCGTGAGCCCCAACACCGACATGGGGCGTTTTGAAAACAGGATCGGCGACGGATGTAACATCCTTTCGGGAACGATCATCACCAGTCATGTCACCATCGGTTCCGGATGTCTGATCAATCCGGGGTGCATTCTGTCCCACGACAGTGTTATCGGTAATTTTGTGGAGTTGTCGCCGGGCGTTCGGATCACGGGAAGTTGCTCGATCGGTGACTACTCGGTGTTGGGAACCAATGCGGTCATTCTGCCAAAAGTACGCGTCGGTCAGAATGTGGTGGTTGGCGCAGGGGCCGTGATCACAAAGGATGTGCCGGACAACTGTGTGATCGCCGGCGTTCCTGGTGTGATCCGGAGAACCTTGTCACCGCTCGAACTGGCAAACCTCTTCGCGTAGCATGAATCTTCACATCGTTCCCGATAGCAGTTTTATAAATGCTTTCTACGATAACCTCCAGGAGATCGGCGCATTGGAAAACAATCGGATCGTAGTGCGTACAAATGCAAAACGCCTCCAAACGATCCGCTACGAGTTGCCGTTTGCAAAACTGAATTCTGCTTCGTTCTCAGAAATCGTTGGAGATACTTCTCAGTATGACCAGGTGTTCATCCACTACTTTACACCCCTCTTGTATCGCTGGGTGGCCAAGAATAAATTCAAGGCACTGCATTGGATGGTGTGGGGTGGTGATCTTTACAATCTAAGAGAACTGGAAAGACTTTGTTACGGTTCAGCAACATGGCAACGCTACGTCAATAAGGATTGGTCGGTAACAAAATTTCTCTACGAACTAAAGGTCAGACTAACGCAAACGCCCTATCGCCGCCAGGCCTTTTCGAAAATAAAGAACGTGCTCACCTGGATGGAGGAGGAGTATCGTTTTGCGAAAGATCATCTGCCCTTGTCGGCGGATTTCCGTTTCTTCTTTTATGAGAACAATCAGGCCTATCATAAAATTGATGAGTTGGTCACCGCTAAAAATGAAGATCGTGAGATACCAGTGTACATCGTTGGCAATTCGGGCTCGCCGGCTAACAATCACCTGGAGGTTGTAAATTATCTTGACGAAAAAGGCGTGAAGGCGCATCTGCTGATCCCCATCTCGTATGGTGATGCGCGTTATATAAAATTCCTAAAGAAGAATCTTCACTATCGTCAGGGCACTCTGGAATTTGTGGAGCGCTATATGAAATTTGAAGAATATTTAACGCTGCTTTCTAAAACCGATGGCCTCATCATGAATACCATTCGTCCCCAGGGATATGGAAATATTTTGATGATGATGTATATGAACAAGCCCGTTTTCTTCCATGATAAAAACATCTCTCTTCCCGATCTGACCCGGTTGAATATTCAGTGGCATGCCTTGGCGGAAGTGTCGTCCGGAAAGGTGATCCAGGATAGCGGGTCGAACAAGTCCCGGATCGCCAACATCTTTGCGCATGAGCGGATACTGGCCCTTTACGGGGAATTATTTGGCAAATAAAGTGAAAAAGGCACATCCCGGAGCCGGTGCGTCGCAGATTGGACGCAAATTTTTATCTTTGTCCTAAGCCCAGTTTTAATCAATTCAAGTTGCGTGTCTTTTCCCCTGTTATGAATAAGTATTTGGTGGCCCTTTGTGCCCTTTTTTCTTCCCTCGCCGGATTATGTCAGACAGACAATGCAGGTTCAGGCAGAGCAATTCGTTTTGATGGCATAGATGACTATGTAGACTTAGGCAATATTTACGACAATCTTGCACTGCCCGTGACCCTTTCCGTCTGGGTTTATACGGATCCTTCCATTAGCACATTGGTTCCGATTTTTGACAGCCAGGATGGATCCTCGGTCTATAACGGTGTCGCGTTAGTTACGTCTCACCAACATGTGGGCATGACCTATGGCGATGGTTTGGGGGGCAATAATCCGGCTTATCGAAGATCCAAGGCCGCGCTCATGAATGACCCTACGGGAAAGTGGATGAATATCGCGGTGGTGTTCAAAGGGAAAACCAATATGGATATTTATGTGAACGGGGTCAATATGGGAGGAAGTTATGAAGGATATTCCGATACGCCTATGAATTCCAACTCCCCCTCGGAAGTAGCCAAACTCGGATATTGGTTTAGCAACGGGACATACTACCGGTTCAAGGGAATCATGGACGAGTTCCGCGTTTGGAACCGGGCGCTTTCGGAAACGGAAATTCGAGACACGATGTGTAAAAAACTTCAGGGCAACGAAACGGGCCTCATCGGCTATTGGAACTTTGATGAAACCACGGGAAGTACGGTATTCGATAAATCATCAAATGGGTTCAACGGAGCATTGATCGGGTCCCCTGAACGCGTCTATTCATCGGCTCCCATTGGCGATGTGAGCACGTATCTTTATCCGGGATCCTGGCCGGGCAACTCCGTTACGTTGACCTATGGTACTGACCGACTGAAGGTCAGCAATGTTTTGGGTTCTCCTACGGGCATTCAGGTATAAGCTGTGAATAGTCTTCCATCCCAAACCGGAGGATTGGCCGCCGGGGAATATGATAAACCCTATATGGGCGTTTTCGCGGCTACCATGAATAGTGGTGTCACTTTTGACGCAGCCTACACCGACAACAATGTCGCCGTCTGCGCCAAGCAACGCACAGACAACAGTGTCGACACCTGGATCAATCAATCCCTGACGGGCATCCTTCAGCGCACAGAATTAATGAAGTATCAATGTTGTGTTGCCTTAGACGTGGACTTGGGTGCCGACCACAGCCTATGCGATAACAGCTCATACACGCTGCAAGCACCTGCGCAATTTAGTGGAATGGATTTTCTGTGGAGCACGGGCGCCACAACATCGTCGATTACCGTGAGCACATCCGGTGAGTACTGGCTTAAGGTCGGCGATTGCAACCTCAGTCGCGATACCGTGGCGGTAGAGTTCCAGCATTCACCTTCCTCGTTTTCACTTGGTCAGGATGAAAATCTATGTACCATGAACGCACGCTTTTTGAATCCTTTCACGGCTCCGCCCGCTGACTATGACTTCACCTGGCAGGACGGTTCGAAAAACCAGGGAATGCTCGTCAATAATTTTGGGAAATATTGGCTGAAGGTGAAAAATAGTTGTGGAAGCTTTTCAGACACGGTGACGTTCTCCAAAATCTCGGAAGCAATCATCAAAGTCGATTTGGGTACCGACAAACAAATCTGTGGCCAAACCAATACCACGCTTTCCTTACCCGCCGATCTGGCCAACAAAACCATCCTGTGGAGTACAGGCAGTACGTTGCCGTCGATCGTGGTCACAGAGTCCAAAAATTATTTCGTAAAAGTTTCAGGCGCATGTCAATCCGATGCCGACACAGTAGCCGTTAGTTTCATGCAGCCTCCCCCTGTTTTTTCACTGGGCGACGATGAGGTGATCTGTAATTTTGAACCGCGTAAACTACGTCCTTTAAAAGAGCCAGGGGGCTTTCAATTTGAATGGCAGGACGGCTCCATCGACTCAACTTTTGCCGCTCGAGACTTCGGCGAATACTGGGTGAAGGTTTCCAACGCTTGCGGAACGACCTCTGACAAGATCAAGATCAGTAAGCTGACGGTAGACATAGATAAGATCCCCAACGTGATCACGCCTGGCAACGATATGCTCAACGAGAACTTTGTGGTGGAGGCAAACCTGTTGGGCTCACGTTTCACGGTGTTCAATCGCTGGGGCGAACCGGTGTATGACAACGTCAACTACCAAAACAACTGGAATGGCGGGGCGCTTCCCAGCGGTATCTATTTTTATATACTTAAAAACGGTTGCATCGGCCAAGTAAAGGGACATATCTCACTCGTGAAAGGTGATTGATTAGTACCCAAACGAGCGGTCACCTGATTTTTAATCCTTAAATTTCCGCCTCAAACTACCCGCATGGACATTACTAAATTCAGGACCGTGCTCGTCCTGGCACCCCACACCGACGACGGCGAACTGGGCGCCGGCGGCACCATCGCTAAACTGATCGAAGGCGGTGCCGACGTCTACTACGCCGCATTCTCCACCGCCGAACAGTCGGTACCCGAAGGATTCCCCAAAGACATCCTGAAAACAGAAGTAAAGAACGCCACCTTCCGGCTCGGCATCAAACCCGAAAACCTCATCATCTACAACTACGAAGTGCGCAAGCTCAACTACGTGCGCCAGGAAATCCTCGAAGGCCTGATCCAACTGCGCAAACGCATAAACCCCGACCTGGTCCTGCTACCGTCTTTGAACGACATTCACCAGGATCACAGCACGGTGGCACAAGAAGGTTTACGCGCCTTCAAACAACGCACCATCTTAGGCTACGAACTGATCTGGAACAACCTTACCTTCAGCACCAGCTGTTTCGTGCAACTGAAGGAAGAGCACATTCGCCGGAAAAGCGACGCGCTGAAGGCCTATGAATCACAGCAGCACCGTGATTACATTTCTGAACAATTTGTTTTCTCGCTGGCGAAGGCTCGGGGTGTGCAGATTGGAAGTGAATATGCGGAAGCGTTTGAGGTGATACGGCTGATATTTTAGTCACCCGCGTGGTTGATTTCCCAGCACCATCCCAATCCATGTCCCGATTGCGCCATTCAGCATCCACCTAAATTCATAGGGATCACACCGACAGGAGTTGTTGGTGGGACACCAACAACGGTGGTGGACATGTCGGGATGTGGATTTCGACGACTGTGGGACTGATCACAAACAGCCATTGATCGAGAAGGAGTGCGTTGAGCAGGCGCCTCGCCGTTGTTGGTGTTCTTCATCAACAACATTGGATGGCGAGGACCAATGAATGAAGGGCACGACCCAATGGAGGCACATATTATTCACAAATTACAGTGACACGCCGCAGAACGAGTTGTTGGTGAAGAACACCAACAACGGCGGACCTAATCCAACTTCTTCAAAGCCTCCAACAACACTGCCTGATTGTGTTCCGCACTCAATTCCTCCGCAGCTTTCTGCGTGTTCATCTTAAAACGCGTAACATCCTCCTTCGTCAAAGCCTTCAACGCATTTGCCATACCCTGCGCCGTGAAGTCCTCCGAAACCACCCCGATATCATAACGCTTCACAATCTGCGCGATCTCTCTTAACGGGCCCCCTATGGTGCCCAGGCGAGCCTGAATGCCATCGAAAAGTTTATTGGGCAGACCGTTCTCATAATTGAAATTTACCGGCGGAATGAGAATCACCCCCATGTCATAGTGCGCATGCAGCGTGGGCACGATCTCGCTGCCTTTCAGCGCCGGGAGCACTTTGATGTTGCCCATGGCGGCGGCGCGGGCTTTGAAGGTTTCGAAGTATTCTTGGGTTTGGGGTGAGGCGTGGCCGGGCAACAGGTAGATGAGGTCGAGTGTGAACCGATCGCCCAGCCCTTCCATCATATCCAGCATGAGGTCGGGGCGGCGCGAGATGTTGAAGATGCCGTGGTGGACGAGTTTGATGGGATAGTGGCCGACGGGCTTTGGCGTATGCTGCACATACGGCGAGGCGTTGGTGATGATGAGGGGCTTTACGCCGAAATGCTTTTCATACTCGTTGGCCAATCCCGTGCCGACGGTGGACATGCCTGCCGTCAGCGGAATGTATTTCCGGCAAAGCGCGGTGTTGAAGCGCTGGAAGAAAATACGCCAGTACAAGCGGTCTTCAAAATGACGGGGAGCATATTCGTGCGCGTCAAAAAAAACTTTGCTGTGTTTTCCGGCGATGTCGAACGCCATGGGGAGTGCTTCGATGTCGTTGGCGATGATGATGTCGAATTTGCGTTCGCGGAGGGGGGCGACGTAGGTCTTGTAGTTGTGGAGCAGCGCGTAGGCAATGCGGTTGATGCCCAGGAGGAGGAAGATGGAGGTGATCGCTTTCCTGAAAAAGGTGAGGTTGGTTTTTTTGAGGATGTAGAGCTCGCGCGCCGGGTCGGGATAGGCATCGAAACAAGCGGCGGTGACGCGATAGTTGTCTTTCAGAAAGTTGATCTGGCGGGTGACGCGGGCGTCGTTCTTCAGATCGTTGAAACAAAGAACCAAAAGGGACTTCATGGAGAGAAATTTCGTAAAGATAGAATGCCGCCGAGTTTGGCAACGCACCGGGGCGGCGTATTAATTTTATTTTGCACGCCCTGGATTTTCCTTGACAAACGCTTCCCAGGTTTTGGCTTTTGCTTTGGTTTCTCCTTTCTGAAAATGATGACACAAGGCTACGGCCAGCGCGTCGGTGGCATCCAATAGCTTGGGAAGCTCTTTGATGGCAAACTGGGCCATGAGCATCCGCGCTACTTGCTCTTTGGAGGCATTGCCATTGCCCGTCACGG
The DNA here is from genome assembly GCA_966211885.1 of uncultured Chryseolinea sp. GTDB lineage: Bacteria > Bacteroidota > Bacteroidia > Cytophagales > Cyclobacteriaceae > Chryseolinea. The sequence continues at coordinate 6,876 of CBIHQM010000268.1, forward strand.
ACTGCTTGACCTTCTTGGGTGCATATTCAACGATAGGGATCTCGCGCGACAGGGACGCGGCAATGGCCACCCCTTGTGCGCGGCCAAGCTTGAGCATGGATTGCACATTCTTGCCAAAGAAGGGAGCTTCCAGCGCCACTTCGTCGGGACTAAACTCGTCGATGAGGCTGATGACGCGCTCGAAGATCTTCTTGAGCCGCAGCTCGTGGCCCGCGTATTTGCTGAGATGGATCACCCCAAACTGGAGCAGGTCTATTTTGGGCTTGCGCACCAGGATGAGCCCATACCCCATCACGTTTGTGCCCGGATCGAGACCGAGGATGATCTTTTCTTTTGCCATATTTACCACGGCCCAAGATAGGGAGCGTTTGTAAATTTCTGAAATTGCACGCATGACCACCGTCACCATTCTTTTTTTTGCGCTTTATTTCATCCTGGTGATCGTGTTGTTCATCGGGTGGAAGAAGGCCGTCGCACAAAAGCCGGGCGCCCGTTCAGGCTTACAGGCCACCGTGGTGGTGCCGGCGCGCAATGAAGCACAGAACATCGCCCGGTTGCTGGAAGACCTGAAGAGACAGACCCACCCGCTCTATGAAGTCATCGTGGTCGACGACCATTCCGAGGATGACACGGCCGACATCGTCCGGCAGTATCTCCAGGGGCACCAAAACATTAGCCTGGTTAGCAACGCAGGCACCGGTAAAAAAGCAGCCTTGACACGGGGTGTTCAGTTGGCGCAGGGAGCGGTGATCATCACCACCGATGCCGACTGTCGCGTGCCGGCAGAGTGGATCGCGACGCTGCTGTCCTACTTTGAGAAGGAGGGGGTACAAATGGTTTTTGGAGGGGTGGCGATACCCGCCCAGGATTATTTTTCCGCGCTCCAATCCCTGGAGTTTGCCAGCCTGATCGGCTCTGGCGCGGGGACGATGGCGTTGGGCGTTCCCACGATGTGCAACGGGGCCAACCTGGCGTTCCGCAAAGCTGCGTTCGAGGCCGTGGGCGGCTATGAAGGCAATTTGCACATCCCCTCGGGCGACGATGAATTCCTGTTGCGAAAGATCGCCCAACATTTTCCCGGAGGAATTGCTTTTTCCGGCGACGAACGTACCGTGGTGACCACAACGCCCAGCCCAACCCTGCGTGACTTCATCCACCAACGGATTCGCTGGGCAGGAAAGTGGCGGCATCACCAATCGTTTGTTAGTAAAGCGTTGGCCCTTTTTGTCGCAGCTTTCCAGGCGTTGGTCTTTCTATTGCCGCTGATAGTAGTCATGCAGCGTATCGATGCCGGCGTCGCCCTGGGGTTGTGGGTGGGCAAGGCGGTGCTGGAATACTTTTTTTTGAGAAGCATATCACATATTCTCCGGCTATCCTGGAATTGGCCCGCTTTTCTTTCGTTACTAGTCTTCTATCCATTTTATATTTTGTCAATCGGTGTCTTTTCGAACTTTCATACGTTTGAGTGGAAGGGGAGAAAACTAAAGTCGCTCACGATCAGTCATAACGATGTAAAACATTTTTAGGAGCGGCAAAAACGTTGTGTTCAATTCGCTTTTCAGATTAACTTTACCGTAACATGACAGAACAAACCCTCAAAGCAAAATTTGAAATCAAAGAACTCGAGCTCAATGCGCTGCTCGAGATCACGCAGGCTATTAACAGTAATCTATCGGAAGAATCCCTCTACAAGATCTATAACTTCACCCTCCGTTCGAACCTCAACATCCAGAAGCTCGCGCTCTTTGTGTTGGACGACGAATGGAGCTGCAAAGTAAGCTTCGGCACAAAAAAACATTTCCACAAGGCCAACCTCTTGCCGGCCTTCAAGACCATACAAGACATTACGCACCTGCGCGAATTCGAACAATGCGACTTCACCGTGTTCGACATCATCATCCCCGTCACGCACAAAAGCACCACCCTGGCTTTGGTGTTTGTCGGCGGCCTGGAGATGGACGATCAAAGCTATGAAAACGAAGACGGCATCAAGTTCATCCAGGCGCTCAGCAACATCATCATCGTTGCCATCGAAAACAAAAAGCTGGTACGCAAACAACTGGAGCAGGAGTCGTTCCGCAAGGAGCTCGAGATCGCCAGCGACGTGCAGCAATTTCTCTTCCCCGACAAACTGCCCAACACCGACCGGCTGAAAGTGGAAGCCAGCTACCTGCCCCATGATATGGTGGGCGGCGACTACTACGATTATATTCCCATCAACAAAAATCAATTTCTCATCTGCGTGGCCGACGTCAGTGGCAAAGGCATACCCGCCGCGTTGATGATGTCGAACTTCCAGGCTTCGCTGCGCACACTGCTGCGGCAGACACCGAACCTGACCGATATCATCGAAGCGTTGAACTTCCAGGTGTTGGAGAATACCAAAGGGGAGAAGTTCATCACCTTCTTTGCGGCCATCTACGACCTCCGCTTGAAGACTATGGTCTATGTAAATGCCGGTCACAATCCGCCGATCCTGATCGACAAGAAGAACGGCTTGCGCTTGCTGGAAGATGGCTCCACCGTGCTCGGTGCCATGCACCCCCTGCCGTTCCTCAACGAAGGTTTCGTGACCGACCTCGACGACTTCCTCCTGTTCTGCTACACCGACGGCCTCACCGAAACGCGAAGCGAACAAGAGGTTGAATTCGGCGTAG
>CBIHQM010000269.1:0-9463 GCA_966211885.1 uncultured Chryseolinea sp.
ATCCCGATCTCACGACTGCGCCGCATGGATTGCGCGATGGCCAGATTGATAAAATTGATGCAGGCGATCAGTAGAATAAAAACAGCTATGCCCGACAAAATATAGCTGTAGACCGGATCGCTGTGCTCTGGCGTTCCCTGGTATTCGGTGTTGAGGTGCATTTGCGCGAAAGGCTGAAGTCCCCACAGCGTTTTATTGTCGTATCCCATGCGCCTCATTTCATCGATCTCCGTCTTCGCCTGGGTCTGGTAAACCGCGCTCATCTTTTCGATAACCGCTTTGGGATCTGCCTGGGGGCGGAGAACAAAATAGGTTGGGAATGAAACCCAGTGCCAGCCGTTGTCAGGATGTGTCTCCGCCAGGTAGTTGAAGGGCAGGAGCAAGGTAAACTTCAGGGTGGAGTTTTGTGGTGGATCTTTTGATATTCCCGAAACCAGGAAGGGTTCGAAATGGCCATCGACCTGCACGGAGAGCCGTTGCCCGAGGGCGTCTGTTGTCCCGAAATATTTTAGTGCCGCGGTTTCGGTGAGCACCAACGAATGTATATCGGTCAGGACGTTTTTCGGGCTACCTGCCAGGAGCGGGAAGGAAAAAACCTCGAAGAATTTGTCGTCCACCCACTGAACGTTCTCATTGAAAATTTCCGCGCCGTTCATGATCGTGGCCTGTGCCGGTTTCACCCGGATGAAATCCTCGATCTCCGGAATTTCCTGTTTGAATGCCGGCCCCTGGATCATCGCCGCGGTGGCGAATTTTTCATCCTTTTTATTCTTTTCAATCCGGGTGCAGGTGAGTTGATAGATCTGGCCGATCCGCTGATGGAACCGGTCGTAGCTAGCCTCATCCTTTGTGTATAAAGCAATGAGCATGCAACACGCAAGCCCCAGACTCAGCCCGGCAATGTTGATCATCGAAAAAGTCTTATGCCTGGACAGATTGCGAACGACCACCGTGAAATAGTGGTTTCGCATTTGATTACCCCGCGTGGGCCATCCCTGTGTTTCTATTTTTTTGCGCTTGATCGCAAAGGGCTTAAAAAATCCGATGACATCCCTGACATATTCCCGACGCGCCCGTCGTTCTCCAAAAAGCTTGACGTTGTGATCAAACGCTTCCTGCATATCGCCGAGGATCTCGTCGGCTAAATGCGGAGCGCAATACCATTTCAAAAATTTTTCAGCCCAACGGGGCGGATGAGGTTTCGGAAGGTCTTTGATATTCATAGGGAAGGGTATTTAAATTTTGCCGGGGATAAGTTCCCATAACTGGTTGCGGGTGGATTTGATCTCCCGCAAGGTTTGACGCCCATAGGCGGTGATGGTAAAGACCCGCCGGCGCCGTCCGCCGCGCTCGGCGGTTGGCTCGCTCATTTTAGAACGGACCATTCCTTTGTCTTCCAGGCGCTGCAGGGAGGCGTGCACCTGGTTTAGCCTTACCGATCGCTTTGTTTGCGTGGTGATTTCCTGGTTTACGGAAAAGCCATAGGCATCGCCGTCTACCATGGCAACCACCAGTAGAACCAGTTCTTCGAACTCTCCCAGATAATGTCGCTTCATGCCAATGGGGTATTATTTCTATTTTTGCTGAACAAATACTCTGCCAGATAGATTGCTTCGATTTTTAGGCCCTCCGGGGCACAATGGTTAGCAACTTCCGAGGGTGATCGTCCGGTAGGGGACAGAATTGTGCGATTAGGGGATTCGTTGAGTAGTCAGTCAGTGGGATGAAATGTCCGCGCCTTTGCGCTTAGAGTCTTTGCAGTGAAACTTTGACGACTGTCGCAAACTGCCTGACTATTGACGCAGTCAGCCCTGGGGTTAAATTTTCAAAGTGTGTAGGTTTACACCCAGTTCTTAAAATAGGGGACGGACTTTTACTTTTAGATCAAACCGGAAAATGAATAAATATATACTTTGCTTTATGTTACTATCGGGAATAGCAAATGCCCAGCAAAAGGAAATTCAGTTGTACAAAGGACCCGCTCCGGGGTCTGAAAACTGGGCGTGGAAGGAGGGCATGAACGACAAGAACAGCGTGAAGGTGATGACCGTTTACAATGTCGTCCATCCCACGCTGACGGTTCTTTTGCCGGATCCGGCGGTGGCCAATGGCGCGTCGGTGATTGTTTGTCCGGGTGGTGGATTTCATTTTTTGGCCATCAATCATGAAGGAAACAACGCGGCGAAATTGCTGACCAAAATGGGTATAACCGTTTTTATTTTGAAGTACAGGCTGGTTCATGTTCTCAGCGACAACCCCTTTGACGACATGCTCCAAGCCGAGGATCCCAAGGCATGGGACGATGAGGCCGAGCCCATCATTCCCCTGGCCATTGCCGACGGACGGGAAGCGATCGCGTATGTCAGAAGACACGCTACTGAATACAAGCTGGCGCCCGATCGCATTGGCATCCTGGGATTTTCTGCGGGAGGGATGGTGGCGGCATCCACAGCCTTCAAGTACACCGCCGACAACCGCCCGGATTTTGTTGCGCCCGTTTACGCCGACATGCCCGAATCAAGACAAGCCCCGTTGCAGCCGGATGCGCCGCCGATATTCCTGGTGTGTGCCACCGACGATGACTTTGGATTTGCACCACACGCCATAAGCCTGTACAATAAATGGTACGCCGCCAAGCGTCCGGTCGAAATGCATCTCTTTGGCAAAGGAGGGCATGGGTTTGGGGTAGGCACTTCTGGCAACACTACGTTTGGGTGGGTGGACCAGTTTGGGAGGTGGTTGAAGGCGGAAGGGCTAACGAAGGGAAATTAAACGCCAGCGAATCGAGCGAAGTTGTGTGTGGATGCTGCTGTGACGAGGCTTGGAAGTCGCAATATCATGGAGCCTCTTGAAGGCAAACGGAAAATGAGACAAGTCTTCAAAGTTCAACCCGGCAGAAAGACATCGGGCCGCGTGTTGACGACACCGGGATTTGCTTGTGAATCTGGAAAGGGTGATTTATCTTTCATTGTCTGTCCCAAGGCTGTGCCCGGCAAGACATTAGCCGATAATAAGAAATTCGATGATATCCTTTCTAAACTTCAGAGGCATCGCGACCGTGGCCTGCGTGACTATTCTCGTAATGATCATTAACCTGAAAATGAATTCAACTGAAAGAGGGGACTATGTTCAGGCAACGGGAGAAATAGTTTACTTGGATAAACACCTGGATAGTGCTGCGTTTCAGGATTCATGCAGGTGCAGATATCTGAAACTTCGAGGATACCCTCACCAATTTAAAATGTTTCTTGACAAAGACGCAGCTTTGTTCCCTCCGACCTATGAGCAGGTCGACAATTTAAAAACTGGCGACATCGTGTCGGTTTTTTATTTTGAGAACAAATATACGCCAAGGGAAGAAATGAAATATGTCCTGTTTGTTGACAAAGACGGCGTGCCCTTTTTTGAAGTTGGCGACCCTAAGCGGCCTGCCGCAATGGTTATCATCGGGTTGTCTGGCGTGTTGATCGTAGCGGCGTTTGTACTGTGGAGGTTGAAGAAAATACAATTTTAAATCGCGCTCTTAAGGCAGTAGGATTGTCGCAAAAACACCTGGTTATTGACGGATCGTACCTCGGTGGCTGAAGGTAGAGTTTATTAGTTTTATCCTGTCAACGAACAAACCCTTTATGGCAAAGAAGACAAGCACCAAAAGCAGTGATTCCACTCCCACCAAAACCAAGAATGCATCCAGCAAGGCCAGCTTCAAGACCATCCTTTTAACCGCCGGCAAAACGGCAACCGGAATAAAGATCCCACCCGAAATAATAGAAGGCATGGGGGCCGGAAAAAAGCCTGCAGTGAAGGTCACGATCAATGGATTTACATACCGAAGCACGGTGGCTGTCATGAACGGAGATTTTATGGCGGGCGTGAGCGCGGAAAACCGCGAGGGTGCTGGTATTCGGGGTGGCGACAAGATCGACGTGTTGCTGGAACTCGACACCGAGCCACGCGTTGTAGAAGTCCCAAAAGATTTTCAAAAGGCGTTGAATGCCAATCCGAAGGCAAAACAGAATTTTGAAAAGCTCTCCAACAGCAACAAGAAGCGTTATATCATTCCCATTAACGATGCAAAGACGGAAGAGACCCGGCAAAGAAGGATCGCGGCTTCGATCGAGGCCTTGCTAAAATAAGTTTCGAAGTTCGTTGCTGTGTTAATATAGGTCGCCGAGGTTGAAGATAATGTACAACACCATGCCGATGGCCCCCCTGTACTTAAAGAGTTCCGGATGCGTTTCGCGGTTTTTCAGGATCCAGGAACGTCCCCACACGATCAATGTGGTCAGTACTACGGTAATCAGTAACGTCAGCCACAGCATAGTCTGAGTGATTTGGTTACATGAAGATATTGAAAAATTGCCTTAGCAACAAATTCGCTACGTTCACTTTAGAACTCTCCCAATCCCAAACTGATTGCCGGTCTCTACGGCTTTCTTTCCATCAAAATGTATCTCCACCACCTTTTCGCTCATGACGGGATTCCCTTTTTCATCTTTCAAGGTCGTTAGTGTCTTTCGTGTTTTCACGTCAATGATCTCCCCGGTGGAAGGGTAGGCGTGCTTTCCATCCAGGCTGAAAGTGATCCATCCCGGTTGATCCCTCACTTCGAGGCTGGCGACCTGCTTGGGTGGCATCACCGTATTGTCAAAAATATGCAGCCGCTGATTGAAGGCGTCGCAGAGCCAGACTTCTTTTTCGTCGGGTGTTAGCCCGATGCCGTGACTGGGGCAGCCGTGGCGTTTCACCGGGCCTTTTTGAAAACCTTGTACCTCGACGTGATAGAGTTTATCTCCGGTCGTCATGTCCCCGATCTCAAAGCCGAGCAATTCGTTGACATTTACATAACAGCGTGTCTGCGAGCCATTGATGGTGAATGGGCGAACACTGTTTGCAAAAGGGCCAACTTGCTTGATCATTTCGTGCGTGCGGGTATCGGCAACACCGAGTGTCGGCGTGCGAAGACCGGCGAGGTAGACCTTGGTGCCATCGGGGCCATACAGTGTGTTGTGCGCGCCCGAGTTTGTTGTGATCTGTTTGATGACATCCCCTGTTTCTGCGTTCACCACATTCCAGTGTTCCTTTTCCAGCGTGGGGAGATAAATGATTTTTCCGTCGGGAGAGATAGCGAGGCGGTCGCAGCCGCCTTCATATTTTTTCTCCCACACCACTTTTTCGGTGGCCAGGTCAATTCGTTGCAGCGCCTCGAGGGTCGTGATGTAGATGCTATTGGTGGCAAGGCTCACGGCAACGCCCTTGACATTGGAGGGCGTTCCATCCGCTTTGAGCCCACCGGTGGGGATGCGTTTTACAAGACGATAATTATCCGTTTTGTCATAGACCAGGATGCCATGTCCGCCATATTCGAGGTAGTCCCGGATGCCGGGGACGGCCACGTAGAGGTATTGATTTACCTTGGCGGGAGAGACAGAAGGTACAGTGTCTCGTTGCGTTACCGGTGCCCATGACGCCGCCACCACGGCGACTATTCCAAACAAGGCAAAGCGGATGGTATTTGATCTTGAATTCATGATACTAAAGTTATACACTAACCCGGCACCACAGCCCGGTTTTTGATGAGCGGGATTTTTCTAAAACGGCTATCGCAATCAGCCCCTTTTATTGCCGCAATCGCACCCTGTTTATTTGAAGGCGCTAACCTAGGTTTGTAAAAAGAAACGACATCATGAAGAAAGTAATCTCAAAGGATGGCACCGCGATCGCCTATGATCAAACCGGGTCAGGGCCGCCCCTGATCCTGGTGGACGGCGCCTTCTGCAGCCGGACCTTCGGCCCCATGCCAAAGCTTGCCCCGCTGTTGGCACCTCATTTCACCATGATCGCCTACGACAGGAGAGGGCGGGGCGATAGCACCGATACAAAACCTTATGCAGTTGCGCGCGAGATCGAGGACCTGGATGCGCTGATCAAAGAAGTTGGCGGATCGGCGTTCGTGATGGGCATGTCGTCCGGGGCTGTGCTCTCGCTTCGTGCCGCTGCTGCAGGGCTCAACATCAAAAAGCTGGCCCTCTACGAACCACCCTTTATGGTGGATAGAACGACCGGTCATCAGCCGCCGGCAGATCACACCGCACAACTCACGCAACTGATCGCATCGGGCCAAAGAAGCGAGGCAGCGAAATACTACCTGGTACGCGTCATCGGCATGCCTTCGATATTCTATTATGTGATGCGCTTGTTGCCCATGTGGTCAAAAATGAAAGCGATCGCACCCTCGCTTCCCTATGACTCCGCTGTGATGGGAGACTTTGGATTCCCGGCCGAACTTCTCGCCACGATAACAACGCCCACGCTGGTGAGTGGCGGAGAGAAAAGCCCGGCACTGCTTCACCGTGCGGTGGACGCAGTTTCCAAGACGATGCCAAACACACAGCGTCGCATGCTGGCGGGGCAGACACATAATGTGGACGTGAAGGTTTTGGCGCCGGTGCTGGAGGAATTTTTTAGGGGGTGAGTTGGAATGGGGGACACCGACGCTGGTGGATGTGTTGACTGTGGGAGAAATAGGAGCCAGGAGCCAGAATCCAGGAGCCAGTAGTTGGGATCGGTATTCAGTGGCCGGTGTCATTGATAATTTTACTTTTCTTCTGTCTGTTGCTTGGGAGGTTGAAGGGTTTGCTATATTAAATTAGTTATTTTGGGAATGGTGCTGTGGGGCATCTTTGGTTGGGGTTGAACTAATTTATAAAAACGATGATCAGAAGAAATTTTTTGAGGCAGGTTTCATTTTTGACGAGTGCGGGATTTGCCGACTTGAAGGGGATAACGTCCGTTGCGAAAAATAAAAATGACAGAGACCTCTGGTTGGAAACGTTGTTGCGTGTTGTCTCGCCTGTTCTGACCACGCTTGGCGAGAACCAGTTGAAACAACGCATGCCGGTGGAAGCACAACCCAGTGCGTTGGCCGACAGGAAGAAGGTGACTTATCTTGAAGCCCTGGGGCGGACGCTTGCGGGTATCGCGCCATGGTTGGAGCTGTCAGAGGGAAGCCGTTCCGAAATGGGCTTGCGAAAAAAGTATGTCGCACTTTCTATTGCTTCGATCAAAAATGCCGTAACGCCAGGTTCCGCAGATTACATGAATTTTACGGATGGTGCGCAACCTCTTGTCGACGCGGCTTTCCTGGCGCATGGCTTACTTCGCGCCCCCAAAGCGCTGTGGGGCAACCTGGATGCTACAACGCGTGATCATGTTTTTACCGCGCTTCGCTCTACCCGGGTGATCAAGCCCTTTAACAGCAACTGGTTATTGTTTGCCGCCATCGTGGAAGCCGCGTTGCTTAAATTTTCAGGAGAATGTGAGATGAGTAAAATCGAGTACGGCATCGAGCAACACCAGTTGTGGTACAAGGGCGACGGGGTGTATGGTGATGGGCCGGATTTGCATTTTGATTATTATAACAGCTATGTCATTCATCCGATGTTGCTTGACGTTACCAAGACCGTGGCTGAAGAAACGGGGAAGATGGCGGACCTGTCTGCGCTGTTTATAAAGCGGGCCAAGCGCTATGCGGAAATCCAGGAGCGATTGATCTCGCCAGAGGGGACATTTCCGCCGGTGGGAAGATCCATCGCTTACCGCTGTGGCGCCTTTCAACTGTTGGCCCAGATGGCGTTGCAAAAGCAGCTACCGGAAAGTCTGAAACCTGCACAGGTACGCAGCGCTTTGACGGCTGTCATTAAGCGAACGCTGCACGCTCCGCAGACCTTTGATGACAAGGGTTGGTTGACGATCGGTTTGGCGGGCCATCAGCCTGGAGTGGGGGAGAGTTATATTTCTACGGGGAGTCTTTATTTGTGCACCACGGCGTTCCTGCCGCTGGGGCTTGGACCTGAGGATGAATTTTGGAAAGCGGAAGAAGAGGATTGGACGAGCCGGAAGGCGTTTGGGGGGAAGGAGTTTCGGATTGATAAGGCTTTGTAGGGGCCAACTGGGGATGTCTATGTTCACTTTAAACCGCAAAGACGCAGAGGACGCAAAGAAGACGCAAAGATTACCTTGCGTCTCTGCGGTTTAAGATAATTCCCCTATTTCTTCTTCTTTTTGGAAAGAGATAAATAGGCCTCGGATGTCGTATCCTTTTCTTCATCGATGTTGAATTCCCCGCGCAACGTGAGTTTCTTATCAGTAAGCTCATCGATGATATATTGATTGGTCTCCACGTCGGCCGTCAGGGTTAACATCATGGCTCTTCGGCCTTCATCCGCGACTTGCTCCAGCTTCCATTTGAAAACCTGTTCCTCCTTCTTGGGACAATTCTTTGTGGTTTGTCCATACCACCAGGTTCCCGTGCCGTCCGCGCGGAGTTCAATTTGTATATCCTTTCTGCACTTGTCGTTGAATGTAATGAAAGAATTGAAGGCGTTGCTGGCGTCGGCGCGTTTGTATTCCTCGGCGCTCAGGCGTCGCATGAAATCATAGTCATAGTAGCCTACAATTCTGGTGCGCTCTGCCGCAATATCGATCGCGACATCGCCCGGGAATAAATAACCGATCGGGACGATCGCCGTGAGTGGCACCAAGATGATCCATCCGTCTCCCTGGATCCACGCAATTTGCCGTTTCTTTCCGAAATATTCTTCCACGGTTCGGCTGATCGCAACCGTTGTTGCCGCGACGCCATTGCCTTCGACCTTGAATTCTCTGGAACTTTTGTTCTTGGTGCTGATATCCGTAACCCCCGTCACCTTGTAGCGCATGACCTTACTCCCCAGGTGAACGATCATACTATCTGCCGAAACAATGACTTCGGCTTGTTCATGAATTGGGTTTTTATAAAAATTTGGATACTTCCTATAATCAAACCAGCGGTTGTCTTTAAAAGAAGTAGTTTGGGCTGATAATTGAAAGGAAATAAAAATGAGAAGAAAGGAATTGAAAAGGATACGCATAGCGGCATCGTTAAGTTTTCGAAATATAATCTAAAACGAACAACTTAGAAAAAACGCAGCGATTGACTCCCTATTTTCAATGTTTCTTTAATAAATGTTAATGCCGACTTGTGGTTCAGGAGTTATATTAAAGGGTACGATGTTGTCAAGCAGGTTCTCGAAGCCATGGAACCGCGCAGACACAGAGGGGCATGACGGCGGCCAAAAATTAAAACGGGCGCAAAAAAATGCGCCCATCATTTATCTACCCATTAGGCAGCAAGCCTTGGAGGTTGATACTGGACTATCAATGGAATTGCCCTTGCCCATTCATCGTCTATATAAAGTTCGAACGTGAGTCTACCTGACCTTTCAAGTCGGATAGGCCTCATCCCGAGAATTACATTTATTCCAGAATATGAACCAGCCTGATTCGGTAAGACATTGAATCCCCCGAGGAGTGAGAGTTGTGGAAGTTCAACATTATTCTCATCAACGCATCGTATTTTGAGGCTGTGATTTCCTGCCTCGGTATTAGCTACTCTAATTCTCATTGCCAAACAGCACGGTGG
>CBIHQM010000270.1:0-9439 GCA_966211885.1 uncultured Chryseolinea sp.
ACTGTTTAGGCCCGGGGGTTTCGAGGGGCGTCAAATGCATTTTAAACCGTCTCACCTTCGCTAATCCCGATAGCTATCGGGACGGCGAGCAAAGAAAGGCGCCCTCCTTCGCTAAAGCCTTCGGCGGGCAAGCCAAAAGGACGCAAAGAAATACAAAAGGCGCGAAGCACGGTGGGGAATATCCTTTGGTGCTTTGCGCCTCTTTTTGGTTTTGAGAGACTTTACTCGAGTGCTATTTTTTAAGGGACGCGAGATCGATTACAAACCGGTACTTCACGTCGTTCTTTAGCATTCGCTCATACGCCTCGTTGATATATGGCATGTCGATTACCTCCACATCCGAAACGATGTTGTGGTCCGCACAATAGTCCAGCATCTCCTGTGTCTCCGGGATACCTCCGATGAGGGAGCCGATGATGCTGCGACGGCGCATGATGAGTTCGAAGGCGGGGACGGCCGAAGGAGCCGGGGGCACGCCCACCACGATCATGGTGCCGCTGGTGTTGAGGAGGTTGAGGTACGTGCTGTAGTCGTGGGGAGCAGATACCGTGTTGAGGATGAAATCGAAATGATTGGTCAATGATTTCATCTTGTTCTTGTCGGATGTGAGGGCGAAGTGGTGCGCACCCAATTTCTTGGCATCGGCTTCTTTGGAAGGCGAACTGCTGAGCATGGTGACTTCGGCGCCAAAGGAGGCGGCGAACTTCACGCCCATGTGACCCAATCCACCCAAACCCAGGACACCTACTTTATGGCCTTTGCCTACGCCAACATGGCGCAAGGGCGAGTAGGTGGTGATACCCGCGCAGAGCAGCGGCGCTACGCCTTCAATAGCAAGCTTGTTTGACACTTTGAGCGTATAGTCCTGGTCCACTACAATTTGCGTGGAGTAGCCGCCATAGGTGGGCTTCTTGCTGACGCGCTCAAGTCCGTTATAGGTCGCGGTCATACCGTTGTCGCAGTACTGTTGCAGGCCTGCCTGGCAGTTGGGACACGTGCGGCAGGAGTCGACGAAGCAGCCGACGCCGGCGAGGTCGCCTGCGGCAAAGCGCTTTACGTTGCTGCCTACTTTTATGACACGACCCACGATCTCGTGGCCGGGGACCATGGGAAAGATGGAGCCTCCCCATTCGTCGCGCACCTGGTGCAGGTCGGAGTGGCAAACGCCGCAGTAGAGGATGTCAATTTGTACGTCGTTCACACCCACATCGCGCCGGTCGAAATTAAACGGTGCCAGGGGTGCCGCAGCGTTTTGAGCTGCGTATGCTTTTGTTGCGATCATGTTTTAGGTTTTGGGTTTTTAGGAAATGTATGGGTTCGTTCTTCTGTTTTACTTTTGTTGGGCTACTACTTTCACACCGGGCACCGCTGATCCATTGCGGATCTCTTCACTGGCAACCCGCACGAGCTGATCGCCCGGTTCCAGTTTGCCATAGATCTCGGTCAGGCCATAGGCCGAGCGACCTAACTCTACGTCTACCCACTCCACGGTGTTGTCTTTGATGCGGATGACAAAGATGTTTTCCGCTGCATTCACCACGGCCGATTTGGGCACGACGAACGTGCTGTCGTTCTTATCCAGGGGAATGGTGACGTCGGCGATCATGCCGGGGAGTAATTTTTTGTCTTTGTTCATCACATCCATCTCGACGCGTTCGGCGCGCAGGCGCGTGTCGAGTGCGCCGGCGTGGCGGGTGATCTTGGCGTGAAAGGTTTCGTTGCTGCGGGCTTTTACTTTAAAGTCCACGTCGTCGCCGGTGGCCAAATAGGATGTGTAGGCTTCGGGCACGGAGATCACGAGGCGCATGTGTTGTTGTTCCTGCAGGGTGAACAAAGGTTTCTCGGAACCCTTGCCGGCAGGGCCTACGTTGGCGCCGGGGTTCACATTACGCGCGCTGATGACGCCGCCAAACGGGGCGCGGATCTCCAGGTAGTTGCGTGTGTTCACGACTTCATTTTGGAAAGCAGTGGCCGAGGCCAGTTGTTCGTAGTCTGAGTTCATTTTTGCGCGGGCCTGGTCGAGGTCGTTTTGTGAAATCGTGCCTGGTGTCTTGCTGGTTTCGAGCAGGCGTTCATAGTTGGCTTTGCTGGCCGAATACACGGCCTCCTGCGATTTCTGGCGTGATGCCGCACCATTGAGGCGCGAGGTGATCTCGGGTGCTTCCAGTGATGCCAGGAGTTGACCTTCCTTCACTTCTGTGCCGACGTCGACATAGATCTTTTTTACGAAGCTATTTTCGCGGGCATACAGGTCTACTTGTTGAAAGGAGATCAACTCGCCGGGAATGTGCAGCGAAGTGGCCAGCTTCTGCCGTTGGGCGGAAAGCACTTCTACCGCGGGTGCCGCAGCTTCTTTTTCGGGTTTGCCCGCCGATGCACCACACCCTACGAGGACGGCCGACGCCAGGGTGATGGCCGCCAGGCTGGTGAGCACGGCAAAGCGATTGAAGTATATGGTTTGGTGGTTCATAGTCTGTCTCATGACGGGATATAAAATTTACTGTCTTTGTCTTCTGGATCGAGGGATACGGATTGGGTTGTGGTCTTGCCTTGCACCCACGCAAACACGAGGGGCAACACCACCACCACGGCTACGGTAGACGCCAGCAGCCCGCCGATCACGGCGCGTGCCAACGGCGCCACCTGGTCGCCACCTTGCCCGTGGCCAATGGCCATGGGGATCATGCCCACCACCATGGCCACCGTGGTCATGAGGATGGGACGCAACCGCAGGGCCGCTGCTTCGCGGGCCGACAACAACGCGTCGCCGTTGTGCAGGCGCAATTGTTCTGCGTTGGTGATGAGCAACACCGCGTTGGCAATGGACACCCCTACCGACATGATGATGCCCATGTAGGACTGCAGGTTTAGGGTGGACCCGGTGATGAGCAACATGCCCAGCGCACCCAGGATCACCGCGGGCACGGCCGTGAGCACGACGGCCGATACTTTAAAGGACTGAAAATTCGCCGAGAGCATCAGGAAGATCACCACGATGGCCACCAACAGACCCGACTGCAAATTGTCGAGCGTTTCGGTGAGCACCAGGCTGAGCCCGATGGGTTCGATCACCATGCCGCGGGGAATTTCGCCCAGGCCCTGGAGGGCCTTCTTCACGTCGGCGGTGGCGGTGCCCAGGTCGGTGCCGCGCAGGTTGGCGGTCACGGATAGGGAGGGCAGCGCGCCGAGGTTGTCGGCTTCACCATAGATCGTGTCCTGCTCGAAAGTGACCACGTCATTCAGCACGGGGCGCGATTGATTTCGAAGAATGGGGATTTCACCCAACTCCTCCACGGAAGTGAGCTGGTTTTCGGGTACTTGCACCTGCACCGCGTAGCTCAGGTTCGACGTCTCGTCGAGCCATACGTTCTTTTCTGTATAGCGCGATGACGACGTGGACGCGATGAGCGAGCGCGAGATGTCGCTCATGTCCACACCTAACTGCGCGGCGCGCGTGCGATCGATGTTGATGTTGAGGGCCGGATAGTGGATGGGCTGCGCAATCTGGACATCACGGAGGTAGTCGATCTCGTTCAGTTTAGCAACCACCTTTTTGGCATACTCTTCATTCAGTTTTTTATTACGTCCCACGATGCGCACTTCCACGGGTGTGGGCGAACCTTGACTCAGGATCTTGTCGGTGAGTTCGATGGGTTCGAACGACACGCGCACGTCGGGTTGGGTCGCTTTCATTTTCTCCCGGAACTTGTCTTTCAACTCGTCCATGTTGCCTTCATACGATTCCTTCAATGCTACCTGCAACACGGCCTCTTGCGAGCCGCTGGTGAACAGGTAGATGGGGCTGATGGAAAACAGTGGCGCGTGCTGCCCGATGTAGGCCGACGTGATGCCGATGTTTTCTTTGCCCACCAATTCTTTGAGGATGTCGATGGCCTTGATCAGTTTTTGTTCCGTGCGCTCGATGCGCGTTCCATCCGGGGCACGCAGACGCACCTGGAACTGGCCCGAGGTTACTTTGGGCAACACATCGCGGCCGATGGTGTTCAGCAACGTGACGGCGGCGCCAATGGCCAGGATCAGATAGACGGTGACCACCATTTTGCGGCGGGCCATGATGTGGTCGAGGAACTCCAGGAAGTTATGGCGGAAGCGCGCAAAGCCTTTTAGCTTGCCGTTGTTACCGTGTTCTTGCGCCTCCAGCATTTTCACTTTCAGATCGGCAGCATCCGCAGCATTGTAGTGCACTTCCTCCTCTCCTTCCTTCGGTTTGTGTCCCTTCATGATCCAGTTGGCCAACACGGGCACAAAAGTCTGTGACAGCAAATAGGAAGTGATCATCGAAAACGCGATGGCCATCGACAAGGGCAGGAACAGCGAGCCGGGTATACCCACCATGGTGAGCGCGGGGGCAAACACGGCCAGAATACAAAACAGGATCAGCAGTTTGGGGAAGGCTATCTCCTTACACGCATCCCAAATGGCCAGGGCCTTGGGCTTGCCCATGTCGAGGTGCTGGTGAATATTTTCAATGGTCACCGTCGATTCATCCACGAGAATACCGATGGCCAGCGAGAGCCCGCTCAACGTCATGATGTTGATAGTCTGCCCGAACAGTTGGAGGAACAACACACCGGAAATGATCGACGTGGGGATGGTGAGGATCACGATGAGTGCACCTCTCGGGTCGCCCAGGAACAAGAGCACCATCAACCCCGTGAGGATCGCGCCGATAGCGCCTTCGGAAATGAGACTCTTCACGGCGTTGATCACATAGGTGGACTGGTCAAATTCGTAGGACAGCTTGACATCGTCCGGCAATTGGGCTTGGAACGTCGGCAGGTTGTTCTTCAATTTCTGCACGACTTCCCAGGTAGAGGCATCCGCCGATTTGGCGATGTTGAGGTACACAGAGCGCTTGCCATTCACCTGGGCATAGCCCGTGGTGATGTCGGCGCCGTCTTCTACGGTGGCCACATCGCCGAGGTAGAGGTTTTGTACGTCGCCTTTGAACAAGGGGATCTTTTCAAAGTCCTTGATCTTCTTGATCTGGTTGTTGGTCGGGGTGATGTAGTTGATGTCGCCGATCTTCATGCCTCCGGAAGGCGCCGATTGGTTGTTCAAGCGGAGTGCCTCCACCAATTGGTCGGGCGTGAGGTTGTGCGAACGGAGCAATTCAGGATCGGCCTTGATCACCACCGTGCGCAGGTTTCCACCAAAAGGCGGTGCCGCTACCAGGCCTGGGATGGACGTGAACGATGCGCGCACGTACACGTTGGCCAGGTCCATCAACTCGTTGTTCGATCGCGTCTCGCTGGACAACACCAACTGCCCTACCGGCAACGTGGACGCATCAAAGCGGATGATGAACGGTGGCTGCGATCCCGGTGGAAAGATGGCCTGGATGCGGTTGGCAAACGCGCTCAACTCGGCGGCGGCCTGCGCCATGTTCGTGCCGGGATAGAAAGTGATCTTCATCAGCGTGAGCCCTTGCGTGTTGCGGGTCTCGATGCTTTTGATACCGTTCACATACAACAGGATGTTCACATATTGCTTTCCAAAATAAGCCTCCATCTGCGTCGGTGTGAATCCCCCGTAGGGGTGCGAGAGATAGATCACGGGCAGGTTCATGGCCGGGAAAATATCGATCTTGATGGAGCGTACGGCGCCGATGCCAAAGAAGAGCAGGCCGGCCACCAACACCAGGATAGAAATGGGTTTGCGAAGTGCTAAGCGTATTAAGTTCATACTTACGGAGCCTGGTTAATGAATAAATCGAAATCACCGGTAGCCGCTGCTTTCAACAGCAAGGCTTGCCACACATTGATATAGGCGACACTTCGGTCTACCTCCGCCTTGTTCAACGCCAGCATGGCGATCTGCAAGTCGACGATGGTGGTGAGGCCGTTTTTGTACAAGACTGACTTTTGAAGATAGGCATCGGATGCGGCGCGGTATTGCAGCGGCACCTCCTGCAAACTTTGCAGGCTGTTGGTGATGCGTTGATCGGAAAAGATAAGTTGGTTTTTGAGCTGCGTGTTGATCTGCTCGTATTCGTAGCGGTACCCTTCGCTGACAAACCGCTGGGCCCTCGCCTGTTGTCGCACCTTGATGGGGCTGATCAGGTTCCACGCGATGCTCACCCCCGCCACGTAGTTGTAGCGCGAAGGATTGACGCCCTTGCTGTAGTCAGTGGAATAGCGATCGGGAAACTCGGGGGTATAATTATACTGGAAGCCCGAGGCCCGCGCCTGGTAGACACCAAACAAGTTGATGCCCGGCAGCGCGCTGCGTTTGGCCACGCGGGCAGCACTGTTGGCCTGCTCGATGCGCGCCTGGTAAAATTTCACTTGCGGATTGTTGGCCAGCTCCAATCCGGTGTTGAAGTTCTGCGGTGTGTTTCCCACGAACGTGGTATCCAACACAAAAGAGTCCGCTGTCATATTGAGCAACTGCGACAGTTGGTTGGTGACCAGCTGGGCGTTGGTTCGCATCTCGATCAGCGAAAGCTTGGCCCGCGACACTTCCGAGTTGGCCAGGGATGAGTCCACCCCGGGGTTGAGTCCTGTCAAGGCTCGTGCACGAACATTCTGGCGCACGGCTTCGGCGCGGCGCAGGTTGGCTTCGGCGTTGCGGATGAATTGCTGGGCGACCAGCAAGTTGAGGTACGAGCCTGCGATCTTCACACTGTGAATGAATCGCTCCTGCTCGAGGTCGGCCGAGTCGCGACGCACTTGCGCGTCGGCCAGTTGAATGCGCGACTGCACGCGGCCAAAGCTGAACACTTCCCAGTTGGCGTTCACGAGATAGAGCGCACCAAAGGCAGCGTTCCAGCTTTCATCGGCGGAGGTAGGTCCAGCCGAAGACACGCCGAGCACCCCTACCGCACCGAGAGGCCCGAACTGTCCATTCACTGTGCCGTAGTTTTGCTGTACCGAGGCGATGACGTTGGGCAGATATTCATTGCGGGCATTCTTCGACAGTGCTTCCGATGCTTCCAGGTACTGCCGTTTGGCATGAATGCTTTGATAGTTCCGGAGGCCTTCAGTGATCGCTTCCGATAATTTCAACACGCCCGTGTCCTGCGCATGCAGGGTCTGTGGCGAAAATGCGGACAAAAAACATCCCGCCCAAACTAAAAATAAAAACGCATAGCCCTGGCGTGAGGGCGATACGCTGGTGGTAATCGTTCTATTCATATTGGACTTGCTATACCGGGAAGCCGAACCGCTGTTCTTTGTCGCTTCCTCCGGTGGGTGGTGCAATCGTTTTCCGGGATCGTGTAAACTCGTTGAAGGGGGTATCGATTCGAATGGTGGTTTTCTCCTCTTGATAAACATGTTTAGTTTTTCATACGTGCAGCCGTTTGTCACGGACCTTATTCATGCCTTCGGCGTTGGCCGAATACTTTTCTGGGTTGATCAATGGTTGACCAGTTTCATCGATCCTTCGCTATACCGCTGTCCAGTGTCGGGATATTTAAGCAGCAAGGCTTCGATGGCTTTCAAATCGGCCGGCAGCAAATCTACGTTGGCTGCATCGGCGTTTTCCTGGAGATATTTTCTGCGTTTTGTTCCCGGTATAGGGATGATGTCTTCGCCTTGTGCCAGCACCCATGCGAGGGCAAGTTGTGAAGGCGTGCATTGTTTTTCCTTGGCAAAGGCGGCAAACGCGTCCACCAGCTTCCGGTTGTTGTCCATGTGCTGGTCGTTGAAACGCGGCAGTGTTCTGCGGAAGTCATCGGCGGCGAGCTTGCTGGTGTCGGACACGGTGGCGGTCACCAGTCCACGGGCCAGCGGGCTGTAGGGAATGAACCCGATGCCCAGTTCGCGGCACAGCGGCAGGATCTCTTTCTCTACGTCGCGGGTCAGCAGGGAGTACTCGCTTTGCAACGCGGTGATGGGATGTACCCGGTGTGCTTTCCGGATGGAGGCCGCGGAGGCTTCGGACAAGCCGAGGTAGCGCACCTTGCCTTCTTTTACCAGCGTGGCCATGGCGCCCACCATTTCTTCGACGGGCACGTTCGGGTCGATGCGGTGTGCGTAGTACAAGTCGATGGTGTCGATCTTCAGGCGGCGCAGGCTGTCTTCCACCGCCTTCTTGAGGTGAGCGACGGAGCCGTCGAAATAGGTGGAGCCGTCTTCGCGGCTACGGAAGCCAAATTTTGTGGCGATAAAGATCTTGTCGCGATTGGGCACGAGCACTTGCGAGATGAGCTCTTCGTTGTGTCCCTTGCCATACATATCAGCAGTATCCCAGAAATTAATTCCCAGGTCCAGCGCCAGGTGCAGCGTGGCGATCGATTCGGTGTTGTCGATCGGGCCGTAAGCAAAGCTCATCCCCATGCATCCTAAACCAACGGCGGATAGCTTTTCGGTTGTGTTTCCCAGTGTTCTGTATTTCATATGCTGCTGTATACGACAAAGCTACCCGTGGGGTGGCCCTGAAGGCTTATACATTTCAAACCAATACTTATAAAATTCAAACAATCTCACTGCCGGAAAGAAGTCGGCGTAAGGTGTGTCTGTTTTTTGAAAAAGGTGTTGAAGTACGCGGGGTACTCAAACCCCAATCCGTACGCGATTTCGGAGACGCTCCAGCCCGTATGCTTCAACAGCGCCTTGGATTCTTTGATGACTCGTTCGGTGATGTGCTCGGTGGTGGTCTTGCCTGTTACTTCCTTTACGGCACGGTTCAAATGATTGACGTGAACAGACAATCGTTCGGCGTAATCGTTTGCTGTGCGCAGCTTCAACACATGATCGGGGGAATCGATGGGGAACTGTCGCTCGAGGAGTTCAATAAACAAGGCGGCGATGCGCGATGAGGCGTTGGCGTATTTAAAATAGGCGTCGGCCGGTTGCAATTTCAGGGCTTCGTGGATGATGAGGTGCACATAGTTGCGCAACAGCTCATACTTATAAATATAGCCCGAATCGATCTCCTGAAGCATTTTTTGGTAGATCTGGCTCAGGTGGTCCTGCTGCTCTTTATTAATAAAGAACACGGGGTTGCCGCCGATCTGAAACAGGGGCGACTCCAACAGGCTGTTGTTCCGGTGGACGTTGATAAACCCTTCGGTGAACAGGCAGAAATAGCCGGCTTGTTTTTCGGAGGTAGCCTCCCAGGAATAGGGCACATTGGGATTGAAGAAGACCAGCGCGGTGCGATTGATCTCGATCGCTTTGTCGGCATAATACAAGATTCCCTCGCCGATGATGAGGGAGATCTTATAAAAATCGCGGCGGTTGTAGGGGGCAAATTTCTTGCAGAATTCGCGTGAGCTAACGTTGAAGTGGCCCAGTTCATTCTGCACCGCTCCAGCCTCGTCTTCGGGCCGGGCCTTTTGAGGATAACGCTTGTAAAAATCTGCCAGCGTCTCTTTTTTCTGCATGGTTCAAAGTTATAAAATTCAAATAGTCTATTACGAGGGAGATTGATGAAAGGTTAGAACTTATTTGGCGTCGGCAATTTCGCGGGG
>CBIHQM010000271.1:0-9420 GCA_966211885.1 uncultured Chryseolinea sp.
AACTCGTTATTTACCTGGTCGAGGTATTGAAGCGCAGCCTGGTCGCTGCCGCTGGTGAAGAGCGGATAGGTTGTGGGGTCTGCCACGATCGCCGCCATCTCTGCACTGGGATCGACGCGATCGGAAATTCGCAGCAAGCATCTCAGGCGAAGCGCGTTGGCAAACATCTTCCATCGCGTCACATTGCCGTTGAAAAGGATGTCGCCGGTCACGGCTTCATTGCTGGTGCTGAGCAGGTCGTGTGGTGCGTTGAGGTCGGCAAGAATTCCCTGGTAGATCGTTTCCTGGGTGTCATACTTCGGGAAGTTGATGCCGTCGGTTTTTGCTTTTACCGCCTCGGTATAAGGAACGTCGCCGTAGATATCGGTCATCGAATGGAACAGGAACGCCTTCCATACCAAGGCGATGCCCTGGTAGTTCTTCAGGTCGCCGGCGACGGCGATGTTATACATATTCATCACGTCGCGGAGGCGATCATAATAGCTCCAGAGAAAATAACCTTCGGCGTCGGCGGGCGCCCAGTCGAACTGACTGACGAACTGATCCGTGGTATAATCGGCCACAATATTGCCGCGGTTCCATGATCCATTGAATGAATCGCTCATCGAAGAACGGATAATCCCTGGAAGCAACAACCCGGGGTTGGTCACGCTCTCGGGCTGGTTCGGGTTCTTGTTGATCTTGTCGAAATCGTCGGTACAACTCGTGATGCTGAGGTTGAATGCGATCAACGCAAGAATGAGTTTTATATAGTTTGCTTTCATGATCCTTTGCAGATTAAAGTTTGAAGCTCAGGTTAAAGCCGTAGCTCTTGGTGGAGGGAAGGCTCATGTTCTCGAATCCGGGTGCAAGGCCTCCGCCGGTGGTCGCCATGGCCGCTTCCGGATCGAAGTCTTTGTTTGAGCTCGGCGTCCAGAGTTTCAGGTTCCTTCCCACCGCCTGTATTCTGACCTCCCGGAACGGAAGCTTGCCCAGCAATCGCTGCGGAATGGTGTAGCCCAGGGCAACTTCCCTGAGTTTCACAAACGATGCATCGAATACCTGTGCTTCGGAGTTGTGATCGAAGTATTGTTTGTAATAGGCGCGAGCGCTTGTGCCATAGATGCCTTCACTCGCTGTATTGTCGGTGCTGATGCGGTTCTGCTGATACGATCCGTCGGGCATTTGTGCCGCCCCTTCGTGATAATACAATCCGTCGTATTCCGTGCCCGGTGCGCGTGCTGCTCTTTCGACGCCCGACGCGGCCAGAATGCCGGCGCCCATACCTTTGTTGTAGAACCGGGAGATGAATATTCCACCTTGGCGCATGTCGAACAACGTGCGCAGCGAAATGCCCTTCCATGAAAAGGTGTTGTTGATGTTCCCGCTCCAATCGAAATTGTAGTTTCCAAGATAGATCGGGTTTGTGGTCTTGATCGGCACCCCCGTAGTGTTAATAATGATCTGGCCCTTCATGGGGCCATCGGGCACGCGCTCAAAGCCGGGTCCATAGATGGCACCCATTCGCTCACCGACCCGGGCTTCGATCGTTGCATCTTCACCCGGCGCGCTCTGCACATAAGTAGGCACGCCCGGAGCAAGATCAATCACTTTGCTGCGGTTACGGGAGAAGTTGAAAGCAAGGTCCCAGCGGAAACCATTGTCGAGCAACACCGGTGTTGTTTTTAGCATGATCTCGATACCCTTGTTCTGAATCTCACCGGCGTTGATACGGCGGCTGTCGTAGCCGGAAGATCCCGCGAGGGTTAGCGGAAGGATCTGGTCTTTCGAACGAATGTCGTAACGCGTCACATCGAAATCGATCCTGCCTTTGAACAACACCACGTTAAAACCGAGCTCATACGTGTTGACGGCCTCGGGCTTCAACTGGGGGTTTTGCAACGCGCCGGATTCACCCAGCGACGGCGTATTCCCCCACGGCGTGCCCGAGTTATAAACCGTATTCAAAGCATAGGGACCGGTATCGCTTCCCACTTGCGCCCAGCCGGCGCGAACTTTGATCTGGTTGATCACTTCCGGAGCATCAAAGAATTCGTTGATCAATGCGCTGGCCGAAACGGAGGGATAGAAATAGGAGTTGTTTTCCGGCGGTAACCCGCTCGACCAGTCGTTACGCGCGCTGGCGTCGAGGAATATTTTATTGTCGTAGTCGAATTGCGCAAAGGCATACAAGCTGTTCACGCGTTTCTTCCAGTTGTATTCACCCCGCTCCAGTGCTGCGGCGTTATTGGTGAGGTTGTAGATACCGGGCACGGTGAGTCGCGGAGCCTTTACATCGAGGTTGCGCCCGTCTTCAGCGCGGCGGTTACCGCCCAAAGAGACGGATGCACCAAACCGTCCTTCTTTTTTCAAATTATAGCGGAGCAGGAAGTCGGTGTTCATTTCACGTGCGTAAATGTCGTTTACACGATAAGATCCCAGGGGATTGTCAACTGTGCTCCAGGCTTCGCGGAAGGTTCTGTGATCGATCGACCAGTCTGTCGCCGTACGGATCATGAGACTCAGGTTGTCGGTAAAGTTGTAGGTAAGCGCTACGTTGCCGAAGACCCTGTCTTTGTCCTGACCACTGGTGTTCTGATATTGGTAGAAGAACGGGTTGTTGTGATTTTCGCCGTAGTTGTACTGGAACTGCTGAATGCCTTCGAGACCGGGTTGCCAGTAGTTGCGCAGGCTGTTCATGTTCACCTGGCGTGTCATCCACAACATGAAATACATCGGCGTATTGCGGCCGTAGCCCTGATCCGGACGGTTGCTGCTTTCTGATTTGATATAATTTACCCGTACGTCGGCCTTAAGCCGCTTGGATATTTGCGACGTTGCATTAAGCGCGATGGTATTGCGGGTGAGATTGTTGTTGGGGATAATACCGGTTTGCGTATTGTTGGTATAAGAGAGCCGGAAGGTCGATTTGTCGTCACCTCCGGTAACCGCCACGTTGTTGAAAACGGTATGACCAATCCCAAAGAAATCCTTTACGTTGTTGGGTTGCGACACCCACGGGGTAGGGATGACGTCGCCACGATTGGGAACGTTCACATCTCCGCCACGAAACCCGTTGGTTGTAGGCGAATCAAACTGTGCGCGCTTGGGCCCGTAGTTCAAACGGGGCCCCCAGCTTTCATCGAATCCGTCCTGGACGCCGTTCGGCATCGATGTGAGGTCGCCCTGGTAGCCGAAGTTCGATCCTTCGAACTGGCCTGAATTGCCACCGCCAAAATCGTTCTGAAAGCGGGGAAGACGAAGGACGTCTTCGAAAGTAGCACCGGTGTTAAATTGAATGCCTATACCTTGCCCGAGTTTACCTTTTTTTGTGGTGATCATGATCACGCCGTGGCTGGCCCGCGAACCGTAGAGCGCCGCGGCCGCCGGACCTTTCAGCACGTTCACACTTTCAATATCGGCCGGGTTGATCTCTGAAGCGCCGTTGCCAAAGTCGGCGCCGGATGAGTTGCCGATGTTGTTATTGACCGGAATGCCGTCGACGACAAACAGCGGCTGATTGTCGTTGAAGTTAAGCGACGATTCGCCACGAAGGATGATCCGGGTGGAGCTTCCCACAGCGGCGTTCGATCGAACGTCGAGACCGGCCACCTTGCCCGAAAGCAGATTGGTGAAGTTGCCGTCCCGCGCTTCGACAAGTTGGGTGCCGGCCACCTCTTGCGTGGCATACCCCAGCGATTGCTTTTCTCTTTCGATACCCAGGGCCGTCACCACCACTTCATCGATCTGCGTGACGTCTGCCTGTAAGCTTACGTCGATGCGGCTGCGGCCGTTCACCACAATTTCCTGCGGGGTGTAGCCCACAAATGTGAACACCAGCGTACTGCCGGCTTCCGGTACGGCAATGCGGAACGAACCGGTAGCATCGGTCACCGTGCCCGCCTGCGTGCCTTTTACGACAATGTTGGCACCGGGAATGCTTTCGGATGTTGCCCAGTCGGTTACTTTGCCTTCCACCGTCAGCGCGGTTTGGGCGTAGACCGATGGCGCCTGCCATAGGCCGAGGCCGATCACGACCAGCATCAGGCCGATGTGGATTTTTTGTGCATGTAGAAATCTTTTCATTGTATAGGGTTGTAAAAATTGGTCCGGATCGGTTGCGGGTTTGCTCCACTAAACCCTGATTCAGTAATTGTAAACATTGTTTACTTATACTGAACATGTATCAAATATTGGAAAATATCTCCGGCGTGGCGTTACGTGAACGTTAACAATCCATTATGCTAAACAGAATCGGCCCTGGGGAAATCGGGAGGGCACAATAAAAGGACGGCGCCACCGCAGCGGTGCGATGCGCTAAAAAGTTACAAATGAATAAAGGGCTAACGCGGTATCTATACGGTTAACGGATGCCGTTGCTCGCGACATCCAAGGCATCTTCAAGAATGGTCAGCGCCGCCGACAATTGCGCGCGCGTGATGATCAGCGGCGGCGAAAGCTGCAGCACGTTGCCCTGCGAAACTTTGAAACTCAAACCTTGCTGAAGGCATTCATACATCACCGTTTCCGCTTCCTGCACAGCCTTCTCTTTTGTCTTGTGGTCTTTCACGAGTTCGACACCCCACAATAGGCCGATGCCGCGCACATCGCCGATCAAAGGAAACTTTTGTTGCAGGCGATCCAGTTGCTCGCGCATGAAATGGGCATCGTCGCGCACTTTCTCCAGGAGATTATTTTCTTCGATGTATTCCAACATGGCCAGGGCCGCCACACTTCCCAGGGGACTTTTTTCAAATGTAAAATGACCCAACGAAACTTCCGCGGCAATGTTGTAAGACTCACGTGCTACGATACCCGCCATCGGGATAACGCCCGCGCCGAGGCCTTTGCCAAGACACACGATGTCCGGTTCGATGTCGTAATGTTCGAACGCAAACATTTTTCCCGTGCGCCCGAAGGCGATGGGGATCTCATCCAGGATCAGGAGCACATGGTGACGGGTGCAGATCTCACGTACTTTTTTCCAATAGGCCCTCGATGGAATTTGCACGTCGGTGTTGCGTATCGTCTCTATTAAGACGGCGCCAATGTCACCTTCTTTTTCAATGACATATTCGAGGTACTCCGCGTAGGCTATGTCGCTATCACCTGTCGAGCTGAAAGGACCGCGATAGGTGGTGGGAGGGGGGATGCGTTCGACGCCTGGAGCAAGCGGGCCCATGCCCTTTCGAAAGTCGCGTTCGCCGCCGGCGGCGATGGCGTCGAGGGATGCGCCGTGAAAAGAATCCCAGAGGGAAATGATCTTGTGTTTGCCGGTCACCAGGCGCGCCAGTTTCAAGGCCATGCTGATGGCGGAACTACCCCCTGGTGCAAACAGCACGCGCTTCAGATCGCCAGGAAAAAGGTCACCCAATTTTTTGGCGAGGGTGATCGCGGGGATGTTCGTATAGCGACGGGGTGAGAATGCCAGTTGGTCCATCTGGGCTTTCACGCGGTCGAGCACGAAGGCGTTCCCATAGCCCAGCTGGTGAACGTTGTTCCCGTGAAAGTCCATGTATTCTTTTCCGCGGATGTCGGTCAGGTAAATGTCGTGGCAGGAGGCCAGCACGTCGAGACAGGGCGTGGAGAGGGATTGATGCAGAAAATAGCGGGCGTCCTCGTCCAGGTATTGTCGCGTTTCGGGATGTTCGATCACCGCATACCAGGCGGTTCGGGACGCCGACAAATTGATGTCGCCTTCGGTGCGCAGGGGAGAGCCGCTCATAGCTACTAAATAAGTTTTATAAAGACTAAACAAATATCCCTGATTTTCCCGATCCTTTCCGCCTGCACAACGGATTATGTTTTTGTTAATGGACCCGCCCGGTCAGCTTTCGAAGTTTCGGGACCGAAAGATTCTGTAACGCTTGTACGCCCCCGAAAAACAAGTTTTTCTAACGCAAAGGAGAACCCCAATGCGTGGGAGTTTGTATTTTGTATTCGTTTAATCCCGCACTTTAACTTATCATTGCGTCTGTATGCAAGAGGACATATTAATACAGATCAGCAATAAAATAAAGCAAGCCCGGAAATCGAAAAACGCCACGGTTCAGGAATTGGCCGATTTGGCCAAGGTGAGCAAGGGGCTTATTTCACAAGTCGAAAACAGCCGTACGATCCCCTCGCTGCCGGTCCTGTTCTCCATCATCCGCGCCCTGAACCTGGACCTGAACGACTTTTTTAAAGACGTCACCCTCATGGCAGACGTTCCCAAGGTCATCACCAAAAAACCGAAGGACTATCAAAAATTCGAAAAGGAAACCACGAAAGGATTTACGTACAGAAGAATTCTCACCAAAGAAATTGGCAACCTTCCCATCGACGTCGTCCTGCTGGAACTGAAACCCGGTGCCAAACGCAAGGCCTATGTGAAAACAGAAGCCTATGAATATAAGTACATCATCAAAGGCTCGATCCGCTACGTCATCGGCGAAAAGGAATATGTGCTCAAGACCGGCGACTCGCTATTCTTCGACGGACGCGAGGAACACACCCTGGCCAACGCCGGAAAATCGACAGCGCAAATGTTGGTGGTGTATTTCTTTATACCGACGTAATGGCCCCTGGCCTTTAGGCCTGGTCTATGCACGTATTTATTGCCGATGACTTGTGGTTGATTTCAGCAGCGAGCCATTATTTTAGTAGTCCATTTTTACTCCTCCCGAGACTAACGTTGACTAGTGCAGATTTGAGTGAGGCAGTCCTTTTACAAAGTGCACCTGCTGCTCGACTGATCCCTAAAATGGGGAAACCCGCCTAGGCGGGTTCAACACCCTAAGTAATCCCTTATCCGTCAGTTTCACTGACGGCCATTGTTCGAAAAGCCTTTCAGGCTTCAATACCCGATTCATCCATTTACAAAATCATCCACTTGAGGAATAACCACTCAGCGACAAACAAAGTAAATCCATACTTATCATTTCAATATGCTGCGTAGCAAACTCCAAGCCCAGAGGGCTTTTCGAACAATGGCCCCCGGTGCGCCTCGATATTTATCGAGCGTACCGGGGGTCATTGCGATGCTCATCAACAACCCTGAAAGGGTTTCCCTACGCGCCGTCGTCAATCACAAGTTATCACCGTGTGTCATAGTATTTAGCTATAACCTCAATGCTTTAACCTGGGTTATAGTTACCATAACTTGTGTGCATAGACAGGGCACAAAGACCGGGGAAGAAGAATTTTAGCAAAGCGTTGTCGACTACCAGGCAGCTTTAGAGCGTGGGGATCTTCACCACGGAAAACGAGCGCGGGGGCAGAACGGTTTTCACATCCTTGCCTTTCCATTTCAGGGGTTGTTCTTCGGGATGGATTTGTGTGGGGTGCTCGAGGTTGTTCACCTCGTCGGGATTTCCTTTTAACACGGTTATGGTTCCGGGTTGTGAAATTTTTCGTGCGCTGGACAGTTGAAGGGTAACGGTTTGTGGCTCATCACCGGCGTTGACCAGTTTCACTAAGATGGTCTTGGCGTTTGCATCGGTCACGGCCGATGCATACAATCCATTTTTGCCCGCCACCGTTTCTCCTTGCGCGGTCACCGGCAACACGTGCGTGCCTTTGTTGGTGGAGAATAGTTTTTGGACGTAGTAGTTTGGCGTGCCATAGGCGTTGAGGTTGTCGAACCAGATGAGGTCGGGTGTCCATTGCCAGGCGTCGACGTGGGCGAACAGGGGCGCGTAGGAGGCCATGTGCACGAGGTCGGCGTTGCGTTCGAGGCCTGTCATGAACGCGGCTTCGGATAAAGCGCAGCGCCAGTTGTTTTCATTTTTTGGGCTCACGGTCGCCACGCTTTGTGCGGCATACTCGCCGGCAAATATTTTTGGGCCCTTGCGATCGTAGGCATCATAGCGGTTGGCATTTTTTAAAAACCAATCGGGGCTGCTGTAGTAATGCTCGTCCACGAGGTCCGCCTTTAAATCTCTCAATTCCTTAGAGGCATAATCAAAAAGCTCACCGGAAGGTGCCGGACCAGCGGCGGAAACAATTTGAATGTCGGGGTACTTGGCTTTGATGATCGCCGAGAAAACGGCATAGCGTTCGATATACTGCGGACCCCACTGTTCATTGCCCACCCCAATGTATTTAAGGTGGAAGGGCGCTTCATGTCCCATGGTCTTGCGCAGTTTTCCCCACGGCGAATCCGGACTTCCGTTGGCAAATTCGATGAGGTCGAGCGCATCCTGCACGTAGGTGTCCAGTTGGTTGATGGGCACGACTTCGGCCGAGTTGAACTGGCAGGCCATGCCGCAATTGAGAATGGGCAAGGGTTCTGCTCCCACATCCTCGGCCAATTGAAAGTATTCGAAGAAACCGAGGCCGAACGTTTGAAAATAATCGGGCGCAGGCCGGTGATTGAATTCTGTATTCCATCGGTTCACGATCATCTCGCGTTGTTCGATGTCGCCCACGGTCTTCTTCCATTGGTAACGCGTGGTCAATTCACGACCCTCCACAATGCAGCCGCCGGGGAACCGGATGAAGCCAGGCTTCATGTCGGCCAACAATTGTACGAGGTCTTTGCGCAAACCACCAGGGCGATTTTTCCAGGTGTCGTTTGGAAACAGGGAGACCATGTCGATGTCGACCACTCCTTTGCCGTCGAACCAGATGTTCAACAGCGCTTTGGGTTCGGTTTCCGAAGCGACGATCGTGGCTGTATATTTTTTCCATTCGCTGCCGGCCGGGGTAATGCTGGTGGTCCCCAAGATCTTACCGTTTGCATCCGCGAGTTCCACGCGCATCGTGGGACTTCCCTGTTGCTGGCGGGCCTGCACGGAGAAGGTGTAGGTCGCGCCTTTCTTTATGCCCATGCCGCGAAAGCCTTCGTTGGTGAGGCCATAGCCTTTGTCGGCCTGAACGTTTACACGGGCGATGCGTGGATTGGTGTCGCCGCCTTCGTGCAGGATGAGCACGCTCCCGGCATTGGTGATGGCGAATTTGTTGCTCCCCTGTTCCTTCCACCCCATCAGCGGCTGAGCAAATTCAAACGAACGGTTCTTCACCAGCTCGGCATAGATCCCGCCGTCGGCCGCGAAATTGATGTCTTCAAAGAAGATCCCCCACATAGTCGGTTCAATCTTCGAGAGGGGTTGGTCGGCTTTTATATTCAGCACGGTCTGTGCCTGCAGCGATAAAATTGAAAAGCCTGATAAAAACAGAAATGCCGAAAACCGGTGGAGAGCCTTAGATCGTTTCATATCAAAAATTTTTGAACAGTGTTTCGAATTTAAGGATACATTTAATAAACTGTATCATTTACACTTATTTATTTTAGATACTCAAGGATTGCAGGGGATTGTTAATGGGCGCTGTTGGCTATGGAGAAGCCGGCCGGGAACTCAAGATTGAACCGCCTCACCTTCGCTAAACTTCCGGCGAGCAAAGAAAGGCGCAGAGACGCTAAGAAAGAAGCAAAGTTTCTCTCTACCTTGACTTTGCTTG
>CBIHQM010000272.1:0-9366 GCA_966211885.1 uncultured Chryseolinea sp.
TGCTCGATCGCGAAACCGGAAGAGTAAGCAATCTCCAGCCCTTTGCGGGAGGCACGGCTGCTACCCGATTTTGTGGTGATGACCACCACTCCGTTGGCCGCACGAACGCCATACAAGGCTGCTGCTGCGCCACCGGGGAGAATGCTCATCGATTCGATGTTGTTGGGGTCGATGTCGGCAATGCGGCTGGAGTAGGATGCTCCATCGGTCACTTCGTTGGAGGTGACATTATAGCCGTTGTCGTAGGGAATGCCATCGACCACGAACAGCGGCTGGTTGTTTCCGAACATGGATTTGTTCCCGCGAATGGTGATGCGCGTGGCACTGCCCGGCGCCCCGCTGGAGCTGAGGATGTTCACCCCGGCCACCTTGCCCTGCATGCTGCGGAGCAAATCGGGTTCCGATTTCTGCGACACCTTGTCGCCACTCACCGAGTTGACGGCATAGCCCAGCGACTTGGCTTCTCTTTCGATACCGGCGGCCGTGACGACCACTTCACCCAATTGCTTCACGTCGGTGGACATCGAAATGTCGACCGAGGTCCGGCTGGCGACATCTATCTCCTGTGTGGTCAGTCCGATAAAAGAAAAGACCAATACACTGAATCCCGATGGAACGCTGACGGAATATTTGCCATCCACATCCGTGACGGTTCCGACGGAGGTGCCTTGCACAATAACGTTCACACCCGGCAAGGGTGAGCCATCTTGCTCGGTCACCTTGCCGGCAACCGTTCGGTCCTGCGCCACCACACTCCAGGCAATGGCGAGGCACATACTACAGACTAGTAAAATTTTCCTCATACTTAATAGGTTTGTTTTTTGTTATTCAGATCCAACTGTTTTCGTGACTAACACTTGGCAGGTTGGATCATCAAAACTCCCAAAACAGAACGCTAAAAGAATGACTTCAAGCAGGGTATATTACTTTGTGGAATGCTACCGTGGGATGGGTTATGAAATATTAATAGATCGGATTTCGGGCGCTTCTTTCGCTTGAAAGCAGGACTGGGATGGAGTTTATTGCGGGGCGAAATGCAAGCATGTTAGAAACTTCCTAATCCTCGTTGCACTCTAATAACGCAAGCCTACAAGCAAGTTCAAACACCTGCTTTTTATTGCCATTAGCATTGAAACCCCTGATTATGGGGGAGCATTTGCTTTATTCTTTTTCTATCTTCATAGAAACAACAGGGCCATGTTGACCGATTTGGAACGAGCGGAACTTACCGAGCAGATGACATCTGTGCGGAGCAAAATGAACTTCATCTGCGATCTGTTGCATGTGGAGTTGATGGAAACCTCCATCCTGTCGGACCTCGACGCCAAGCAGGAACGCGAACGGCTCCTGGTTAAAAAAGTCCGCGATTTAAGTAAGGTAATAGAATACTATGTTATGAATCATAAACTCCTTCCCATTAAGTCCAGAGAAAAATGATTGGGTGTAACAAAGAAGTAGGCACCATTCTTTAATATATACTGGACGCGGCGGCCTATGCCATCATCGGCGAGTGGTTCGCCCTTCGTTTCACCTCTCTTCATTCTCTACAAACTCTTCCAGGGATTTCGGACGATCAGCAAATATGAGACGATCCGCAAAAAAATAAAAGCCTGACATATTTATTAATAGATTTGCGCTGCTATCGATTTTAAGGTTGGTCTCGGCATATCTTAAATACGACTGGTTAACATACAATTTATGAAGGTTTCGATTGATCAAGACTGGCTTGGACGATACAGATTTTATCTGGATGCCAACAGCGAACCTTCATTTTCAGCATCTAGTGCCTCCTTGATTTTTAGAGGTGACTATGCGAACATTTACGATGCTCAAGGACAGAAATCGTTAGACCTTAGACAAGGAAAAAATTCACCTTGGAAACCCGATACGTTGACATATCTCATTCATGGATACAAACCTGACCGGCCGATCGAAGTCAAATGTGTGAATTATAAGCGTGGGCATTGGGCCGTGAATTTGGACGAGAGCCATTATGATATTTATTTCCACGGACGAGTAAAGAAATCACTGTATAGAAACGGAGAACAGGTTGCAAAATTCGTGCATACACATTCCGAAAATTTTGTCATTGCAAATAGTGACGAGGATGTATTGTTTCTTATTGCTTTGTTTATGATTTTCAGAATGGACTCAACAGACGATGACTTAATTTTAGAAATTTGCGATAACGAGAAAGATGAAAACTCAAGGTGGTATCCCGTGAAATAGACCGTTGAGGAACCGTTAAGACATAAAAAAGCCCTCCCGACTGGAGGGCTCGTCCTTCGAAGAAGTTCTTTCATTAACCTAAACTTATGAAGAAATATTCTGCTTGAATGGTGAAGGACGGCAGCAAAGGTGAAACACGCATGTGAATTCTCTGTCACCCACATGGGATGAATTTGTTAATTAAAAACTCAGGTCTTCTGAGCGACTGACTACCGTTAGGCTTGCGTTGTGGGTGATCCGGTTTTCTGCCGGCAAAACGCGCCAACCTCCGGGACGGTCTCCCATCCCTATTTTGAAACCCCATTGAAATACCTTAAATCGGAACATAAACCTCAAACCGGAAGCGCCCCTGATGTGGTCGAATGTTCACACCCATAGTCATTTTTGCGACGGCAAAGGCACGCTTGCCGATCTTGTAGCGCAGGCCCGGGAGCAACGCATGGTCAGCCTCGGCTTTTCCTCGCACGCCCCCCTCCCCTTTCCCTCGAAATGGTGTATGAAGACGGAGAACCTCACCGCCTACCGGGACGAGATCCAAAGCCTTAAATCAACCACCCCCGGTCTCGAAATTTACGCCGGCCTGGAAGTAGACTTCGTTCCCGGCATGGTGGGCCCATCCGATTTCAGCGCCCTCCTCGATTTCACCATCGGTTCTATTCATTTTGTGGAGTCATTGCCTGATGGAACGCATTGGGAAATCGACGGTCCACATGCACATTTCCTGGAAGGGTATGAAAAGATCTTTCACAGCGACATCCGCGACACGCTGGTGCGCTACTACGAGTTGACCCGCCAAATGATCAACGAGGCCTGCCCCACCGTGATCGGGCACCTGGATAAGATCAAGATCCAAAATATAGACGGTCAATTCTTCCACGAGCAGGATCCATGGTATGTGGATCAGCTCCGGCAGACACTGGACCTCATCAAAAAAAGCGGCGCCATCGTGGAGGTGAACACCCGGGGCCTGTATCATAAAAAATTGGCCGATCCTTATCCCAGTCCCTGGATACTGCAGTGGTTGCTGGAGAAAAATATTCCCGTCACCCTCAATAGCGACGCCCATCGCGCGGAGGACCTGACCAACCATTTCCCGGAAACGGCAGCCCTGTTGCACCGTATCGGATTTAAAACGATCAGCTGTTTGCACGAAGGCCGCTGGAAACCCTTTTCATTCAACGCGCATGGCATTATCTACTGAGTCGCCCATCACCCGCTGGTTAAAGCAGACCCACAGTTTTTGGTTTGCCCTGTATGCTACCCTCATGGCGTTTTGTCTCTACACCTGCATTTATGCCTTCCGGAAAGCTTTCTCCGTGGCCACGTTCGAGGGCATGCGCGTGGGGGCGTTGAGTTTTAAGAGTTGGCTCGTGATCTTCCAGGTGGTGGGATATGGCTGTGCCAAGTTCGTCGGCATCAAAATTATTTCGGAGTTGAAAGCCGCCTCGCGGGCCATGGGGATCCTGCTGATGGTGGGGTTGGCCGGTCTGTCGTGGTTGCTGTTCGCGTTGGTGCCTCCGCCTTATAATATGGTGTTTCTCTTTACCAATGGATTTCCCCTTGGTTTCGTCTGGGGCATGGTGTTCGGGTATTTGGAAGGACGACGGTTCACGGAAGTGCTGGGCGCCGGACTCTCAGTGAGCTTTATTTTCTCCGCCGGGTTTGCCAAGTCTGTCGGCGGTTTTATCATGCGCGATTGGGGTGTTCCCGAAATGTGGATGCCGTTTGCGGCGTGTGGCGTATTCGTGGTGCCTTTGCTGGTGTTCCTGTATTTGCTGGACAACTGCCGCCGCCGTCGGCTTTGGATGAGCAGTTGCGCACAAAACGACAGCCGATGAATGCAACGGAGCGCAAGAACTTCGTCGCCACCTTTTTACCGGGCATTGTTTTGTTCACCCTCAGCTACATGCTGCTCACCACCTTCCGCGACCTGCGCGATAATTTTTCGGCCGAGGTCTGGAAGTCGTTGGGCTATGGCAATTCGCCCGAGATCTTTGCCACCACCGAAACACCCGTGTCCATTGCCGTGCTCATCATTATCGGCAGCACCATGCTGATCAAGAACAACAAAACGGCCCTGATGGTGAATCACCTGATCGTGTTTGTGGGCATGGTGTTGGTGGGCGTGAGCACGTTCTTGTTTCAACAACACCTCATCTCTCCCACCATTTGGATGATCCTCATCGGGTTAGGATTGTAACTGGGCTACATCCCATTCAACAGCATCTTCTTTGACCGTCTGCTGGCCGCCTTCCAGTACGTGGGCACCGTGGGGTTCATCATGTATATCGCCGATTCGTTTGGATACCTGGGCAGCCTGGGCGTAGTGCTGTTCAAGGAATTTGGCTTTGCGGACGTGAGCTGGCTGGATTTCTTTCTCCTGGCGGGCTATGCCGTTTCGGCCGCGGGTAGTTTGTTGATCGCCGGATCCATGACGTATTTCCATTTGAAGCACCGGCGGTGGCAATCACACCGGGTTCAGGCACCGGCGAGCGTATCCACTCCCACTCAAGTTTAGTTCCTGTCCGAATATTCACCGCCCGTTTTCCGGCATTCACCTACCGGGGTCCTGAAATGGCCTTTTTGCCATAGCCAAAGCCCTTTTGCAGGCCGTTATTTACATCATAATCACAAGCCAAAATGAAAACACTTGACAACACCCTCGAAACCGGAAACAGATCACGGGTCCGTTCCCTCCTCGCCATAGTTGGTGTAGTGACCGCCATCATTGGTTCGCTGGTGTTTCTCCACGATTTCTATGGCAACGCTCGCATAGCGGCAAGTGTGCCCAGCGTGATGGCAGCTTCGAAGGTCATCAATGGCGATCTGCTTCTCCAGACAACTTCAACCCTTTGGTCAATCAAATAACCTTTGGACGAATGCTCACGAGGCTCACCCGCTAGATCCTGTAACATACATTGGGTTTGACCCAGAGGGGCCACGCCAAACCAGACTTAGTATTTCGCAGCCGCCCTATAGTATCGGCTTAAATCTCACAACCATCACGCCTTTGTCCAGGTTTTGAACCTCGAGACGCTCCAGGCCAACGTTCAAGTTTTCTTCCCACAGCCGTCTTCCAAATCCCATGATGTGGGGCTGGATCATTAATTTCAATTCATCCACAAGCTTCGCCTCCAGCAACGACCTCACGAGGGTTGCGCTGCCCTGGACCAGGATTGGTCCGCCCTCCTGCGCTTTTAGGGCAGCAACCTCTTTCATTGCGTTTTGCCGGATGACGGTGGACGATTGCCAGGCCCCCCCTTTCAGCGTGGTGGTGACCACGTATTTCTTTACGGCGTTCAACTTTGCAGCTACCCCCATTTCGTTATTTTTCAGCGACGACCAATAGGGATACATCATCTCGTAGGTATGCCGTCCGTAGAGCATGACCTCGCAGTTGTCGATGGTGTCGCGTATGGACGCGGCGCGGCTGTCGCTATGATAGGGCTCGAACCATTGGCTCATGAGGCTTGAATCGAAGATGCCATCCAATGACATCCATTCGGTGACGATAAGTTGTCTCATTTGTGATCGGTTAAATTTTCATACAAGGTTAGGGCAGACCCATCCTCGGAAATAGAACAGACCCGTCACGCCAAGAAGAAATTTGAAAAATCTAAGGAATATACTGAGAAAGGCGGTCCAGGTATTGACTTGGGGTGAGGCCCGTGAACTCTTTGAAGACGCGGATAAAATGGCTTTGGTCGGCAAACCCGTTTTGATAGGCGATGTCGCTCAACTTTGCCTTGGGATCCAGGTTGAGCGCTTGAAAGGCGGCATCGAATTGGCAGATGCGACGGTACATTTTTGGAGAGATGCCAACGTTCAGCTCGAACATCCGTTGAAAGGTTCTTTCCGAAACATTCAGTTCCTGCCGGATGTCGGTGAGTTGTCGCAGGCCGTTGTTTTTCAGGATCTCGGTGGTGGCAAATACGATCTTTTTATCGTCGGCGGCTTTGCGTTCCATCAGCTTTTGGATGAACGTCGTCATTTCTTCCAACCGATCTTTTAACGCAGGTGCATTCAAAAGTTTTTCCTGCAAACTAACGTCGGTGGCCGCTTTTAGAAAATGGAGGTCCACATGTTCGTCCGTCAGTTCGGCGCTGCTCACATCGAATAGGGAGCGCAGGGCATAGGGATAAAAGAAATACGCTATCAAAGTAAAGTCTCCTTTTATCACCAGGTCGCTGGGCGCAACGAGTTGTCCGTAGAGGCTGAGATGCCCCACCGGTTTACCGTTTCTTGAAGCCTTGACGCTTTGAAAAACAAGTGTCGGCGTTCCGTTGGCAAAGAGCGGCAGAATGAAGTCGCTTGACCTGTGGGCATCTTCAACCACCAGTATGTTTTTTACGCACCGGGAAATGGCGAAGGGCGGAAGCATGAATTGTGCTCTCATGTTCATCCGATCAGATGGTCTTTGTTGGCCACCCCACAGCGACACGTTCTTGAATCACCACAAACAAATCTTCCATCGGTCAAATTTAATGAATTTACGAAACGAATAGTCGCCATACGAGCATCGTTTCCACCGACTATTTATATCCTTCAAAAAAAAGGAGAAGGCTCTCTCCTGCCCTCTCCTTTCTATTGAGAATAACCATCACTCAAGATCTTGTCCCAATTTGCGATACGACACGTAGAAGAACAACGGGAAGACCAGTAGTGTCAATATAGTGGCCGTTACCAATCCGCCAATGACAACGATCGCCAACGGCTTGGAGGTTTCCGATCCGATCCCTGTTGAAAGGGCTGCCGGCATTAAACCGATGGCGGCCATCAGGGCGGTCATGATGACCGGTCTCACTCTCGTTCTTACCCCATCGGTAATGGCATTTTCCAGGGAGTGATGGGTGAACTCGCCTCTTTGGATCTTGTGCAAATTGTTTTTAAAAACGGAGATGAGGATCACCCCGTTTTGAATACAAATCCCGAACAACGCTATAAACCCGATCCCGGCGGAGATGCTAAAATTCGTGCCCGTGATCAGCAAGGCGGCGATACCTCCAATCATTGCAAAAGGAACGTTCAGCAACACGATGCCGGCATCTTTTATGTCGCCAAACATGACGAAGAGGATCAAAAAAATCAGCAGCAAACTCACCGGAACTACTTGCTGCAACCGATGTGTGGCGCGTTGTTGATTTTCAAAGTCACCTGCCCATTGGACTTCGTATCCTTTGTGCAGCTGGACCGATTCACTCACCTTTCGCTGGGCTTCGGCGATCGTGCTGCCCATGTCGCGACCTCGCACGGAAAACTTCACTGCGCTATACCTGCGGTTGTCGTCCCTGAAAATCAGGCTTGGTCCCGTCAGTTTTTCAATCGACGCAATATTCTTTATAGGGACCTGAGAGCCCCGTAATGTAGGCACCATCAAATTACCGATCGCTTCCACGTTGTTTCGATATGCCTCTTCATAGCGCAAACGCAATTGGAATTTCTTTTCGCCTTCGTAGATCTGGGAGATGGCCTTGCCGCCGATGGCCATTTCAATAATAGCGTTCGCGTCAGCCGTAGTGACGCCATACAACGCCATTTTAGCAGCGTCTAAATCGATGCGCAGTTCGGGCTGGCCAAGATTCCTGATGACCCCCAGGTCTTCAACGCCGGGGATGTTTTTCATCACGTCATAGATCTCATTTGCCTTTTTTTCCGTCACAGGCAGTTTCTCCCCGTAGATCTTTACCACGAGCGACCCCTTTACGCCCGACACGGCTTCTTCCACATTGTCCATGATCGGCTGGGAAAAATTCAAATTAATACCGGGGAATACATCCAGCTTTTCCTGCATCTGCTCGATGAGTTCTTCTTTCGTGATACCGCTCGTCCATTGCTCTTTTGGATAGATGTCCACATGAAATTCAATGTTGTAGAAACCTGTGGCATCCGTTCCATCGTTCGGGCGCCCGGTTTGGGACATCACTTGTTTAACTTCCGGAAACGTCCGGATGACCTTTCTCATTTTATTTGCCAAGGCGCGGGATTCTTCGAGGGAAACACTCAGCGGACAAGTAGCCCGGATGTAAATGGCTCCTTCGTCCAACTCCGGCAGAAATTCCGTGCCCAGGAATTTAAACGAAAATAATCCGATGGCTACCAGGGCCGACACCGTTAAAAGCGACACCCTCTTATGGTGATAAGTCCAGGAGAACATTGCCATGACCTTGTTGGTGATGAACTCCACGAAAGGGTTATGTTTTTCCCTGACATTTTGCCGTAGCAGCAAGCTACTGAGCAAGGGGACGAGTGTTAGCGTCAGGATCAAAGCGCCCAACAGCGCAAAGCCAAGCGTCCAGGCCAGGGGAGAAAACATTTTCCCCTCTACTTTCTGAAAAGAAAAAATAGGCAACAGGGCTGCTATGATGATCAACTTGGAAAAGAAAATGGCTTTCCCCAGTTCGCCTCCTGTATTTTTGACGATGCCCAGTTTGGAAAGCTTATTGAACCTTTCCATCCCCATGGTGCGGGCGCGCTGATCAAAAACCACAAAGAGACCTTCCACCATGACGACGGCCCCATCGATGATGATACCAAAATCAATAGCGCCCATCGACAGAAGATTTGCACTCATTCCCTTTAGGGTAAGGCAAATAAAGGCAAAGAGTAAAGACAACGGGATGACCATCGCCACGATGACCGTTGTGCGCCAGTCGGCCATAAACAAAAAGACAATGACCGTGACAAAAATTATTCCCTCCAACATATTGTGCAGGACGGTATGGGTCGCAAAGTCAATGAGATTATTGCGATTGTAGAAAGTATCTATTTTTACATCGGCAGGTAGCACTTTTTCATTGAGGTAATCGATCTTGGCCTGCACCCTCCTGATCACCTCGCTTGGATTCTCTCCCTTGCGCATGACGATGATCCCTTCGACGACGTCGTTTTGCAGATCCCTTCCCACTTGCCCCAGCCTGGGCAAATTAGAAATCTCCACTTCCGCCACTTCCTTTACCAGGATGGGGGTTCCATTGATATTGGTGACAATGATATTTTCGATCTCGTCTACATTATTCAACAAGCCAATGCCTCTCACCACATAGGCTTGCGAGTTATCCACGATGACATCTCCCCCGACGTTGATGTTGCTTTTAGACGCCGCGTTGTAAACATCCAATGGCGTAATGTTATAAGACG
>CBIHQM010000273.1:0-9329 GCA_966211885.1 uncultured Chryseolinea sp.
TGGGCGACATGTTGTTTAGGGCACCAAACGACGAGGTGACGTTAAATAAAAATGCCATTACGCTTTTGCAGGTAATGGCATTCAAAATCAAATCCCAAATATTTTACTTCGGCTGGTTGTTCAGCTTGCTGCGTTTGATGCTGTAAACGAAATAGATGACGATGCCGATGGCCATCCAGGCGATGAGGCGGATCCAGGTTTCGAGCGGCAAGGTGGCCATCACTCCTAAAGAAGTCAGCACGCCCATGATGGGAACGAAGGGAAAAAGTGGCGTCTTGAAGGGGCGGTGGATTTCTGGATTTTTATAGCGCAACATGAGAACGCCGGCGCTTACGAGTACAAACGCTAGCAACGTCCCGATGGAGACGAGCTCTCCCAGCAAGTTGATGGGGAGCAAGCCGGTGATGATCATGGCTACGCCGCCGATAACGATGGTGGTGATGTAAGGGGTTTTGAATTTCGGGTGGGTCTTTCCAAAGCTTTTGGGCAAGAGGCCATCGTTGGCCATGGAGAAGAAGATACGCGATTGTCCGATCAGCATCACGAGGATCACGGAGCTTAGCCCGGCGATGGCGCCGATCTTGATGGGGGTGCTTAACCATGTCAGTGCAGAGCCGGCAGAGTCGACGGCCACGGCGATGGGGGCGGCGGTGTTTAGTTCTTTGTAGGACACCATGCCATTCATGACGAACGCTACGGTGATGTAGAGGATCGTGCAGACGATGAGCGAGCCTAAAATTCCCCAGGGCATATCGCGTTGGGGATTCTTCACTTCCTGCGCGACGGTGGACACCGCGTCAAACCCTAGATAGGCATAGAACACGATACCCGATGCGCGGAAAACTCCGCTCCATCCAAACTTGCCAAAAACACCGTCGTTTGCGGGAATGAAGGGCTCCAGGTTGTCCATAGATACATAGGTCAACCCAAA
Source organism: uncultured Chryseolinea sp. (assembly GCA_966211885.1). GTDB lineage: Bacteria > Bacteroidota > Bacteroidia > Cytophagales > Cyclobacteriaceae > Chryseolinea. The sequence goes on from CBIHQM010000273.1 coordinate 932, forward strand.
CCCGATGAACAACAGGATGACAGCCACTTTGATGACCACGATGACGTTGTTAAAGTTGGCCGACTCACGAATACCGATCACCAGCAGGGTGGTGATGATGGCAATGACGAACATGGCCGGAAAATTCAAAAGACTTCCGGTCCTGATCCATTCGTGCGTGGCGGTGTCGTAGGTGAAGGGCGCATTGCAAAGGGCGTCGGGGATGTGGATGCCAAAATTTTTCAGGAAGCTCACCACGTAGCCCGACCAACCTACGGCCACCGTGGCCGCTCCGAAAAGGTATTCGAGAATAAGGTCCCAGCCAATGATCCAGGCAATAAATTCACCCAGGGTGGCATAGGCATAGGTATAGGCGCTTCCCGCGATGGGGATCATGGAGGCGAACTCGGCATAGCACAGGCCGGCAAACCCGCAGGCAATGCCCGCAATGATGAACGAGAGGATGATGGCCGGTCCGGCATAGTTGGCCGCTGCCTGGCCGGTGAGCACGAAAATGCCGGCGCCGATGATGCCGCCCACGCCTAACATGATCAGGTTAAATCTTCCCAAGGTTCGCCGCAGGCCAACAGCCTTGTCGGCGGTTTCGGTCATGAGCTGTTGTAGCGGTTTTGTGATCCAGATGTTTGCCATGTAATGTCGGTTATTTTAGCCGTCGCAACTCAAAATACGAGGGTCTGTATAGGGAACCTAGCTACGGCCATTCAAAAGATGCGCTAACCGGTAAGCCCAGAGTTTGCTCGGTCACAAAGTAAACCAAATGTTTCATTAGTCGGTACCCCTCACTGTAAAATATTGAGAGAAAACCAATTATACGGCTTTGACCTTTTTTGCCGGTTTGCCGTGCCGCACCACGTTCATGGCGCCGTGCGTGGCAATGCGGACCCAATAGTTGAATACCGATTTTGTAGGGATGCGCGTCTGGTCGATGGTGGCCATTGCATGCTGTTTGTTATGCTTCAGCACAATGCCGTCGGCCAACAACGTGAGCAGGGTGCTGCCCAGGTTTTTCTTTTCGGGGTCGGTCTTGGAGAACAACTCGAGGTGCAGGTTTTGGTAGCTCATTGTGGCACTGCCCACGGCCCTTTCACGGTCGGCCGTCACGTCAAGGTGCAGCGCTTCCAGGTCACCTGATTTTATCTCCATCGCTTTCAATGGGACGATCAGTTTGTTGAGCACGGTCAGGTCAAACGGCAGGATGTCGATGGTCAGGGCAAATTGCTCGGGGGAAAGAAATTTATAGTTCAGGTGGACCTCGCCCTGGTCGTAGAGGCGCGTGGTGGCGTTCACGATCAATCCATCCGACAGGTATTTGCGCGCATCCACACTGTTGGCTTCGATGTTGATCTTGTGCAATGAAATTTCTCCTTCTTTTCCCGTGATATCGGATATTTCACGATACCGGATAAACCCTTCCTTCACCTTCAGTTTTTTGGCATGAAGCGCGGGCAAGATCATCTCATGCAGCAGGAATGGTTTTTCTTTCGGGAGTGCATCGGGCAAGCGTTTGTCTTTGGAAATGTGTAACGAGAATTTATCGACGTTCACACTGCTGGCCACCAGCGTGTGATGCTCCACCAGGCTGTCGAGGTGAAAGTCGACCAGGGAAATGTCGTTTAGCTCGCCGGTGAGCACGCTGGTTTCGACGGCCAGGTTTTTCACAAACGACTCCTGCGGCGTGATCGTAAAGCGCTTGATGTCGAGCCTGCCTTCCTGCACATTCAGCCCGTTCAACTGCAACGCCATTTTCTCTGTGCCAAAGGTGGCCTGGTCGAGGCGAAGGACTTGATGCGAGGCTTTGAGATCACCCTCTGCTTTTGTAAAGTTCAACACCTGTCCTTTGGGCAAGGTGAGCTCGCCATCATAAAGCGCAAATTCCTCCACCAGATCCGTAGGAAGCTTCTTCGATGGTCTCACTTTTTTTGATCCGGCCTCCGCTGGTTTAGGAAGGTGGATGATGGGATGATAGGCCGCCAACGATTTTATATGAGGATCATTGCCCGGTCGCAACGTAATCCCTTTCGCGGTCAGGCTGTCGGTCGCAAAAACAAGTGCGCCGTCCTGTTGTACATCGATGTTGTTCACGTGAAGATAGGACACGTGGGTCGCTTTATCCTCGAAGTCCACCTTGCCCATGGTCGCCGACGGCACGCGGACGTCATGATTCCGAACATGCACCCTGGCGTTCTTCATGTGCGTCTCTTTAAAAAAGTTGAGGTCCAGCGACTCCACGCTCACGTCCGTTTCCGGTTGCTGAAACCTGAAGTGATCGATGTTTCCCACCAGGTGCTGATAGTTCACTTTGCCGCCGCGGAGGCGAATGCTGCGCCCTGTTAGGGCATTGGCGTTAAAGGCGATGTGTTTGTCTTTCACGCGAACGTCGGTCTCCAGTTTGCCGATCTGGAAGTCTTTCATCAGCAAATCAATTGCGTTTTTCTTTTTTGATTTTGGTTGATGCTCCACTGGCAACACCCCCTTCAGCGACAGCGATTCGATGTGGATCTTTTCCAGCACGGCGCTGCTCAAGGTGTCTTCCGCTACAATGTAGTCCTGAATGCTGATGGATTTTCCAGAAACCGTTAATCGCTTCATCTGAATCTCCATACGACCCACGGCAAATTGATTTTTTGACAACGACACGTCGCCTACTTTCAGATGCGTGCTATCTTTTGGACTGTCGAACGTCACACTCCCGGCACTGAAATGGGAAAGCCGGGAGATCAGGGTTTTTATCGACGTGGTGCTGAACGATTTCACTTCCAGGTCGGCGCTCTGGATGGTCATGGAGCGCGTGCCGTCGTTGAACCGGATGTTGGCGTTGCGCAGGCGAAGACCACCGACGTACTTATCCAGTTTCTTTTTGACTTCCGTGGTGTCTTTCACGTCGGACGACATTTTGGGAAACAGGTCCAGGTAATGTGGGGTGATGTTCACATCCGAATTTTCGATCAGGGCCGATGCCAGGTGAAGCTTGCGATAAAAAATAAAGTCTATCAACGCGAACCGACTGAGCTCGATGTGTTGACATTGGATGAAGGATTTCTTTGCGGCCACATCGATGAAACTGGCGTTGGTGATGTCCAGGTACTGGCCTCGGAGAAAAGTGAGGTTATCGCAGTGCAGCGTCACGTTGTTATTGAGCCGGACGGAGGTCTCGTTGAGGTCGATCCGCAGGCCATCCACCAGCAACGCCGACGTGTCGGGGCGCACTTCAAAGTTGCTCAGGTCGACATCTACGTGGGGCAGCCGGGTGTGGATGGAGTCTTTGCCATGGTACACCGTCAGGGCGATATCGGCATCGTGGATGACCGCGCTGTCGAGAAGGGCCTCTCCAAAGGTTTGCTGCAGAATCTCCTTCAGCGGATGTTTCACCTTGTTATAGACACCCCCTACCCTGAGCGTTCCGGAGATGACCGGCCTCTCGATGTGGATCTTTTTTAGTTTATAGCGCTGGTGGCTGTATAATTCGTTGTAGTCCAATCCCTGGATCAACACCGACTTCCCCTCGATCTTCATATGCGACCGGCTGATCGTATCTTCCGACTCCAGCGCAAGATCCTTAAACTCCAGGAAGTGCTCGGGATATTTGAATTCAATCGCTGAAAACGCGACGGATGTCTTGCTCAGCAGCAAACGTTGTCCCTGGAGATTGAGTCTCACTTTACTGCTGTCGGTGAGTTGACGCATATTCCAATCGCGGATAATAAAATCGATAAGCCGGAGACTGATGAGGTTCTCTCCTTCCTTTTCAATTTGCAAAGCACCGCGCCGCAACGTAAATGACTTAATGAGAAATTTATCCAACACGGCTTCAATAGCCGGAAAGATCTTCACCAGGCTGTGGGCGATGTTCACGTCATGTTCCGCCGTGTTTCTTCTCGCCGCCATTTTTATTACAGGCTCCTCGATGGTCAGTCTTTCGATCACCATCTGCCCCGTATTCAGCAGCGACCGCAGCGAACCGGCTTTCGCTTCCATCGAAGGGATCGTTACAGACTCGACACCGTTGGGCCCGGCTTTCCCGGTTTTTACGAGCGACACATCCTTCAATTCGAACTGCAATTCGCGCAGGTTCATTTTGGCCTTGCCGATAACAAGTTTGTATTGACCGTTGGTTTTAGATTCCACCAGGTCGGCGAGCGAGTCTTTGAAATTTATGAGGTTGTAGTAACGGAACCCCAGCAGGAAGAGCACTGCAAAAAGCACCAATGACCCAGCCAAAATGATGAGCTTCTTTTTCATACTTCGTCCTCGGTCTTTACCACACCGATGCTTCCGCAAAGCACCACGCCCACGTTAGAGCGTTTCGCTGATGAGAGGGCAACGGTTGTCGCACCCGCCACGAGTATGAGGGGGAATACACGTCTGAGGGTCATGCTCTAAAGATACGGCATCACCCCCAGGTTTTAAAACCTAGTGTCCGGTCAGCTTCTCGATGAGCCACTGATTCAATTTGTCGTATTGTTCGGGATAGGTCCAATGACCCGTCTCCAAAACCAGCAACAACGATTTCGGTGCGGTGATAGAATTGTATGCGGCATACATCGACGTGGGTGGGCACGTCTCGTCGTTGAAACCCCAGCTGAACCACGTTGGCTTTTTCAATTGCTTGGCGAAATTCACCACATCGTAATAACCACACGTGGCAATCTTTTCTTTCGTGTTATTGAATGCGATGTTCGAAGGATCAAAATAATGCGGCCATCCGCCGGCACGTCCTTTCAGGTAGCCGGTCACATCACTCAGCGCCGGATAAAATGCTCCAAGACATTGCACACGCGGGTCGAGCGCGGCCGTGATCACTGACAACGCACCACCCTGACTTCCTCCCGTAACGCCCAGGTTGACGCCGTCGAATTGCTGCAAGCCTACCAGGAAGTCGTTTGCTCTGACACAACCCAGGTATACACGTTTGTAATAAAAACGATCGCGATCATCGAGGTTGTAATTCTGATATCCTTTCAACGCTCCCGCACCGAGCACGGTGTACACGTTGGGATCCATGTTCACGGGGATGCCATGGATGCCGATCTCGAATGTGATGATTCCTTTTTCCGCCATGGCCACGTCGCCGTTATAGGCCCTCACTCCAGCGCCAGGTACTTTTAACAACGCCGGATATTTTCCAGCTTTCTTCGGAATGCAAAGGATCCCATAGAGGCGCGTGCCCTTTGCAAAGTTTTGCATGTTGACATGATATACGTTTACCGTTTCGGTGCACCGTTCGGGCATCAGGGTCATGCGGGCATCGACCGGCACTTCGGCAAGTTCTGCCTTGGCCTTGTCCCAAAACTGCATGAAGTCGGCGGGCATTTCAACGGTAGGTTTAAGCGTCAAGGGTTCGAAACCTGCTGTGGCCAGGTTTCGGTAGGTGACGCCGTCGATCTTCGCTGTGACCACACAACGGAGGAAACCCGCACTTTTCATCGTGCCGCCGTCCAGTGTGATCTTGCCTTCTTTTAGCATGGACGAATCCTTTTTAACGGGAGTCATTTTTTCGGGCCCGATCTCATAATAGATCTTTACATTCTTCACCACGTTGCTGTTCTCCAGCACGGTCACGTCGAACTTCACGGGCTCGCCGTTCTTGTAGGTCCAATCGCTGTGGTTTGGAGCAACTAATATTTTAATGAGCCGCTCGGTGGGTTGGGCCAGCAGTGGGCCTGCACTTTGTATAAAAAGATAAAGGACGAGGAAAGATAGTTTTCTCATGGCATGCGTGTTGATCTGGGATGGGTCTTAACTACAGGGACTTCAGGAATTTGAGGCTTTGCGGAACCTGCGTTTTTACGGCGCTGCTTTCATCCTCGATATAAAAATGTTCGATGGCCGACTGCTGCGCCGCCTTGATCACCTCGGCAACGTTGATCTGACCGGTGCCAAGAGCAACGTCGTTCTCCGGCGAGGTACTGCCCGAAAAATCGCCCTTCACGCCTTTACGCAAGTCTTTCACATGCATGAGTTTGAAACGCTTGCCGTATTTTTTCAACAGCTGCGCCGGGTCTTGACCGGGGTGAAAGGCCCAGAGAATGTCTAATTCAAAGTTCACATAAGCCGGGTTGGTATTCGCCACCAGGTAGTCGAACAACGTGCCTTTTTCATAGGACACAAATTCATAGCCGTGGTTGTGATAGCAGAAACTGAGGTTGAACTCGTCTTTCAGGATCTTACCTGCTGCATTGAAATCGTCGGCCGCTTTTTTGATAAAGGCGGCATCCACGGTTTTTCCCTCGTGCGGAATCCAGGCCACCCGCACAAAGGACGCGCCCAATGTTTTGGCGTTGTTGGCCACTTCGCGGGTTTTGTTGTTCAGGTCGTCATAGCTCACGCCAAACGACGAACAGTGCAATCCCCGGGCATCGAGCAGGGCGCGCAGCTCTGCGGCGGTCTTGCCAAACAGGTTCGAGAATTCAATGTCGGTAATGCCCAGGGCCTTGATCGTGTCGAGCGTCAGGGCCACATCTTTCTGAAAGCTGTTGCGATACGTGTAGGAAACTATGCCCGGTGTGTTCTTCAACGTTTTGCCAAAGCGCTGGGCGACAGTGACAAAAGCAACGGAAACCAGGAGCAGGATGATCAGACTTTTTTTCATGATGTATGGAATGGAAATTTGTTTATTCTTTTACGACCTGCGAAAAATCTACCCAGTAGTGATGACTCGTGGAATGATCCTCCACGCCTACGCTTAAAAAGTCGGCAAATTCCTTGACGCCCAGCAGCAGTTCTTTTTTATCATTCCGCGTCAACAGGTCAAGCGTCTCGCCGTCGTCGAAGAGCAGCGTGCCGGTATAGTCCGACCAACTCATGGTCCTCGACTGTATCCGGGTTTGCACGTTTTGCGCATGGTTGCCTTTGGTGATGAGGATGCGATCAACAGCATTGAATCTCTTTACTTCTTTGCTAAAAGGAATGCCGAGCATGGCGATGTAATCGTTGCAAACTTTCTTTTGCAGATCAATCTCGGTGACATAGCGGGTGGTGAGGATAATGGCTGTCAGCAGGATCAGCACAACACCCCACACGGGATGCCCGATCGCGAGCAGGTATAAACCGACAAAAAACAATATGGGCGACGTATACTTAAGTCCCGCAGGAAAATAAGGAATGGTGATCTTCTTTGTCATAGATACGGCCAGGTACTTCTTTAAAGATAGTGATTTTAGGCATTCCCATTTCGACGACCTATATGAACGGCCCGGGAGACATTTCTCCGGAAGTTGATCCGGTCATCATCTTAAAATTCGTTGGGCGTGTAAGGGTACTGAGCATTTTAGTCGTCTGGCAAATTCACCATGTCGCAAGACGGCTCGCAAGAACAGTGCGAAGTTCGATCACGAGCAGCGAGCCCGTGCCAATCCCAGAGAAGGAGATCGATCTAATTTCCCCTTTGGCACGTCTTCTATTCATTGGCTTAACCCCAGGCTAAAGCCCGGGTTACAAAGAAAAAGGCTGTCCTTGTGAGACAGCCTCCGAAACTTGAACGTTTGCTGATCAGCCGTTGACCTCCAGGTCGTCACGCAGCGCATCTACCTCATCCAACACGGGCTTCAGTACCGTTTCGAGTTTTTCTTTTGAGCCGTCCGCATATTGCAGGTAGGCTACAGGCTTTTCATTTTCATCCACGATCACAATATCACCGATCTTTTCATTGTCGGCCTTCAGCGCAAGCTTCACAATGTCGTTCCAGTTCACCTCCGAGTGGTTGGCCGCTTCTACATCGATGGTGCCTTCCAGCTTGAGGTTCTTCACCTGCACATAACCGTCGATCTTTTTCAGACTTTCTTCCGACTTGGTGTTGTCTTTATAGGTAGCCGTCACCTGCGTGCTCACCAACGTAGCCTGGTCGCGCAACAAAGCAACGGTCAAGGTGGATGTGGTGCTGTTGGTAACGTCGAACCCAACGTTGACGGTGAAAGGTTTTGCCAGGGCGCTGATGTCGGCCGTCAGGGGGAAGCCGTAGTCGTCCCAGGTAATCTCAAGGTTGAGTGCAGCAAGTTTTTCGTTGTTGACGAACAGCTCGGCTTTCAATTCTTCGGGTTGGTAAAAATATTCCTGGTTTTCTTCATCGTAAACCTCCACTTCCGTGTAGGCCGACAGCTTGAGTTCGGCGTCGTTGGTGGCAGAGCCTTCGGTGGGAAATTGGATGCGGATGGTGCTGGCATCGGCCGTTCTTTCAAAGACTTCGTTCTGCGCATTCCAGGCATAGACGCCGGTGTTGGCGGCGAAGTCAAAGGGCTCGTCGCCTTGTGTGCGGCCGGTGGCGGCTTTGGCGGTAGCAAACACAGAACGAAACGCTTTGCCTTTGTCGCGGAAGAAATGTTTGGAGTTCTGTTCGGCTGCGCGACCGAAGGGATCGTCGGAGGAGGTGAGCTCGAAAAAGTCCTTCACGGTCTGGAAGCCT
>CBIHQM010000274.1:0-9247 GCA_966211885.1 uncultured Chryseolinea sp.
GACTGTGCATACATCGACCCCGAACCGAGGGCCGCAACCTGGTTGTCTGGCTCCAGCACATCGCCCGTGCCCGAGAGGATGAGGATCTCATCTTTGCTTGCCGTGATGAGCATGGCTTCGAGACGGCGCAGGAAACGATCTGTGCGCCAGTCTTTGGCAAGCTCGATCGCCGCGCGCTTCATGTTGCCACCGAACGCGCTCAGTTTTTCTTCAAAACGCTCGATGAGCGTGAAGGCATCGGCCGTGGACCCGGCAAAACCCGCGAGGATCTTGCCATCTTGCAGGCGGCGGATCTTCTTGACGTTGCTCTTGGCGATGGTGTTACCCATGGTGGCTTGTCCGTCGCCGCCGATGGCGACTTGTCCGTTGTGCCGAACGGCGATGATGGTGGTGGCGTGCATTTTTTCCATTCCGGTAAAAACAAAAAGCCCCCGGATTTAACTCCGGGGGTGGTGATAAATTTTTTATACGATGTCTTAAATAAGAATTCTAACGGGGTCTTCCAGGAGGCCTTTGAACGTCTTGAGGAAGGCAGCTCCCACGGCACCATCTACAGCGCGGTGATCGCACGACAGCGTCACCTTCATCACGTTGCCCGGCACTACTTGACCGTTCTTCACGATCGGGGTTTCCTTGATGCCGCCGATCGCCATGATGCAGGCGTCGGGAGGGTTGATGATGGCCGTGAAGTCTTCCACGCCAAACATGCCCAGGTTGGAAACGGTGAACGTGCTTCCCTCCCATTCGGAAGGCTGAAGTTTCTTATCGTGAGCTTTTTGAGCCAATTCTTTCACTTCCACGGCAATGTGCGACAGGGACTTGTTGTCGGCAAAGCGCACAACCGGCACGAGCAAGCCGTCTTTCACAGCCACGGCTACGCCGATGTGGATGTGGCGGTTCTTGCGCATTTTGTCGCCCAACCAGCTCACGTTCACGTCGGGATGTTGACGCAACGCAGCGGCTACCGCCTTGATCACCATGTCGTTGAACGATATTTTCACAGGGCTGATCTCGTTGATGCTCTTGCGCGCTTCCACGGCCTTGTCCATGTTGATTTCCATGGTGACATAGAAGTGCGGGGCGCTGAACTTGCTTTCGGCAAGGCGGCGGGCAATGGCTTTGCGCATTTGCGATACCGGCACGTCCTCAAAGCTCTCTTGTCCAACCACTTGGGGAAGAACAACGGGAGCGGCAGCAGCCTGGCCGTTTTTAGCGGGAGCGCCGGTGGTGGCCGGTGCGGCGGCAGGCTTATAGTTTTCTACGTCGCGTTTCGTGATGCGGCCGTGGTCGCCGGAGCCTTCTATTTTGCCAATGTCGATGCCTTTATCTTTTGCCAGTTTCTTGGCCAGCGGCGATGCTTTTACGCGGCCGTTGGATGAATGGTCGGCGGAAACATCGGCCGTTTGTGCGGCAGGTTCTGCCTTCTTTTCGGCTTGAGCGGCCGCAGGAGCGCCGGCACCAGCACCTTTGGCTTCGTTGGCTTTCAACAATGTTTTCCAGTCGGCGTCTTTTTCGCCGATCACTGCCAGTACACCATTGACGGCCACCGGCTTACCGGCTTCTGCGCCGATGTACAGCAAGGTTCCTGTATTATAGGATTCGTACTCCATGGTAGCCTTGTCGGTCTCGACTTCGGCCAGGAGCTCGCCCGTTTTTACGCTGTCGCCTACTTTCTTGTGCCAGGCGGCGATGACGCCTTCGGTCATGGTGTCGCTCATCTTGGGCATGTACACGATCTCGGCTTTGATGCCGGAAGTGTCTATGGCTGTGGCGGTTGCTGTAGCAGCGGGTGCCGTTGCAACCGCGGCGGGAGCCTCGGTCTTGCCACCGGAAGCAGCAGCGTTGGCGGCGCCGGCCAGCAGGGCGGAATAGTCTTCTCCTTTGTTGCCAACAATGGCCAGCACGTCGTTCACTTTCACCGCTTGTCCTTCTTGCACACCCAGATAGAGTACCGTGCCCGTATTGAAGGATTCATAGTCCATCGTGGCCTTGTCGGTCTCGATCTCGGCCATCAACTCGCCGGATTTTACGGTGTCTCCCACTTTCTTATGCCATTTGGCGACCACTCCTTCCGTCATGGTATCGCTCATTTTCGGCATTCGTATGATTTCTGCCATTGTCGATTGTAGATTTTTAAAAAATTCGTCTAAAAAGGTTCTGCCTTTTGAAAGGTCCAAAAATAGACACTAAAACATCGATTTTCAACTATTAGAAACCGATATTCCCGATCAAAAATTCCACTACGACGCCGCTGGCATTGGCTGCATTGGCGGTACGATAGGTCGTGCGGAAGCCGGCTTCGAACTTTGGCAGAAACCGCATAATGTTGAAATCAAACGTTGTTTCCACTCCCACAGACTGATATGTGCGATCGGGCAGCCATTCGTTGCCGAAGTCATAGAAAATATTGGCCTTTACCCGTTGAACATTCAGTATCGGACCCAGCGCTATGTCCGGATACCATAGTGGCAAGGCATAATTGGCCGAAAAAGTAAAGAAGGATCCGTCAATGGGATAGCTGTACCCTCTTGGGCGGGCAATGACGTTGCGAAAGGTGTAGATGTCCTCGGTCAATTCGAAGGGCCATCTTTTTTGATACCCAAGGCGGCCGTATAGGAAATGATGCTTGGCGAGGCCAGGAAAGTATAATATGGACCTTGCAGCAAACAGATTACCAGTGAAATCCCCACCGAAAGGCGTATTGTATATGTCTAAATTCACAGTTTGCCCCCAACGATAAAGGAAATCACGCTGGCTGCGCTTCAAGACATTCTGGAACGAGAGGTTGAATCGGTTATAAAACAACGTACCGTTGTTTAATTGATCGGGATAGAAGATCGCCTGGTCTTTTGAGATGGGAATGTAACGCTGAGGCCCCTGGTACACAATAGTACCATCGCGTGAAACGGTATTCACAAAGTCCGTCGTTTTTGTAAGACCTACAGCATTGCCAATTGTGAGCAAGCGGCTGAACTTCGAGTTGGTAAAATTGAACGGCAGGCGCAGACCACCTTCCAGCGTGGTTTCGTGCCAATTAAATTCCGCGTGAAAATCATCATAGTCCTCCGTCCTTTTGCGATTGCCGGTCATGGCATTCAGATCGATAATGGGGTACAACCCCTGATAGCTCACACCCGCATTCCAGTACGAAGTCTTTTCATTGATGTCGTAGAGATACCCTGCATTGATCGATGTGGTGCTCAGGATGTCGCTCGACACAATGCCTGCATTGATCTGTGCCAGGTTGTTGGTCACAAACAATCCCCAGCTATAGGGGTTGATGATGCCCTTCAGTTTGGAATACTTTTTCACAGGGAGCTGTGTCTGCGGGATGGTGTCCAGCAATCCGCCATGACGCTCCTGGTCGGCCAATGCCTGGTACAGCGGCTTCACAGCGGGCGGTGCCTGCATGCTGTACGGTTTCCATGAAGCCGGATCGAACGGTGCTTTCACCACATCCAATCCATCGCGGTTTTGATCGCTGTAATACAGTGTCTTTCCATCCGCCGAAACGGAAGGGTTATACGCCGCATACTTACTGGACGTTACCTGGTAGCGCATTTTCGTTTCGATGTCGAGCGCATAGATGTTGTCGATGCCGCTCACAGGCGAGTTGAACAACACATACTTGCCCTGCATCACAGGAGAGCCTACGTTTTCACGGCTCGCGGGCAACAGGTCCGTGCCGGTGCCGCTCGCGGGGTCGATCAGGGAGATGGTTTTACCCGCAGCTGTATTTTTCAAGACCACAATGCTTCGGCCATCGGCCGACCACCGCGGCATGGCAAAGAAATAGTTCTCGGGATTGTCTAAGGTTTTCATGACGCGGCCCGACGCCACATCGAGCAGCACGATGGAATTCTTATAGTCGTTATCGGAGCGTATCGCCACCACGGTTTGACCATCCGGCGAAATCGCCGCCCCACTCAGGCGTTCGTGCTGCCCCGCGAGCACACGGCGCTGGCCGATGGCGCGGTCATAAATTTTTATAAGCGAATAGTTCCGCACACCCCAGCGGGGATCATAGCCATATTCACTCCAAACGATCTTGCCATGGGCCGCCGATAACATACCGGCATCATTGATAAAGCCCGGCACAAAAATGCGTTCCTCGTGACCGTCCTTCAGCAACACAAACTCTTCAATGTTGCCGATGCCCCGCTTCATAGCAATGACGCCATCGTTGCCTGCCGCTTGCGGATAAAGAAAGTCGGTATAAGCCTGGGATGTCCGGGGGTTTATTTTCTCGAAGGGCGTGAGCTGAAGCTGGTCGATCTGTTGCTGCCATTCCTTTTTCAGATCGGCAGCCATTTCGCGGTAAAGCTTCGTCACATACATGCCGCTCTTGTTGTGGATGGCATTCGAGAAGGCAAACGGAACGAACGGAACATTCCACGAGCGTCCGGTGATCTTCCCCCAAATGTCCGGGTCGTTCGTGCGGCGCCGCAGATAGCTGATCATGTGATAGCCCAGCACATAGTGGTTCGGGATATTGTTCTTATACGATCGCAGGTATTGCTTGTGATAGTTGAAAGTGCGCCCTTCCATCAGGTTGGTCTTGAACACCAGCCCGAAGTTGGGAATGCGTCCCCGGCCGCTGTGCGTAAAGGCTGTTTCCGTCGCCACGGCATCGCCCTCCCAAAACCATTGGGGCGCCGCGAGCTGTGCCCAGGCTGCCAACGTGGTGTTGCCAAATAAATAATACATGGCCCGGTTGAAGCCACGGGTAGCATGCTGATATTGAACCACGTGCCGGTACTCGTGCGACATCAACAGGTTGAGCCAGTCGTTGGTGCCCAGAAAATTATAGTCCTGTGGTGGCAGGGTAAAGAATTCCGAATGTCGTGGCAGGATGGTCACGAAGCCGTTGGAAACCGACGATTGGTTTTGCAACACAATGGAGATCTTGCGCGGCGAAGAACCCATGCTTTTCGCCTCCGGGTCATGGATGCGCTCCAGCGTGTTGGCCACCCGCTGCGCCTGCTCGTCAAAACCCATGGGGTACAGCACGCGGAAATGCGCCGTGTTCACCTGCCGCCATTTGATGCTGGTGGGGTTGGTCTCCAGCACCGCGGCGGGCGTTGTGTATTGTCCATAAAGTTGGCCGCAGCCACACGCTATAAAAAGGGAAAGCAGGATTCTCTTCATCGGTTCTTGTTTTTACAACTTACTGCGAAGGACCTCACACCGCGCACCAAGCTCTTTAAGGTTTCGTTAAGCTTTTCGCATAACCCTGCGCCCAAATTACTACAATAACGCTTTGACGCAAAATAAGAAAGCTCCACCCCACTTTAACGGGATGAAGCTTTCTACCTTATCTGAAATGAGACGAACGCCTACTCTTCCACGACAATCGAGGCGGAGTTTATAGCACTGGCCTGGAAGAACCCTAAGGCTCCGTTGCTGAGGTTGGTGCGCGAGTTGGCCGGGGGTTGGCTGAACAGACCGCCGTCGTTGTTGAGTAATTTCTGCAAGTCGTCGTAGAAAACATAGCCCGTACGGCTCAAGCTATAGGCCTCGACCGTTGCCTTGTCGCCAGGCGCATAGAAGATGGGTGAGGAAATGCCGTCGATGTTTTCGCCGAGGGCTTCGTCGTCGGTGTAATAAATGTCTGTCTCGACGTAGTACGTGAGCGAATCGTTGCGATAGAATTTGAAAAGATAATAGTCCTTGCTAGGGTGAGGTTCCTTGGCATAGATGAGCACCTCGCGGAATTTGCCCTGGGTCTTGGGATCTTTCTCTTCGTCGTCGTCCACGCGGTAAGCCATCGAGTCGATCGTCGTCACCGGGTACAGGTGGTCGTCGGCTTCATAAACATCGCCGTCGATGTCCACGCGCAGGTGATAGTCCTTGCCGATCGTGCCCACAAAAGGCGTCTGCGGCAGATAGTAACCGATGCTGTCGGCTTTGTTGTTGGGATTGTGAATGAACACGATCTCCGTCCCGTCGTTATCTTTCACCGACACAATGGCATTGGTGATCTTCGGCAGGGCACCCGTTTGATAAAAGTCGACCGAACGTGACAGCTTCACATATTGATATCCGGCACGGTTGGTCACCTGTCCTTCGATGATGACGCGCTTGTCACTTTCGTTGAGATTGAGATGAATGGGTTTGTCGCACGAAACAAACACGACGGCAAAGAGGAGAGCGATGAATATATTTTTCATACCAGTAATGTCTTAGAATTTAATGTTATAGGTAACCGAAGGAAGTATGGGGAAAAGATACACCATACGGGTCTCTTTGGTGTAGCCGTCGCCGGTGATGTCGCCGTCTTTGTTTTGGGTCACACGGGTGTAGACGGTGAAAGGATTCTGGCGGTTGTAGGCATTATAGATGGCAAACACCCAGGTACCCTTCCACTTGCGCGTTTCGTTTTTCTTGGGCGAATACGTCGCCGACAGGTCCAGGCGGTGGAAGGCGGGCAGCCGGTAGCCGTTGCGTTCGGTCACGATGTCGGGGTTGTAGGTTCCATATTGATATTTGCCCTCCGGTATAGTGATGGGCCGGCCGGTGCTGTAGGTAAAGGTGGCGCCAAACGTCCAGCGGTCGCTGTAGTCGTAGGCACCCTGAAGATTCACCACGTTGCGGCGGTCGTAGTTGGCGGGGAACTCCATGCCCTGGTTCACCCCGGGTATTTTGCGCATGGTCTTCGACCAAGTGTAGCTTGCCGATCCAGTAAACCTCCCCTCCTTTTTGTTCAACATCAACTCCAAGCCATACGACCAGGATTTCCCTTGACGGAATTCGGTCGACAGGTTTTTATTGAAGAAGATGTCGGCATTGTCGGCAAAATCTGTCACGTCCTTCATCTTCTTATAGTACGCCTCCGCAGAGAACTCAAGCATATTGTCTTTGAAGTTCTGGAAGTATCCGGCCGCTACCTGGTCGGCAATCTGCGGGTTCAGGTAATAGCCGCTGGGGTTCCAGGTGTTGAAGGGAACGGGCACCGTGCCGGAGGCAATGAGGTGCGTGTTCTGCACCATTCGGTTATAGGAAACCTTTATCGACTGCCCGTCCTGCAACATGTAGCGGGCGGCCAACCGCGGCTCGAGGTTCACGAAAGTCTTTACGGTTTTCCAAGCTTTGTAATGCAACGTATCGATCGGGTCGGGTTGTGTGCGGTTTTGCGGATCGTTGTAAAGATAAACATCGGACGGGCCCATGTTTTGGAAGATCGACAATCGCAAACCATAGTCGAGCGTAACGCGGTCGCTGACGCGCTGCTGGTTGCTCACATAGATGCCGTGGTCCAGCGCATACATGTGGTCCAGGCTGAGCTCCTCGAACATGGAAGCATCCGAATTGGGCACGATCTTGCCGGGCGAGAATCGCCGGCCGGTGATGTGATAGCCGAACGTGAGGTCGTTGTTGGTGTTGATAAAATAGGACAGGTCTTCCTTGATGCTCAACTCCTCCAGGTTCGAGGTCCATTTCAAGCCTTGCACCGGGTCCTTCAGTTCCAGCTTGTAGTCGAAGTTACTGAGGATGACAGACGTGTTGGAGAACAGCCGCTCGTTGAACAGGTGGTTCCACCGGAAGGTAGCCGTGCGGTTGCCCCACGCAAAACCGAATTGGTTGGAGAAGTTGAACACGTCGCGTCCGTTGTAGAAAGCCAGGAAGAAGCGATTGTTGTTATTATACTTCCAGTTCACCTTGGCGTTGATGTCATAAAAATGAACCAGGTTGTCGTTGTTGGCTGCTTTCAGGAACAGGTCTACATATGACCGGCGGGCCGACACGATGAACGAGGCTTTGTCTTTCACCAACGGTCCCTCTACCATTAAACGGCTCGCCATGGTGCCGATGCCTGCCGTGACGCCCAGTTTCTTGTTGTTCCCATCCTTGGTGCGCACCTCCAGGATCGATGAAAGCCGGCCGCCGAAACGTGACGGGATACCGCCTTTATAAAGCTCTGAGTCCTTGATCACATCGGCGTTGAACACGGAGAACAGCCCGAACAAGTGAGAAGGATCGTAAATGGGTGCCTCGTCGATGAGGATCAGGTTCTGGTCGGCGCTGCCCCCGCGCACATAAAAGGTCGATGTACCCTCGCCGGCCGAGATCACACCGGGCAGCATCTGGATGTTTTTGATAATATCTACTTCGCCAAACAAGGCGGGCAGCTTGCGCACGCGATTCATGTCCAGCGTGTTCTTGCTCATTTGCAACGACACCACATTCTCGTCCACGCGCTTGTCGGTGACGGTGACCTCCTGCATCACGGTGGTCTCGCTCAACATGTCCACATTGCGTTCCACATCACCCTGCAGATCGACGGTGACGGTTTGGACGGCGTAGCCCACATAGCTGAATTGGATTTCGTAGGTACCTTTGGGAAGGGTCAGGGAATAAAAACCGTAAGGGTTGGTCACGGTGCCTGCGCTCATTTTCGGGATGTAGACCGTAACACCGATAAGTTCCTCACCATTAGAGACATCGCGTACATAACCATTGAGGGTAACTTTTTCCTGGCCGAGGGCCACAACGCTGATGAGAAAAAAAACGGCAAAACTTAAACTAAAACTTCTGATCATTGGGTAATTGGGTTGGTTTTGTGTTTCAGACAACCGACCCCTTCCTTACCCCTATCGGAAAAGAAAATAAATTGGATCGTCCCCGAAGCAGCACCTCTTCTGACGGATATGCGCACAAATAGTTACTTTTGAGGCGCATTAATTACAATCTTGTCACAAAATCACCCAAAAATTTAATGTTTCGAAAGTTAAGAGAACTTTACCGGGAGTATAAACCGTATGTGCGGGTCGATCTCATTATGTATGGAGTGCTGATCCTGGCGATCATCTTATATTTTATTTTTGCAAGCGTTTTTGGATAAGATCCGTCATGTCGCAGGCACAAGCTTTCTAAAACCTACGCCAGAAATCCAAGACATCCCAAAGTTCGAGAGCACCAACCCTGACAACCTCGCACTTGCCAAAACGAAACCCGGCAGAATCTGCAGTACCGCGGCTCATACTCAAATCCATCCACGAAGCATATACACTCCGATGTCCACCGTCCCCCAATCCCTCTGGGCGCGATCTTGATAGAGACAACATTCATCATGGATACGTACATGCTGCAAAACCCGCCGAACCAAAATTGAGTGGGTAGCACCATCAAAAAAAAACCATCATCAAACCCACACCATCGGCCCCAAATCACAAAACCACACTCCCATCACGACGTCACCCCCCACCCACTTGTTGGTGTCCCACCAACAAGTATTTCGGACCCAAAC
>CBIHQM010000275.1:0-9197 GCA_966211885.1 uncultured Chryseolinea sp.
CACACCCTTCAATGATGTTAACATGTACTTGTGAAACAACGGCGATACGATTGCTCTTGTAAAGAAAACGCTGCCCTACGATCTTCCGCAGTTCCTGGATGTCCCCGCCGGTGCACAAGGCAAGCTGCTTACCGTGAGGTCGACCCGGGCCCCCGAATATAGCCACCTTCCCCAATACACCGACGCCGAC
The DNA here is from genome assembly GCA_966211885.1 of uncultured Chryseolinea sp. Taxonomy (GTDB): domain Bacteria; phylum Bacteroidota; class Bacteroidia; order Cytophagales; family Cyclobacteriaceae; genus Chryseolinea. Next base: position 191 of record CBIHQM010000275.1, read on the forward strand.
AACTGTCTCTACTACATGTATGATTCTGTCTACGTTGAGGAAGCCAACAAGAGTATCTTTGAGGATACGGACATCCATGTCAAGGAAGAAATTCAACTACAAAACCCCACTCCGGGCAGACCCAACATCCCGGCCTATATCCTGCTGGATACATTTTTCTTCCGGACCAATCCCAACTATGCCAACATCGACGTGCAATTCTTTTACAAGGTTGGAACAGGCAACGACCTTACAAAAGACTACGTTGAATTTGACTGGTCAAAAGAATTCTGCACGATCTCCTTCAATCAGCGCTTCCCGATCCTGACGTCCAACGCCGGTCCGTTAGAGGGCAAACTCACCTATGCCATGGTGACCACCGGCATCCGGTCCATCTTCTCGAGCAAACCGATGAGGCTTCTCGTCAAGATCAGAGACCGCGCGCTCCACACCAGCAACGTGATCGACACCGGCGACTTTACCCTGGACGACATCAAACGCGGGGGATAGTTTTTACGCAACAAGAAATTTCAAACAAGCTTCCCGAAGCGATACAGACATAAAAGAAGAAGGGACTATTCGAAATCGAGTAGTCCCTTCTTTATTCTTGTTATTTATTCTTACTCAATAAAGCGACGGAAACTTCGAAGGATCCACTTCGGACAAGATGGCGTAAACTCTCTCAAAGACTTCTTCGGCATTGGGTTTCGAGAAGTAATCGCCGTCGGAAGCATAGGCCGGGCGATGTTCTTTTGCCGTGATGGTCACCGGTTTGGAATCCAGGTATGCATATGCATTTTGCTCTTCCAGCACCTGTTGCATCATGAACGACGTTGCCCCGCCGGGCACATCTTCGTCGGCAAACACCACGCGATTGGTTTTCTTTATGGACTCCAGGATGCTGTGATGGAGATCGAACGGCAGCAGGGTTTGCACGTCGATCACTTCACAGGAGATGCCATAGTTTTCCAACTCTGCTGCGGCTTCCATCACCACGCGGCACATCGAGCCGTACGTCACGACGGTAATATCCGTTCCTTCTTTCAGGATCTCCGGCGTGCCCAATGGCACGGTGAACTCACCGATGTTATCGGGCAATTTTTCTTTGAGGCGATAGCCGTTGAGGCATTCGATGATGACCGATGGATCGTCGGAACGCAGCATGGTGTTATAGAATCCTGCGGCCTGCGTCATGTTGCGTGGCGCGATGATGTACATGCCGCGCAGCGTGTGCAGCAGCATCGCGATTTGCGAGCCGGCATGCCACACGCCTTCCAAGCGGTGGCCGCGTGTGCGCACGATGAGTGGGGCCTTTTGGCCACCCTTTGTGCGATAATATAAACAGGCCAGGTCGTCAGACAAGGTCGGGAGGGCGTAGATAAAATAATCGAGGTATTGAATTTCGGCGATGGGCTTGAGGCCTCTCAAGGCTGCGCCAATCCCCTGCCCTACGATGGTGCATTCGCGAATGCCGGTATCGGTCACGCGCAGGTCGCCGTGTTTGGCTTGCAATCCTGCGAAGCCCTGGTTCACATCGCCGATGCGACCCACGTCTTCGCCAAAGGCCAGCACGCGCGGGTCGCGGGTGAGGGCAGCGTCAAAGCAGGCTTGCAGGATCTCGCGGCCGTCGATGAGCGGCGACGAATCGGAGTACACCGGATCGATGCGGGGCACATTCAACGCCGACTCGTCCGACACGCTGTGCATGTGCGACGAATAGCGATCGAAGTTGTCGTCTTCTGAGTGCTTCAGCCAATGCTGCAGCTCTTCCTTTGCAGGTATGCTTTCCTGGTAGAGCAGTCGCAACGCTAGTTTTGCGGCCCGCATGGTTTCCATGCGCGTGGGGTTGATGGCTTTGACCAGGTCTTCTCTTATGCGGTGGATCTCCTCATTATGCGCGCTCTGTTCGGCAGCCCTGTCCAATATCTCGATAACGACATTCTGATCTTTGCGAACGTCGTCCATAAAAGCTTTCCAGGCGCGCTCTTTGGCTTGCTTGGCGGCTTGGCGGGCTTCCTTTTCGATGTCGTCCACTTCTTCGGGAAGGATCATCACTTCATTGATGATCCACTCGCGCATTTTGCGGATGCAGTCGTGCTCGGCTTCCCAGGCCAGGCGCTCTTTCGATTTATAGCGTTCGTGCGAACCGGACGTGGAGTGGCCCTGGGGTTGTGTCATTTCATAGACATGAAACAATACGGGCACGTGTTGTTCGCGGCAAATGACTTCAGCTTTTTGATAGGCATCGATGAGGGCGGGATAGTCCCATCCTTTCACGGTGATGATCTCAAAGCCTTTTTCGGTGTCGGTGCGTTGCAGACCGGCCAGTGCTTTGGAGATGCTTCCTTTTGTTGTATGAAATTCTTGCGGAACGGAAATGCCATATTCATCATCCCAAATCGAAATGAGCATGGGCACCTGTAGTACGCCCGCCGCATTGATGGCTTCGAAAAACATACCTTCGGAAGTGGAGGCGTTGCCTATGGTGCCGAAGGCGATCTCGTTGCCGTTGTTGGAAAGTGTGGTGTATTCTTTTAGTCCTTCGTTTTCGCGGAACAGTTTCGAAGCATAGGCCAGTCCCAGCAGGCGGGGCATTTGGCCGGCTGTGGGTGAAATGTCGGCGCTGCTGTTCTTGTTCTCGGAGAGGTTTCGAAGTTTGCCGTTTTCGTCGAGGAGGCGCGTGGCGTAGTGACCGTTCATGAGGCGGCCGGCAGAAGCGGGGTCTGCCTCCACGCTGGTGTGTGCGTAGAGTTGTGCGAAGTATTGTTGAACGGTCAGTTCATTGATGGCGAACATGAACGTTTGGTCGCGGTAGTAGCCGGCGCGAAAATCGCCGCGGCGGAACACTTTGGCCATCGCGATCTGGGCAAGCTCTTTGCCGTCGCCGAAGATGCCGAACTTGGCTTTGCCCATGAACACTTCCCTGCGTCCGATGATGCTCGCCTCGCGGCTCTCTACCGCCAGGCGGTAGTCGGCCAGAATTTCTTTCACTCTGGCTTGCGAGAACTTTACCTTTACTTCCTTGATCGCGCTCAAATTTCCTGGGGTTGAAAAGGTGAATAGATTCGATTCAAAAATAGGCATTACCATTTACTTTCCCAAAGCGAGGCGGTAGGCCACCCAGTCCCCGCCGGGCACCCGCACGTCGTCGCGCCCCGGTGCAGCGAAGATATAAATTCCAAACTTTCCTTCGGCAATTTGTTCCTCCGAAAAAATATATCCGGCATCCAATTCCATATCATGTATAGTTTGTTTCGTTTGCGGGTTTGGGATGGTGTAGAGCTCCGCGACAAGTGTGTCTTGGGGGTCGCCCGTTTTCACGGCATAGGGGTAGTCGACCAATGCGTAGAGCGCATATCCTTTGAGCACGACGGTGCGCTGATACTGCAGTTCGTGCTCGTATAGGGCATGGTTGTTCATGCCCCGTCGCAATGATCCATAGAACGCATACAGGAGGCTTTCGCTCATAAATTCAAAGGGTTACAGCAAACAACGACTGTATGTTAGTATATTTGCAGCCGTTAAAAAAACCGATAGTTTTATGATCATAGGTGTTCCTAAAGAAATTAAAAATAATGAAAACCGTGTTGCCCTCACACCAGCCGGCACGCAGGAATTGGTGAAGCGCGGTCACACGGTTCATGTACAATCTACGGCCGGTATCGGCAGCGGCTTCAGCGACGAACAATACGTCTCCGCCGGTGCTAAACTTCTTCCCGATGCAGCCAGCGTTTTCGCCGTAGCGGAAATGATCATGAAAGTGAAAGAGCCCGTAGAGCAAGAGTACAACCTCATCCGCAAAGACCAATTGGTGTTCACCTATTTTCACTTTGCTTCCTATGAACCCCTGGCCAAAGCCATGATTGCCACGGGCGCGGTTTGTCTCGCTTATGAAACGGTGGAACGCATCGACGGCAGCCTGCCGTTGTTGATCCCCATGTCGGAAGTGGCGGGAAGAATGGCCATCCAGGAGGGCGCCAAATATTTGGAGAAACCCTTGAAAGGCAGAGGCATCTTGCTGGGCGGCGTGCCCGGTGTGAAGCCCGCTAAAGTGCTCATCCTCGGTGGCGGTGTCGTGGGTACAAACGCGGCGAAGATCGCTGCGGGTATGGGGGCCGATGTGACCATCATGGACCTCAACATCACCCGCCTCCGGTATTTGGATGATGTCATGCCAAAGAATGTACACACCATGGTATCGAACGAATATACCATCCGTGAAATGATCAAAGACACCGACCTCATCATCGGGGGCGTGCTTGTGCCGGGAGCGAAAGCGCCGAAGCTGATCACACGCGATATGTTGAAGTCGATGCGGCCCGGCACCGTGCTGGTGGATGTGGCCGTGGACCAGGGAGGTTGTATTGAGACCTGCCGGCCGACGACGCACGAGGATCCTACTTTTATTATTGATGATGTGGTACACTATTGTGTGGCAAACATGCCCGGTGCAGTTCCGTATACGTCAACCTTGGCGTTGACGAATGCTACGTTGCCGTATGCCATTCGTTTGGCGAACCAGGGATGGAAGAAAGCGGCTCAGGAGAATATGGAGTTGCGAAATGGATTGAATGTGATCCAGGGGGAAGTGGTGTATAAGGCGGTGGCGGATGCTTTTGGGCTCGGCTACACTGACGTGAAGAAGTTCCTGTAGGCGGAATTCATTTTGAACCGCCCCGCTTTCGCTAAAGCTTCAGCGGGCACCCTCCTTCGCTGAAGCTTCGGCGGGCAAGCAAAAGAGGACGCAAAGGAATTTCTTTTGCGTCCTTTTCTATTTCTAAGCACGGTCAACCGTTGTAGACTGGCATTTCTTGCAGTACGGCGGTGGTGTTGGCTTGCCAGTCGGTGGCGCAGCAGATGTGTTGGAGGCCGTTGGTGATGACGAGGTATTTGGCTTTGAGGGAGTGATTGTAGACCGATGCCTGACGCAGGGTTTGCTGGCTCATGGCCACGTCGGGAGCCTTGCATTCGATGACCATCCAAGGTTTGCCCTCGCGATCGAAGACCACGATGTCGGAACGTTTTTGGAGGCGGTTGAATTGGAGGCCGCCTTCGATCCGGATGAGCGACCGCGGGTATTGCAGGGTTTGGATGAGGTAGTTCACGAAATGTTGCCGCACCCATTCTTCCGGCGTCAGCACCAGGTATTTTTTGCGGATGCTGTCGAGGATCAAAAGCTTGCCCTCCTCTTTTTTAAGGACATATTCAAAATCGGGAAGGTTAAGCTTGACCATGCACACAAATAAACCAAATTTTCCCCACCTCCATTGACAGCTCGCAAACGCGAGGGGATTATTTTTTGTTACCCCTTGCAAACCCCCTTTTAAATTTGTCCCTATTTAGTACTTTAGGCCATGAAGACGAAACAAGATATTGTTGAAAACTGGCTGCCGCGCTATACTGGGCAGCCGCTGAGCCATTTCGGCGAATACATCCTGCTGACCAATTTTGATAACTACGTGACCATGTTTGCCGCCTGGCACAACGTGCCGGTGAACGGCCACGACCGTGCCATGCGCAGCGCCACCGCCGAGGGCATCACCATCATCAACTTCGGCATGGGCAGCCCCAATGCGGCCACCATCATGGACTGTCTCAGCGCCATCAAGCCAAAAGCCGCGTTGTTCCTTGGAAAATGTGGCGGATTGAAAAAGAACGACATCGGCGACCTCGTGCTACCCATCGCGGCCATTCGCGGCGAAGGAACCTCCAACGACTACTTCCCTCCCGAAGTGCCGGCCTTGCCCGCCTTTGCTTTGCAGAAAGCGATCTCCACCACCATCCGCGATCACAAACAAGATTACTGGACCGGTACGGTCTACACCACCAACCGGCGCGTGTGGGAATGGGACGAAGAATTCAAAAGCTATCTCCGCAAGATCCGCGCGCTGGCCATCGACATGGAAACGGCGACGATCTTCTCCACGGCATTCTCGAATAAAATTCCAACGGGAGCTCTATTGCTCATTTCCGATCAACCCATGGTGCCCGAGGGCGTGAAGACGGAAGCCAGCGATTCCGTAGTGACCAAAACGTTTGTGGAGCTGCACCTCAAGATCGGCATCGACTCGCTGAAGCAGTTGATCAACAACGGCATGACCGTGAAACACCTGCGCTATTAATTGACCCGCGCCGATTGGATCTCCTTCGATCGCACGGTCCATAAAATAACGAAGCCGATAATAAAGAACATGCCCAACGCCAGCGCGCTGTAGCGCATACTCCCCGTGATCTGGTCCACAAAGCCGTAGGAAAATGTGCCGATCACAATCGACACGTTGTAGGTGACATCATAGAAGCTAAAGTAAGAGGCGTGATCCATTGTATTTTGTGGGATCAGCTTAGAATACGTTGCCCGCGACAGGGATTGAATGCCTCCCATCACCATCCCCACCACAAAGGCCAGTCCGTAAAATTGATATTCCGTGGCAACGAAGTATGCTGAAATACATACCCCGATCCAAATAACGATCATCACCAACAACGATAAACGATTGCCTATCCGGCGCGACAACCGGGCAAACAAATAGGCGCCCACGGCACCGACCAGCTGGATGATGACCACCACCGCGATGAGGCTTTGATCTTTTAAATGCAGCACGTCGGTGCCAAACAATGTCGCCAGGTACATGACAGATTGCACGCCCATGTTGTAAAAGAAAAAGGCCAACAGGTAGCGCTTCAATTCCGGTTGGTGTTCCAGGCTTCTCCACACACCACGTATTTCTTCATACCCTTTTGTCCAGATATTTCCGGTGGGGTTCTTGTTGAATGGATTGTCGGGCAGGAGGCGGAACGGGATCTGTGAAAAACCGATCCACCAAAGCCCCACCAGGACGAACGACGTTTTGGTGGCCAATGTTTGCGCTTTGTCGAAGTCATCGCCAAACCCGAACGCCAGGGGGTTCATGATCAACACCAGGCAAATCACCATGAGCAATACGCTCCCATAATATCCCATCGAATAACCCCGCGCGCTGGTGACATCATAACGATCTTCGGTGACAATCTCCGGCAAAAAAGCATCATAGAACACGAGGCTACCCGAATACCCGATGCTGGCAATGATAGAACAAAAAATGCCCCACCCCAGCATGGTGATGTCGCTGAAAAAGAAAAGACCGATACAGCCCGCACTCCCCAGCCATACAAAACATTTCATAAAGATCTTCTTGTTGCCAATGTAGTCTGCCGCACCCGACAGCAAGGGTAGCATCGTCGCTACTACCAGAAAGGAGAACGACAAGGCATAAGAATACAGCACGGAATTCTGAAGGGTGAATCCTAAAAAGTTCACCATGTCGCTCCCGTTGGCCTCCACGGCAACCCCCTTGTAGTAAATGGGAAAGATCGCTGTGGCGATGACGAGCGTGTAGACCGAATTGGCCCAGTCGTACATATACCAGGCGCGGATGATTTTCGGATTGTTTAGCGCGAGCGTTTTGGTTGGGGCGGTCATATGGGGTGGGCAGACTCTGCAGTGGGGTTGGCCTGGGGGAGTCGGTCGTTTGGTTCGGGGTTGGGTTATCCAGAGGAGCCAGAAGCCGGGAGCCAGGAGTTTCGGTTATCCTGGATCGTGCCGCTGCTTTTGGCTGGTGCTCTTTGTTCGGTGGAATCAAAAATAGGATGTTTTTTGGATTTTGTATGCCTGCGGAAAGCTCTAACGTTGATACAAAAAACCGGTGACTCCTTTTTTGACAAGTGTTCCGGGCACTTTTAGGGGTTGTGGTTTTGTTGGGCAATGTGGGAATTAGGGCGATCTACTGGTTATCTTTGAGCTATGCCGAAGCTGCATTTTAATAACGTACGTTCTGCGGATTTGCCGTTGCATTATGGGCAGGTGCCGCCTTGGTTGGCGCAGCGCATGAGTTTGCTGGGTGGGGCCATTGTGGAGTCGATCGTGTTGGAGTATGGCAAGGGAGCGGTGTTGAGCCGGTTGAGTGACCCGTTTTGGTTTCAGGCGTTTGGGTGTGTGTTGGGGATGGATTGGCATTCGTCGGGGATCACGACTTCGGTGATGGGGGCTTTGAAGCGTGCCGTCAATCCGAAGTTCAAGGACCTGGGCATCTATATCTGTGGCGGCAAGGGACGGCACTCCCGGCAAACCCCGTTGGAGTTGATGCAGCTTGCCGACAAGACCGGGCTGGATGGTGATGCGCTGGTGCGGAGCAGCAAGCTTACGGCCAAGGTAGACAACACGGCCATCCAGGATGGGTTTCAACTTTATCTTCACACGTTCGTGGTGTCCGACACCGGCGAATGGACTGTCGTGCAGCAAGGCATGAACGACGCCAACGGTATGGCCCGGCGCTATCACTGGCATTCGGAAAAAGTCAAATCCTTTGTCGAGACGCCGCACACGTTTATCTATGGAAAAAATCAAGGCGAGATCCTCAACATGACCGATGTGGACGCCGCCCGCGCCAAGACTTCGATGCTGGAGATCGTGAAGGAAAAACCTTCGGTGATGTTGCCGGAGATCCAACGCATTGTCATGCCCTCGCATCACGATGTCAGGGCGAAAGATGTCAATCTCAAACGGCTGGGGAGCGTGTTGAACCTGGCACAGGACCGGTCGCTGCTCGACTTTGAGTCGCTGCTGTTGCTGGAGGGCGTTGGTCCGCGCACCATCCAATCGCTGGCATTGGTCAGCGAGGTGATCTATGGTGCACCATCGCGGTTCACGGACCCGGCGCGTTTTTCTTTTGCCCACGGAGGCAAAGACGGCCATCCGTTCCCCGTTCCCACCAAGGTCTATGACGAGACCATCAACATCCTGAAAACATCCGTAGAAAAAGCAAAGATCGGCGACGCCGACAAACAAGCCGCCATAAAAAGTCTGACCGTGGTGGCCCAGCGGATGGAGAAAGATTTTGAGCCCGATGCCGGGGCATTCGATAAAGTGATTGCCCAGGAGCGGGCCGAATCCTACAAGCACGGTGGCCGCACCGTCTTTGGCAAGGCAAAGCCTCCCGCAGACAAAGACCAACTCAAGCTATTTTGATTTTTTTGTGATCCGGTCGATCAC
>CBIHQM010000276.1:0-9149 GCA_966211885.1 uncultured Chryseolinea sp.
GCCAACGCTGTAGCATTGCGCGCGTCGAGTTTAAATATTTTACGGATGTACTTTTCTGCTGCGTCCTGATTGTCCATACTAAAATAGGCCTGTGCAATCTCATTCAAAAGCGTCACGTTGGTGGTGTCTTGTTTCTGAATGGTCTGCAGCTTTATTATTTTTTCTGCATACGTTCTCACGGGCAGAAGCGCAGCGCGTGAAGGACTGTGGGCCATGACATAGTCCAGGTAGGGCAAGGCTTCGACGGGCTGGTCTTGCTTTAAGTAAAGAACAAAAAGGTACCGCGCTTTCTCGGTCGTGGGCGCACGCCGAAAAGCCTGCTGAAAATACACGAGGGCATCGGCCAAGGCATTCACCTCACCACTCAACATCGCCGCCTTTTCATAAAGCCCTGCGTCTTCCGGATACTCGAGCACCAACGTTTCCATCACCGTTTTTGCCGCGTGGAAGTTCTTCTTCGTTAAATAATAGTCGTAAAGGCTGTCGGTGGCCATTTGCCACGCCACCTGCCGATTGGCCAGCCTCATGGCGAGCAATTCTTCATAGGTCTCCACTTTCACAGAGTCGCGGTGAAGGGCTTCGCGGAAAGGCCAGCTTCTTTTTAGCCGGTCTATTTTATACAGACCCGAAAGCGAATCTACCTTCGTGACCGGCATAGCTCGCAGAAGCTGCTGCACCGTCATTTCTCTTTGCGCATCAACCGAAACAAGGTTCTCTTTTTTCATTGCCTCATAGAACGCGTCCGACAACAAGCCATAACCGGTCAGGTTGGGATGGACGTGTTCCAGGATCAGCGCATCGCCCGTCACGCCATGCGCCGAGGCCCGTTCGAAAAAAGCTTTTGCATCCACTACGTGCGCATTGCTATGTTGCTTGCACACCTGTCGAATGACGTCATTGGCTTCTTCCGGCGCGCGAAAACGAAGGCCGTCAAAGTCTTTTGCCTTTTGGAAACATCGTTTGGCTTTTTCATAGTCGCCATACCGATAGGCCAGTCTGCCGAGATAATATTGACTCAACGCATGACCATCATACATGGAATCCGCTTCTTTCAAATACCGATATGCACGGGAACCATCACTATCCTGAAGGGCCTTGACGGCAGCGTTAAACCTTTCCTGGAACCCCGGATGTTTCACACGGTCCACCCGAAAACTGACAAAGGGTTTCAAGTCTCTTTCATTGCTCACCAGCGTGCTGACAAAAACTGGGACGTGGTGTTGCTGGAGAACGTCCAGTGTCTCCTCCAGGTTGGCCTTGAATTGTTCCATCCCCCGATGGTAGAGCTCCGACCCGAAGGGAATCTGCTCGTCAGCCACCATCATTTTCATGCGGGTGCCGCCGTTGGTTTGGGATGAGGGCGCAAGCAGCTCTTCATATAATCGCGTCATGCCCTGCACAATCCTCAGGTCGTGCAACAACAGCATAGTTTTCACCATAAAGCGGCTCCCTCCTATCCGATCGGTCGACGCTACACCCAACGTGCCGTAATACTCATTATGGCCGGTATAAATAAAGACAGCATCCGGCGAATAATTGACGACCTCCTTGGCAAAGCCCATCACCGTATAGGAGTTGACCGCCGTCAGGGCCAGGTTAATGATCTCGAAGTCGCGTTCCGGAAAAGTATGTTGCAGCCGGTACTGCAGCCAGCGGTGAAACGAACCGTTATGAAAATACGGGTAGCCCAGCGTGGTGGACTCACCCAACACAAAAATGCGCAGCGTGTTTTTATCTTTCACCTTCCTGAAAAACTCCACATTCCCGACCGTCGCCATGGAAGCATTCGTGAAATATTTCTTCGAGGCGTCCGGGTTCATGACCAGGAGATCTGTGTTTCCCGGATATTCCACAAAAAGGTCCGTGGAGTATCCATAGTGAAACACCCGCAATAACACTTCCACCAATACCAGAAATACAAACGGCAGCAAAACACCGATCACCTTAAACACCAACACCCTCCCGGATCCGGGAGTCGATGCTTTTGGTTGGTCGTTGGTGCGGGGCTGCGTCATAAAAAGATTTCTTCAGGGTAAACTACAAAAGCGTCCTTTCATTTCCGTTCCGGTAATGTAAAAGTGAGTGGTTTCTCACCGCGCAACATTTTCGCTGCCTCGCCGGTGAGCCAGAGATAATGGTCGGAGGGTTTGTGATCGAGGTCCATGAACTGGGTTGCTCCCCCCACGGGTGGGGTATCGCTCACTTTGAAAATGGCCGTGCCCTCGTTCACTTCGTCGAACATGGCGACGTAAAGCATCTTTGCGCCGGTGTTCAGTGCGGTGGCGATCAATTGCCAATAGAACCTTCCTCCCTGCCGCGGAATAGAGGCCACCGGTTTGATGTCGTCGGGGAAAGCGTGTACGCTGAGATTGTGCCAGCTAAAACCTGGGTATACGCAAGGTACATAGCCAACGTGATTTTCATCGCACCATTTCATGTCGGCCAGTATCAGGTCGCGGTACCGGTCCATGTCGTTATGCAGCAAAGGTGAGAAGCGCTGCACGGTCCAGGGCAGCACCAAGTCGGCGGCGCGAATGAGATCGTGCAGATAAGGGTCGGGCAAACAATCGGCATTCAATTCCCGCCAGGCCGTGGGCACGCCAAGCATCACGGAACAATTGCCATAAACAGGATCATTCTTTAAAAAATTTATCAAACGCTCCAACCCAATGCTGCGGATGTTATACGGCCGGTCAGGAAAGCCCACACCCCAGATGACCACCAACGGCTTGCCGTTGTGATGCAAGTATGTATTGTTTTCCTTTTGACTGGTGACACGAAGCTGGTCCACCAAATATTTCCAATCTTCAATAATCGAGGAGCAATCTTCTCCTGATCCTTTCAATCCCGAAAGATCGTACATGACCGCGATGGCGCGTTTATATTTCGCCGCCGCCTCCATGGCGTTCGTCAGGATCGTAGATGATTCTTTTTTCCGGTTATTATCACGGGTGTCGTCGAAGAAGCGTTGCATGAACACGCCGTCTACGCCGTATTGTTGCATCCATTTGAAATGCAGATCGACGGTGCTCTTGTCGAGCGAGCTAAAGAATTTTGCTTTGGAACCGTTCGGAAGCTTGAAGGGTGTTTCGTACGTTTTTTCGTATTCCGAAACATCGGGCCAGGCATCGATGCTCGAACGGCTCTCATCGCCATAGGCAAAGTGCCGGGCTTGACTGCCGTCGCCGGCCGCACGGAACCAGCCTTGGTAGCCGGCCATGACGAGGCCGTTGTAAGTGGGGAATAAAGTTTTTGGATTGTGTTTAAGCTGGGAAAAAGCAAATGGAGCTGTTGCTAGCAGTATCAGAAGAAGTATTTGTCGTTTCATTTGTGCATATGTTAATAGTGATGGTGTGGTGAGAGTTGTGTGGCTCGTGCGCAACTTGTGTGAGGTGTGAGGTTTGTGTGTGACGTGCACAGTAGGAAGTGAGTAGCAAAGGCGCGAAAGAAGGTTCATCACCTTTATCCCGTGCGTAGGCGTGCCGTAAAATAACTTTGTGCTGATCAGGCACCTTGGTAGTGCCTGATCAGCACAAAGTTTCAAATGCGAGAATATGCTGCGCATATTCTTAATGGTTTCAAACCGCGTTGGCTCATTCAATTCGAAAAGCAAGCATCTGCTGCGCGGATGCTTGCTCCTTAAGCTGGTTGGTTTAGCAACGCTGTCCGCCGAGGACAGCGTTGCTAAAACCAACCAGCTCCTACCGCGCCGCTACGAACGAAATAGATCCGCACGAAACTTCCGCGGCGCGAAACAGCACGCACTTGCAAAATGAAGGAGAGCTGGGGAACCCTTTCCCAGCTCAACCTCACTAAAAGTTAAACCACACGCTACCGTATAGTTCAACCTAACTCAACAAAAATCAATACCCATCATTCTGTTGCCAGAGTGGATTTCTGTACATCTCGTTTTGGGGAATCGGGGCGAGATACTTGTTGTTTAGATTGCCCGAGGTGTTGATCGCATTTTCTTTGTCGCTTCGGGCGGCAATAACTTGTGGCAGCAATTGCAACCGCACGATGTCAAACCAGCGGATGCCAAACTCTCCGGCAAATTCGTAGGCGCGTTCATAGACCACAGAGTCGCGGAACGCTGTCGCAGACAATCCGGTGGTGAGATCCTTCAGACCGGCGCGGTGACGCACGGCGTTGATGGCATCGTAGGCGGCTTGGTCGGGGCCGGTTGACATGGCTTTGGCTTCGGCAAAATCCAACAGTACCATGGGATAACGGATGATGTCGAGCGCTTTGTTGGTGCTGGGGTTCATGGTGATGATGGAGTTGTCGGTCTCGGATACTCCATCGCCATTAAGCCCTGCGCGGAACTTCTTGAAATAAGGGTGGCGGGCGTGTGTTGCCTCATCATCCCAGTTCACCATTTTATACGTCACGTTGTCGGCCTGGCGCAATTTGATCGTAGTGTAAAACGTGTCGTCGCTGCGTTTGCACTTTGGCGCGTTCAGATAGAAATTGATCTCGGGGTAGTAGTCGTCCCATCCGCTGGAACCGTTCAAGGCTACTTCTTCCAACGGAACAGAGGAAGATCCGAAGCTTCGTTGGGGCGTTCCGCCTGCTACATTGTACTGCAAGGCAAAGATAGACTCCGAGTGATTGTTGGTGGTGAACACGGTGGCGTAGTCATCCAGCAACGTGTAGGTTCCATCCATCACGCCTTGTGCTTCCTGGGCAGCCAGCGCGTAGTTGTTGGTTTGGTTCATCGGCCAGCCGGCCATGGTGAGGTACACATCGGCTAGCAGCGCGCGTGCAGCCATCTGGTTGGCTCTGCCGGGTTCGCCGTCGAACTTCACGGGCAACAAAGATTTCGCCTGTTGCAGATCGCTGATGATGGTCGCATAGATATCGGCAACCGGGGCGCGGTCGGGGCGCGCGTTCACATCGATAGGGCCCGTCACAAGCGGCACGGAGCCGAATGTGCGCACCAGGTTATAGTAGCCCCACGCTCTCAAAAAATAAGCCTGGCCTGCCGAAGCGTTCTTCGCCGCCTCGGTGGATGCTACTTTCTCATAGTTGGTGAGCACGTTGTTGGCCTGATAGATACCTTGCCAGGGTCCCGACCATTCTGCGACCATGCTGTTGTTCCCGGCGCCACCGGCAAGGCGATCGAAATCGCGGAAGTCGGCTTTGTTCAGCGCGGGGTCTGTGGTCAGATCGTCCGCACCAAAGTAGGAGGTCATACGACTGGTGAAACCATAGGCGCCGTCGATGGCGAACTGCACATAGATCGCCGACACGGCCGCGTCAAGATCGGATTGCGTTTTGAAATACGTCTGTGGCGTGAGGGTTGCTTTCGGATCTTCGTTGAGGTCCTGGCAGCTTGCCAGGGCCAGCAGTCCAACGTAGGCGAAGGGTATAAAATATTTCTTGTTCATAGTTACGTTTTTAAAAATGGTTGTGAGGTTAGAAGCCTGCTTTCAAACCGATGGTGTAGGTTCTCGGGTTGGGGATCACACCCATTTCGAGGCCTTGTGTAACCGCGTTCTGCGCGTTGTTGATCTCCGGATCATAGCCCGGGAAATGCGTGATGGTGAAAACATTCTGTCCGCTCACATAGATCTCCAGGTTCTTCATTTTCACTTTATCCAATAAGCCCATGGGCACATGGTATGACAGCGAAATGTTCTTCAGCTTGATGTAGCTGCCATCGTACACATAGCGACTGCTATTGATAAAGTTCTTGCCGTTGCCGCCAAACGAAGGGTTGTCGGTTTCGTTGGTGGGTGACCACATGTTCATGGCTTCGCTGGTGGTGGCATTCTTGGCTTGTCCTTGTCCGCCCCACAGGTAGGCCATCGTCTGCGAATAGATCTGGTTGCCGTGTGTGCCCTGGAACATAAAGCTCAGCGTGAAATTGCCGTAGCTCACGTCGTTGATAAAACCAAAAGAATACTTTGGTGTGCCATTTCCAATCGGCTTGAGATCGGCAGAGTTGTAAGCATGGTCACCATTGACATCCGTATATTTAGCCGCCCCCGGCAACAGTCCGAATTTGGCCGCTTCATCGGCTTCACTGCTTTTCCAGGTTCCCAGGAATTCGTATCCATAGAATTCACCCAGCGGTCTGCCTACACGCATAATGGCGGCACCATCTTGTGCCGAACCGATATTGTTCGCCTGTATGTTATCGAGTCCACCCAAGTCGAGCACTTTGTTACGGTTGAAGGAGAGTGTAAAGAAGCTGTTCCATTTCAAAGCACCCGTGTTGATCGGGGTGCCGCGCAAAGCGAACTCAAGCCCTTTGTTTTCGATCTTACCCAAGTTGGTTTGATAGTAGCCGCCACCCATGTAGAAGGGCGCCTGGTAGTTCAACAGCAAGTCATTGATCGTTTTTTTATAGGCATCGACGGTAAAGGTCAAACGGCCTTCGAGGAAAGATGCATCTAAACCGACGTCAAACTGATCGGTGGTTTCCCATTTCAAAGTTTGTGAAACGGGCGAACCCAACGGTGTGGATACACTCGCTTTCGTCCCATCGAAATAGTAGGCGGGGTGCGGACCGCCCGTTGTAATTTGTGCCAGCGAAGAGTAGGCCGGCACGGCCTGGTTACCCGTCTTGCCATAGCTCGCCCGCAGCTTCAGATCGGCAAACAGCTTTTGTGATTGCATGAACGATTCGCGTGCAATGTTCCAACCCACCGCCACCGAGGGGAAGGTGCTGTATTTTTGTACCAAGTGCGACGAACCGTCCGTACGCACACTGGCTGTCAGGAGATATTTCTGGCGATACGAATAATTCACGCGGCCCATATACGATTGAATGGCCTCGTTAAAGTAGCCGGCACTGAGTTGTTGTGATTGCCCCAGTGCAAGACCATAGTAGCCCAGCGCATAACTGGACAGCCCAGCCGAGCGGCCGTTAACGTTGCGACTGATGCGATTCTGCTGTTCATACAAAGCCGTTACCGTCAACGCGTGCTCACCGAAACTGTGGTTATACGTGAGGAAGTTGCTGTTCTGATAGGCACGGCCGCTGGTGGCCTTTGTGTTCGCATAAAATGCCGAGCCCGGATCGGTGCCCGGTCCACGCAACCCATCCTCAAAACCGGATTGGAGCTGATAGGTGTTGTTGGACGTGAACACCAGGTCTTTGAAGATCCGGTAAGACAACGTACCGATACCGGTCACGTCGGTCGACTTTCTATCTTCCTGTTGGCTTGTCGCTTGCGCGATCGGGTTGAAACCCGTGGAACCATAGGAAGAGCCGTTCACCCAGGCGCCGGTGGTCGGATTGCGCACGGGAGATGTGGGATCCCAGATGTTCGCTTGTGAGAAGGGATCCGTAAGGTCGCCTTGATATTGCGTGTTGCGGCTTTGTGGAAGTACCGCCGTCACTTTGAATTTCAGATCAAGCCGGTCGTTGACTTTCACTTCCACATTCGTACGGAAGGTGGTCCGTTTGTAGTATTGGTTTAGGATGAGACCAGGTTGGTCGAGGTGGTTGAACGAGAAAAGGTAGTGTACCGCCGATGAGCCACCCGACAGGTCGAGTTGATAATTCTGAAACACCGGTTTCCTTTGAAGCTCCTTCTGCCAGTCCGTGCCGCCGTTCTCTTTGAGTTGTTGGAGTTGCGCATCGCTGAACGCTGGGCCCTGTCCCACCTGCGACTGCTGCAAATTTACCGTGCGGGCAAAATCATAGGCGTTCATGATATCGAGTTGCTTGGGCACCATCGCTTTGCTGAACCAGGTGCTGAAGTTGATACGGGGTGCTCCCTCTTTGCCGGTTTTGGTGGTGATGATCACCACCCCGTTCGATCCCCGCGATCCATAGATAGCGGTCGCGGATGCATCCTTCAATATTTCGAGCGACTCAATGTCGTTGGGATTGATCGATTCAATGTTACCACCGATAAAGCCGTCGATCACATAGAGCGGATCGTCGGAGCCGCTCACCGAGTTTGAACCCCGGATGCGTACACTCAGGCCCACACCAGGCTGGCCACTGTTGCTGGTCACCACCACACCGGGCGTGGTTCCCTGCAGGGCCTGCTCCACACGCGTAATCGGACGTTTCACAATTTCATCGGACTTCACCGTAGAAGTTGCGCCGGTCACGTCGCGTTTTTGCTGTGTACCGTAACCCACAACCACCACTTCTTGCAAAGTGGAAACATCGGGCGTAAGGGAAAGGCTGATGGCCGATTGCGTTCCAACGCGCACTTCCTGGGATGAATACCCGATGAATGTAAACAACAATACAGCATCCGGTCCGGACACATTGAGCGCATACTTTCCTTCCACGTCGGTCGTCGTACCATTGGAAGTTCCTTTTTCAATCACATTCACGCCGGGCATGGGGTCCCCGCTTTCAGAAGTTACCACCCCCTGCACAGCCTGCGCCGTCAGAGCGGCGGCCAGTGGCTCCTCATCGGGGGGAACCGTGGTGTCGAGAGCAGTCGCGTTGGCGATCCGCCCCACATTGCGATCTTCGTTCAAAGCATCCTTCGAACCGGCGTTGCCGGCTTGCAGAAGGGTACTTGTGCCAACGAAGAGCGCCAAAAACGTGTAGATTTTGATCATCGTTTTGGATAGTTAGTTAAGTGGAACATGGGTTGGTATAATCATCGTTTGCGATGGGCAATTCAATCGTTTACGATGAATCAAATCTATCCGGGGGGAATTAATTATCTCTTAAAAACCTATTAACAGCGATTTTTTTGAAGGTTTTTGCTTTTTAGTGTTGAAAAAAATCAAACGTCGTCCATTCTCCTGAACCGCAGGCGAAAACCTGATCCTTGCCGATCACCGGAACATTTCCATTTGAAAAAAGGCGTTGGATTGGGATGAGGTGAAATAGGGTTACCGGTACGCATGCCACGCCGCCATCACAAAATCCACGATGGGCGTGGGATCCGGAAGACTGTGGGGATGATGTGCGAAGCCCGGTTTATGGATCACCGTGATGTCGCCGTGAAGCGCCTTTACTTTTTGCTCGAAGGGTATCGTGTTTTCGATCATGGGCACGTCGCGGTCTGCATCACCGCAAACGTGCAACAGCGGATAATGTCCGTTTACGATCAACGACACCTTGTCGATGGGACTTCCTTGAAACGCTAACGCCGCCTCATCCGAAACCAACCCAAAGTCCTTTTTGAAGATCTCCCACTCCGGCCGTTCGCTTTTGGTGCGCT
>CBIHQM010000277.1:0-9144 GCA_966211885.1 uncultured Chryseolinea sp.
AAAAACAACCGACCTTCGAAAAGGCCTCGCTGTGCTCCTGGCTATCGGTGTCATCTCTTCGGCGACGTATCTCATCGCGGCGGATCACATCGACGCGCCGGCCGTGAAAGGCAAGGCTTCAGACATTACCGACTTCTACGCGTTCGAAAGCCCTTCGAACAGCAGCAACCTGGTGTTTGTCGTGAACACCCAGGGACTTCTCGCTCCCATGGCTACTGCCGCCGCTGCCTTTGACTCCGATGTGATGCTGGAAGTGAACATCGACAACTCTTCCAACAAAGACAACATGGAAGACCTCGTGCTCCAGGTGACCTTCGAGAACGGCAAAGTGCAAGTGTATGGTCCCGTGGCCCCCATTGAAAAAGGACTGAACAGCACGCTCGTCACCACAGGCTATAAAGTGGAAAGCGACATCACCGCCTACGCCGGTTCGCCCATGACGGGCGAGGCCAACGGCATCAAGGTTTTCGCCGGCCCGCGCGACGATCCGTTCTTCTTCGACCTGGACCAGTTCAAGAAAGTGATCGCCGGAACCGCCACCGGGTTCAACAACCCTGGCACGGACACGTTTGCCGGCACCAATGTGATGTCGGTTGTCATCGAGTTGCCCAAGTCACTGCTGGGCAGTGGCCCCATCAATGCGTGGGCGACCACCAACCGTAAAAATTAATTCCCTCCACTCAACCCTTTTTTGAAAATGAAACTGAAATATGTAAACCTGTTGGCCGTGGGCGCGTTGATTGCGCTTGGTGCCTGTAACAACGACGACGATGCCACACCCATGCCGGTCACCTACGTGCAGGAAGACCAGATGGCACGCCCCGCCATCAACACCGTCTTTGTGAGTGCCGCCGACAAGGACACTTTCAACGGCACGATCCCTTCCGCACAGAACGCCGCCTTCGGAACCAAGTTCAAGGATAGATTGCTGGCCCTCAACCCCGGCTATACCACCAACCTGCTGGGTCTCGATGCCGCCACGTTCACCGGCGTGCTCTCCACCGACGTGCTGAGCGTAGCCCTGAGCGGAGCCACCACATTCTACGATGGCACCCATGTGCTGACGGGCCGGAAATTAAACGACGATGTGATCACCGTAGAATTGATCCTGCTCTTCGGCGGACCGGATGCGACGGCCAACCCCATGCTGACCGACGATCACGTGGACGCCAACGACAAAGGATTCCTCGACACGTTCCCCTACCTGGCCACACCGCATTGATGCAAACACAGCCCGGGGCGCGCTTGCCCCGGGTTTAGTTTTTTCATTCAAAACTTCCAACCCATGAAAAAGAAGACCCTCCTCTTCCTGTCACTGGCATGTTCGGTTTTGCTCATCCTGGGCTGTGCCGAAAAACAGGAACGAGACATCACCCACCCCGCCGACTATGCCGTCTACATCGCGCCACGCGCCGACGCAGCGCTCCAGGAATGCAACGAAGAAATTACCTTCTGGAAAAACAAACAATTGCGCACACCCGACAGCGAAACGTGCAAACTCCGCATCGCCGGACTGTTGTCGTCACGCTTTATGTTGACGGGCCGCATCGAAGATATTTTTGCGTCCGATAGTTTGTACCGCTCCGTGCTTGCTGCTTCGGGAAATGAAAATGCTTCCGTTCATCGAGCGATGGCGGCCAATGCCATCACGCAGCACCAGTTTGGGGAAGCGTATCAACAGATCCAAAAAGCGCTCGCCATCGGGGAGGGGAAAGCGTCATCGTTGTTTATGTTGACGGATGTGGATCTTGAACTCGGCGATTATGCCGGCGCCAAACGGGCACTCAACAAAATCGCTACACGCAATTTCTTTCCCTACATCATTCGCAAAGCAAAGATCAAAGACCATGAAGGTGACCTCGACTCGGCTATTGTTCTCATGGAAACAGCACTCGCAAAAGCTAAGGACAATGCTTCACTTTCGCTTTGGACAAAATCAAATCTGGCCGACATGTATGGTCATGCCGGGCGCGTCGAAGAAGCCTACCGACTCTACCTCGACATTCTCAAAACCAACCCTGACTATGACTATGCGCTAAAAGGAATTGCCTGGATCGCCTTTTCGCATGACCACCGCTACGCAGAAGCCCGGCACATCGTGCAATACATCAATCAAAAAAGAGCCACACCCGACATGCATTTGCTGTTGGCAAAAATTGCCGGCGCCGAAAACAACATGGCAGAAAAAATAAAAGAACTGCACGTGTTCGACTCGCTGGCCAACAGCCCACGCTATGGCGACATGTATAACAAATATCTGGCGCTGATGCAGGTCGAGGATTTTTCAAACCCCGCGAAAACAATAGCGCTTGCCAAACGCGAGATCCAAAACCGGCCCACGCCGCAATCGTATGACCTCCTGGCCTGGGGATATTTCCACGAAGGCAAATATGCCGAGGCATTGGAAGTGGCCGAAGATTTTCTTGTAGACAAAACCTTCGAGCCCGATGTGCTCTTTCACCTGGGCATGATCTACAAGGCCAACGGTCAAACCGGCAAAGCCCGGACCTACCTCCGGAGTGCAGAAAAGAGTGCGTTTGAACTCGGTCCTGCGGTGACACAAAAAATAAAGGATGCCCTGGGCAATAGCTGAGCACATTCGTCAGTTTCATTTGGAGCCTGCGCTATGAGAACTCATTTCTGTTCATAAATTTGAAGCCATGAAATTCTTTTTGCTGCAACTAACGCTGTTGTTGGTTGCCCGATTAGCCCTTGCTCAAGGCATTGTGCAAGGTTCTGTATCGGATGAGAAAAATGAGCCATTGATTGGGGCCTCGGTATACATCCCGGAGACGGGAACAGGCGCCATCACCGATCGGCAGGGACGTTACCGCATCACGACCGCAAAGGCTGGTAGCTATTCCGTTCGCGTTTCCTACATCGGCTTTGAAGCGCAAACCATACCGGTAACCGTCGTCGATGGCACGGCGACATCGCTCTCCATCCAACTCAAGACCAGTGGTGTTCAGTTGGCTGACATCACGGTGACCGGTGGCCTGGAGCGCCCCATGAACACGTTGTCACAAGTCGACATTCGCTTGCGGCCCGTGAACACCGCCCAGGATATTCTTCGCATGGTGCCCGGCCTCTTCATTGCCCAGCACGCCGGTGGGGGCAAAGCCGAACAGATCTTTCTCCGCGGCTTTGATGCCGACCATGGCACCGACATCAATGTGGAAGTGGATGGCATGCCCGTGAACATGGTCTCGCACGCCCACGGCCAGGGCTACGCCGATCTTCACTTTGTTATTCCCGAGCTGGTAGACTACGTCGACTTCGACAAAGGACCCTACTTTGCCGACAAAGGCGACTTCACCACCGCGGGCTTTGTAGACTTCCAAACCCGCAATAAACTGGATCACAATTTTGCTCGTCTCGAAGGCGGTTC
This sequence comes from uncultured Chryseolinea sp., assembly GCA_966211885.1. Taxonomy (GTDB): domain Bacteria; phylum Bacteroidota; class Bacteroidia; order Cytophagales; family Cyclobacteriaceae; genus Chryseolinea. The sequence continues at coordinate 3,389 of CBIHQM010000277.1, forward strand.
GTTCGGCATGGGCCGTGCCGTGGCGGGTGTCAACGTGTTGAACCGGGCGCGCTCCAGTGCCTACGTTGCCTCGGAATTCACGCGCACTAACGGCTATTTTGAAAATAGCCAGCACTTCAAACGCTTCAACGTCCACGGAAAATTCAACACGCAGTGGGGCGAACGCACGCGTCTCTCGGCGGCCTTCTCCGTGTTCGACAGCCAGTGGGATGCCAGCGGACAAATTCCGGACCGCGCGGTAGACAGCGGGCTCATCACGAGGTTTGGCTCGCTCGATCCCACGGAAGGCGGTGGCACAGGACGGATCAACCTGAACCTTCGTGCCAGTCATTCGCTGCGCAACGGGGCCACCTGGGAAAACCAGGCCTATGCCGTACGCTACAACTTCAGCCTGTATTCCAACTTCACCTTCTATCTCAACAACCCGGTAGACGGCGATCAGATCCACCAGCAGGAACACCGTTGGGTCTATGGCTACAAAACCCGCTACAGCCACGGCACAACACTAGGGGGTATGCGCCTGCAAACGGAAGCCGGAGCGGGCTTTCGCTATGATGCTATCGACAACATTGCGCTGAGCAACACCGTAAAAAGAACCTTCATCCGGGATTTCAAACGCGGCGACATCCGCGAAGGCAATGCAAACGCCTATTGGAGCGAAACCCTGTGGCTCACGCCGAAGTTTTCCATCAACGCCGCCCTGCGCTTCGACTATTTTCATTTCGATTATACCGATCGTTTGAATGTTACTCAACCTGGCAGCAAGGGGAGGGGCCCGGGGAGGGGTATCGCGAGCCCAAAACTAAATCTCAACTACCAACCCACCGAAACCGTCAACCTCTTTGTCCGCACGGGCACGGGCTTCCACTCCAACGATGCTCGCGTGGTGGTGGAGCAATCTGCGAAGGAAACATTGCCCCGTGCTTATGGCATAGACGTGGGTGCCGACATCAAAGTGACGCCCGCGCTCATCGTCCACACCGCCCTCTGGCGCCTCGACCTGGACCAGGAATTTGTCTATGTCGGCGATGAAGCCGTGGTGGAGCCCAGCGGCAAGACTAAACGAGAAGGCATCGACCTCTCCGTTCGGTACCAGCTCACGTCATGGTTATTTGCTGACGCGGACCTGAACGTGACCCGGCCCCGCGCCAAAGGTGCACCCGAAGGCGAGGATCATATTCCATTGGCGCCGACCATTACGAGCATCGGTGGCCTGAGCGTGCGGCGGCAGCAAGGCATCAACGGCAGCCTTCGCTATCGCTATCTGGGCGATCGCGCGGCCAACGAGACCAACACCGTGGTGGCTACCGGCTATTTCATTGCCGATGCCATCGTCAACTATTCCCGGCCAGGCTATGAGTTTGGTGTATCGGTTGAAAACATTTTCAATACCGCCTGGAAAGAAGCTCAGTTCGACACGGAGTCGCGTCTCAAAAATGAAACTGACCCCGTGTCCGAAATCCACTTTACGGCGGGTACGCCCTTTGCATTAAAGGTTCGGTTTACAAAATATTTTTAGTTGCAAGGATCTCGCTGGTGTACATTTCTCAAAATGTAAGTTTAAAATAAGGAACCGGGAAGAACGATTGCTGATACACCGTCACAATGGAGTTTGTTCGCGGATTGTAGTTCTGGGTGAAGATGTTTTTGTTGTTGGTTAGATTCTGCAGATCCAAAGCCACTTCCATGGTGCTGTGTTTGTATTCTTTGCGATAGGAAAACCGCAAGTCCATTCGAAAGTATGGCGTTTGCCGGTCACTAAACGCTTCGTTGTCCTTATAGACCGTCTTGCCATAGCGTTGTGATGTTTCAAAATCGATCGGCGTCAGCGGCTTCCCGCCCACGGTCGTTACTTTTAAGTTGACGGAAAAGAAATCGTTCCCTTTACCCACGCGCCATTCTTTGCCCGCCAAGGCATTGAAACGTACTTCGTATTGTAGGCCGTATTCCTCCAAACACCGTCGCTGCCCTTGTACTGGGAATCGAAAAGGGAAGTGGTGAACAGGAAATAATAACCATCCCGGAAAAATCGTTCCAACGTAAACTCCAGTCCATAGTTTCTCCCTGTCCCTTGATTCACCAAACTGTCGGCATCTGAAATGCCAAAGGACATCCCGGTGTTGATCGCCGAAAATGACGACGGAACCCGCTCCACGGGAACATTCGAAAGCGTTTGATAATAGCTTTCCACTTTGAACCTCACCTTCGACGAGATATTCCAATCATAGCTCAACACCAGGTGCCGGCTGGTCGTGAAGTCCAGATCTTTGTTGGTGAGCAGCATTTCGCCATCGGCCGTTTTTGTTTGTATGAAATTGGTGGTGATGCTTTGGATTTGGTTGTGAATGCCATAGCCGACGCTGAGCGAGTGGCTTCCGTTGATAATGTACTGCAAGCTCGTCCTCGGCTCCACGGCCCATTGCCCATTCAGCGAATAGTATTGCGCGTGGAGGCCAGCATTCAGCACCAGGTGCGGATTGAAACGATGTTTCCAGGTGCTGTAAAATTGATAAAGGGTCGTTCGGTCTTTCACGTCCAGCCGCACCGTGTCGCGTTGCACGTTGGCGTAGACGTCATGACTGTAGAGATTGAAATGCGTGTTGTCGATATAGAACCCGGAAGTGAGACTGTTTTTAGCGTTGAATTTTGTCCGCGTCAAAAAGTTTAACGAATATTTTTGCGTGTTCAGGTGGTTCTCCACCTGCAGGTAGCGATCGATCACTTCGTTTTCGCTGTTGCGGACCAGCGAGTCGGACGACACGTTCTCACCTGTGCCACTCACCCCGGCGGTGATCCGCATATATGTATTGGCGATGGTCTTTTCATAGTTAGCGCCCACCACACCGGTTTGATATTTTGTAAAGGAATCATTGTTCTCGCTTCCATACAGATTGTTGGAACCCTTGTCCAGGTCGGCCTCGCTTCCCAGCAGGTCGATCTTACTGGAACCGCCAATGCCGAACAAGGTCCATTTCCCGCCGTTGGCCGTGGGCACGCTCACCTTGAAATTGAGATCCTGGTAGTCGGGCGTGTTGGAGCCGGTTCCAAATTGAATGCCGAGCGCCTGAAAAACACCCAGTGTGGAATAGCGATAATTGGCCACGTATGAGGCTTCCGATTTTTTTGAGAACGGTCCCTCCGCGCCAAATTCAAACCCATTGAAACCCACCTGGGCGAGGAGTTCCCGTTTCTCGTTGTTGCCGTCGCGAAGGCGCAGATCAAATACCCCGGCCGTTGCATTGCCATATTGGGCCGGGAAGGCGCTGGTCATGAAATCGGACTTGTCGAGGTTGTTGTTGTTGAGGATGCTCACTGGGCCGCCCGTGCTCCCCACCGAGCCGAAATGGTTGGGATTGGGTATGTTGAGCCCTTCCATCTGCCACAACATGCCGGTGGGCGAATTGCCCCGCACCACGATGTCGTTGCGACTGTCGTTGCCACCGGACACGCCCGCAAAGTTGGCCGCCATGCGCGAGGGATCGCCGATGGCGCCGGCATAGCGTTTGGTGTCGTCCACGTTAAATGACCGGGCGCTCACGGCGGTGTTCTCGTTGTTGGTGGCGGTCTTGTCGTCGCGGCTGTCGCCGGTCACCACCACTTCTTCCAGTTGACTGATGCTTTCGGTCAGGCTCAGGTTCAGCACCACTTCTTTGCCGGCCGTTACCACAATGTTGGGGATCGTTTGCTCTTCGTAGCCGACGTAGGTCACGCGGAGAGTTTGTCTTCCCGTCGGCACGCCGTCGATCCGGAAGTGGCCGTCGGCATTGGTCGTGCTGCCCAGGAGTGTATTGCCGGGGTTCACAATAATCACCGTCACGCCAACCAAGGGAGTGTTGCTCACTCCGTCTACCACGGTTCCCCGCAGGGTTTGGGTGGACTGCGCATAAAGCCTCGCCGGCGCAAGGCCTGCCAGCAGCATAAAAAACAATAAAGCGCTAAAGGATAATTTGGGGGAGATATGGGGATTCATGCGTAAGAAGTTGTTTTTAACTTCTAGCGCAAAAGAGAAAGTCGCGGCTAAAAAAAATGGGCGTTTGTAACGAGCGGGGACGATTTAGTGACCAACGACAAAAGTCTGGTGCGAATGACTGCCCACTGTGACGAATGACTAATTGAGCTCAAACACATTCCGGAGCTGTTCGATCCGCTCCATCACCTCTTTCCCCTTCGATCGCGAAACGGGAATGGTGACTCCGGTGCCCTTGATGGCCAGCTTATACCCATTGGCATTCCCGGTCACATGCGCGATGGCGTTAATGTTGACCAGGAACGACCGGTGGCAACGGATCGTAAAATGATTGTCCAACTGGCTCTCCACATTCTTCAGGTTGATCCGCAGCATCCGGTTCTCGATGGCCTGCCCGTTCTTCCAATACAGCGTGGAGTAGTTTTCGCTGGCCTCCACATACAGGAGATTCGAAAAAAGAAACTGCAGCGACTCCCGGGTATCCGAATAAATGGTCACCAGGTTAGGATGGACCTGTTCCACATCTTCCCGGATCACCCGGATTTTCTCCAACTCCTGGTTGGCCTTCATGGCACGGCGCAAATTTTCCCGCAAGGCGTTGTTCCGAAGCAGGAGGGTGCCGATAGCCAGGGGGATGACGGCCTGGCTCAATACGTTGGGATAGATGTGCAAGAGTTTTTGTCCAAAGGGCATCGCGGGGTGAATGTTTAGCAATTCGAGCGCCACGGCGATAAAAAAACCATCCATCAATAGTTGCCACAATGAGAACGCAATGTATTTGCCGACGGTCCAGCTTGCGGGGTCGAAGGTGGCGGGGAACACCCAGGGGAGAAGAACCACGCTGCTCCACATCACCACAAAGACGATGGCGCTCACCAGGAAGATCTTTGCAGAATAGGGTGTAAAGACCAACATAAAAACGAGCACAAACAGTGCGATGCCCGCGATGAGAAAGGTATTTTTCCGGTCGTCGTTCAGATAGTAGGGGAAAGGCGCTCTTAAGAACTCGCCGATCCGTCTTCCAGGTCGGAAAGAGGGTTGTGAGGGCATTTCTGCGACAGAGTCTTTCATGGTTCAGCTGTTTGGGGATTTATGTCGTCAAACAAAAGCAACAAGGCAAAAGCGGAAACGTGCGCTATCCCGTCCATCCCAAACTGACTCATCCCATGTGTTTCCGCTCAGCGCTTAGTTCCTGAAACGGATTATACGATTTTCTATTTTGGATGATCGATTAAAAAAGGGTGAATTTTTTAGAGCGTGTTGTTGCCTATCCATGGGTCTTGATTGTTGCAACAAGCTTTCAGCGACCTGATTTCCTTGTTTGTTTTTCGCCTGGACAAGATCATTTGACGATGGGTGATAATATTAAATGATCGTTCAAAATAAACCCGACCAACGGCTTTGCTTCCCGGGAGTATTCCCGAAATCAAATAGGAATTGTCATGAAATAACATCATCTTGTTGTTCGTCATTAGCAATGGCGATTCGATCATGATCCTCTCCCCATGATCACTTTCTCACGAATGTAGGCGCCGCCTTAAAAAGCGTCATGGAGCAGCGCCGTCATCACACCGTCAACTTGCGTTGAGCCAATCCTGGATAGAAAGAACACAGAGCCATCTCGTCCACCATTCCCTCACCGTATTTAACTAAGACTTGCTAATAGCTTCTGCATGCCGATGCGCGCGAAGGCTATGAATCGATAATATTTTTTAGAACTATAACCTAACACCTAAATGATCAATCGCATAATTCGCATGCTCAAGGGCTATGCATGGTTCAAGCGCCT
>CBIHQM010000278.1:0-9140 GCA_966211885.1 uncultured Chryseolinea sp.
CTGGATTTTTAGCCGGCAGCTGCCGCGGTTTGTAAAAGGGAAAGAGTGGTTTATCTTTATCGTTCGGAGATAACCCCTTTTCCACATGCGCAGCACCGTCCTGTTTTTCCTGCTTTTAACGACCAGCTCATTCCTTTTTGCCCAACCCAAGCCCAAGAAGACATCAGGCAACCCGTTGTTTCCCGGCTGGTATGCCGACCCGGAAGGCGTCATCTTTGGCAATACCTACTGGATCTATCCAACCTACTCCGACGTGTTCGATCGCCAGGTCTTCTTCGACGCCTTCTCGTCGCCCGACCTGGTTCACTGGACAAAACATGAACACATCCTCGACACCGCCCGCGTGAAGTGGGCGCGTCGTGCGATGTGGGCGCCGGCAGCCGTAGAGAAAGACGGTAAATACTATTTGTTCTTCGGTGCCAACGACATCCAGAGCGACGCGGAAAACGGCGGGATTGGGGTGGCCGTTGCTGAGCAGCCGCAAGGTCCGTTTCAGGATCTGCTGGGCAAGCCCCTCATCGACAAGTTTCAAAATGGCGCGCAACCCATCGATCAATTTGTTTTAAGAGATAAAGACGGTTCCTACTACATCCTCTACGGAGGCTGGCGCCACTGCAACATTGCCAAACTGAACGACACCTTCACAGCCATTCTTCCTTTTGAAGACGGCACGAGTTTTAAAGAGATCACCCCACAGGGATATGTGGAGGGGCCCGTGATGTTCATAAAAGATAGCAAGTATTATTTCATGTGGTCGGAGGGAGATTGGGGTGGCCCTGACTACTCCGTGGCCTATGCGATGGCGGACTCGCCCTTCGGTCCTTTTAAACGGATCGGCAAGATCCTTCAGCAAGATGCAGCGGTGGCGCGCGGTGCAGGTCATCACTCCATCCTGCACGTGCCCGGTGCGAAGGAATGGTACATCGTGTACCACCGGCGGCCCCTCAACGAGAAAGATGCCAATCACCGCGAGACCTGTATCGAGGTCTTGCAATTTGACGAAAAGGGTTTGATCAAGCCCGTGCGGTTAACCGTTGCCGGCGTGAAGCCACAAATCATAAAATAGTTTTGGATCATTATTCCGCCGATCGTGTCTGTCGAAAGTGAAGCAGACCGGAATGTAAGGCGATCTCAGAAAAGCGCGAGCTGAAGGCTGGCCGCATCCGGCTGTGCTTTCTTCTCTGTCAATTGAACAGGTTTTGTGATGCGGAACACCGGTGTTTCCTCGTAACGGGTGGCAATCACGATCTTGGTGTTGCGGGCATTGCGCCGGAACAGATCTTCCACGATCTGTGGATGGTTGTTGTGTTTAGACAAATGCGAGAGCAACAAGTGGCTCATGTATTCCGGCCGGTGATGCGTGAACAGGCGTAGCGCCTGGGCGTTGGACAGATGCCCCCGCTCGCCGCGAATGCGATTCTTCAAGTGAATAGGGTAGCGGCCATTGTCCAGCATCTCCTCGTCGTAGTTGGCTTCCAGGAACGCGGCGTGACATTGTTGGAAGTGATGGATCACGTGCTTACACGGCGTGCCGATGTCGGTGAACACACCCACTTTCACCTGCCCATCGGTCACCGTAAAACTGTGCGGATCGCAGGCGTCGTGAAGTTTGGGAAAGGCGGTAACCGACAAGGTTCCGATGGCCATCGGGCTATAGGCCGCGAACGGCTGGATCAGGTGCTCGGCCATCTTCAACTTGCCCTCGTGTAGCGTGGGCGTCGTGATGTAGGCCGGGATGTTGAATTTTTTGACTATCTGAGTGAGACCGTGGATGTGGTCGGCGTGTTCGTGCGTGACGAAGATGGCGCGCACTTTCCGCATGTTCAGACCGAGGCGTTTCATGCGTTTTTCGGTTTCGCGGCACGAAATGCCGGCATCCACCAACACGGCATCGGTTTCGTTGCCGATGTAGTAGCAGTTGCCGTTGCTTCCCGAATTTAAAGATGAAATGTACAGGGCCATAAGACGCGACAAGTTAGCAATAGCACCACACTCTATTTTCAACTTCTACGATAAAAATTTCTATCAAGTTGCATGGCGTGCAACGCAAGCCCATGGGCGAGCCGTGAACCAAAAACAACTCCATTTTTAAACACCGATTTGGGCGAAATAAAAAATGCTGGAATGCTATTAAGTTATTTGAGATCAGGTGGTTACATAAAAATAAAAAAATATTTAATCATTTGATTAAAATACTTGATTAAATCTGAAACTATGCTTTACCTTTGTCGTACAATTGCAACAGCACATGGCCAAAAAGAAACCAGTAGAAGCCGACGTTTCCACGGAAGAAAAGATCAAGGAAGCAGCCCGTAAGGTGTTCACCCAAAAGGGATTTGCGGCCACCCGTACGCGCGACATCGCCGAAGAAGCAGGTTTGAACCTGGCGTTGCTGAACTATTACTTCAGGAGCAAGCAGGCGTTGTTCGAGATCGTGATGATGGAAAAGTTGCAACAACTGTTTGGCAACCTCTACCCGATCTTGGACGAGGAGATCACCACGCTGGAGAGAAAGGTCGAAATGGTGGTGCATGCCTATATTGAATTGCTCAGCGCCAATCCGGACCTCCCGCTCTTTGTGCTCAGCGAAATAAGGGCGGACCCCGAGCGATTTGGTCAGCGCATCCAAGCAGGCAAAATTTTGCGTGACTCATACTTTATCAAACAATTGCGGGAACGGCGCCCCGATATGCATCCGATCCAGTTCGTGATGAGCATCATGGGCATGACCCTCTTCCCGTTTATCGGGCGACCGGTGCTCCAGGCCATTGGATCGCTCAGTGCGAAAGAATACCAGGCGCTGATGGAGGAGCGGAAGACGCTGATCCCCAAATGGATTGGGGCCATCCTGAAAGTGAAGTAGTTTTTTTTGGACAGGAATTAATCAAATGATTAAAACAAAAAAATAATATGACGACGATCTCCACCTTGCGATCCCTGGTCACGGCTGCGCTGCTGCTGGCATCGCTGGCCGGGCAAGCCCAGTCGCTCACCCTTGACGAATGTTATGCGATGGCCGAGCAAAACTACCCGCTCATCCAGCAGCGCGAACTGATTGGGAAGAGCAAGGAGTATTCCCTCAGCAATGCCTCGAAAGGTTACCTGCCACAATTGGCCATCAACGGTCAGGCGACCTATCAATCGGATGTGACGCGAATTCCCTTCGACACGCCAGGTTCCCGCGCGCCCCTCATCAGCAAGGATCAATACAAGGTCTACGGCGAGGCCACCCAGACTTTATATGACGGCGGTGTGATCCGCGAGCAACAAGCCAACCTCGAAGTGAATGCTAAAATTGACGAACAAAAGTTGGAGGTGGAGCTCTACAAATTAAAGGACCGCGTGAACCAGCTGTTTTTTGGAGCCTTGATGATCGGTGAACAATTGAAACAGAACGACCTGCTCATCCAAGACCTGCAGAACGGCATCGCCAAAACTGATGCGGCGGTTGCCAACGGCACAGCGCTCAAAAGCAGCCTCAACGTGCTGAAGGCCGAATGGCTAAAGGCCCGGCAGCGGGCTGTGGAGCTGAACGCTACCCGTGTAGCTTACACGGATATGTTGGGTTTGTTCATGAACCGTTCGCTGGGCGATAGTGCCGTGCTGGTGAAGCCCGCTGCTCCGGTTGTGGAACAAGAGATCCGCCGTCCCGAAATGCAGTTGTATGCTTACCAGGATCAGAGCACGGAAGTGCAGTACAAAATGCTGGCAGCGCGCAACCGTCCCAAGCTGAGCCTCTTCCTGCAAACCGGCTTTGGCCGCCCCGCGCTAAACATGCTAGACAACACTTTGAAAGGCTACTACCTCGGCGGCATTCGCCTGAATTGGTCGCTCTCGGGGCTGTATACCAACAAAGGCGACAGGGCCCTCATCGACCTGAACAAAAGAAACATTGACGTGCAACGCCGCACCTTTCTGTTCAATACGAACATGACCTTGCAACAACAAAATCGCGAAGCCGCTAAGTATCAACAACTGCTGGCGTCGGATGACGAGATCATCGCGCTGCGCGTCAGCGTGAAGAATGCCGCTTCGGCGCAATTGGAGAACGGGGTGATCGACACCAACGACTACCTGCGTGAAGTGAACGCCCAAGACCAGGCGCAGCAGAACAAGATCCTCCATGAGATCCAATTTCTCCTGGCCCAATACAATCAGAAAACCACCACTGGCAATTAACCTTTTTAACATTTCCATATGAAACGAATCGCATACCTCGCCGCCCTTTTGATCACGGCCTGCTCGGGACACAAAAACGACTTCGACGCCTCCGGCACGTTTGAAGCGGTGGAAACCATTGTCTCCGCCGAAGCGACCGGCACCCTCAAGATGTTCAACGTCGAGGAAGGCCAGGACCTGAAGGCGGGAGAGATCGTTGGCGTGATCGACAGCGTACAATTGTATTTGAAGAAAAAACAAATGCAGGCCCAGATCGGCGCCGTGCTGAGCCGGAAGCCCAACGTGGCCAAACAGCTTGCCGCGTTGCAGGAGCAGCTCAAGCAAGCCGAGCGCGAGCAACAGCGCCTCACCCGCCTGGTCAAGGCTGATGCGGCCACGCAAAAACAGTTGGATGACGCCACCACGCAATTGGACGTGGTGAAAAAACAGATCGAAGCACAACAATCTTCACTGGGCATCACCACCTCGAGTCTCAACGAAGAAGCATCACCCATTTTTGTACAAGTTGCCCAACTGGAAGATCAACTCGCCAAGTGCAAGATCGTGAACCCTGTGAGTGGCACCGTGCTGACAAAATATGCGGAAGCAAATGAAATGGCGGTCACGGCAAAACCGCTCTATAAGATCGCCGACCTGTCGACCATCATCCTGCGCGCCTACATCACGGGTGACCAGTTCGCGCAGGTGAAACTCCATCAAAACGTAAAAGTGCAAGTCGACGATGGCAAGGGAAACTACAAAGGATACGACGGCACCATGGAATGGATCAGCGACAAAGCGGAGTTCACCCCCAAGACCATCCAAACCAAAGATGAGCGTGCCAACCTGGTCTATGCCGTGAAGATCAACGTGAAGAACGACGGCTTTTTGAAGATCGGCATGTACGGTGAAATAAAATGGTAGCGTCTATGGAAGCCGTCGTTGTCAATGCACTCTCGAAAACCTATGGCCAGGGCGCCACACAGGCGGTTGACAACGTCTCGTTCGCGGTGAGCAAGGGCGAGCTGTTTGGACTGATCGGTCCCGACGGCGCCGGCAAGACCAGCATCTTCCGCATGCTCACCACCGTACTGCTTCCCGACGGCGGGTCAGCCACCGTGGACGGCCTGGACATTGTTAAGGACTACAAGGAGATCCGCAACCGGGTAGGGTATATGCCAGGAAAATTTTCCCTCTATCCCGACCTCAGCATCGAAGAGAACCTGAATTTTTTTGCCACCGTATTCAATACGACGGTTGAAGAAAACTACGATCTCATCAAAGACATTTATGTCCAGATCGAGCCTTTCAAAAAGCGGAGGGCCGGAAAATTGTCGGGGGGCATGAAGCAAAAGCTGGCGTTGTGTTGTGCGCTGATCCACAAGCCTTCGGTGCTGTTCCTGGATGAACCGACCACCGGCGTAGATCCGGTTTCGCGCAAAGAATTTTGGGAAATGTTGAGGAGGCTAAAGGAACAAAACATCACCATCGTGGTGTCGACGCCCTATATGGATGAAGCGACCTTGTGCGATCGCATCGCCCTCATTCAAAACGGAAAAATATTGTCCATCGACACGCCGGCCAATGTGGTGGCTTCCTATCCCGACACGCTCTACGCGCTGCGCTCGGAACCGATGTATGCGTTGTTGCAGGCTGTAGAACGCTACCCGCACACGCGCAATAGCTATGCGTTCGGGGAATATATGCACGCGTCTTTTACGGACGATGTAGATGAAGAAGACGTGAAAACCTACCTCCGGCAACAAGGCATGGCGGAGGTGGAAATGAAAAAGACGACACCCACCATTGAAGACTGCTTCATCCATAAACTAAAAAACTGATATGACCGAAACCGTCATAAAGACCGATAAACTCACCAAGCGCTTTGGTGATTTCATTGCCACCAACGGCATCACGTTCGAGGTGCACAAGGGCGAGATCTTCGGCTTTCTCGGGGCCAACGGCGCGGGCAAGACAACGGCCATGCGCATGTTGTGTGGCCTTTCCAAACCCTCGTCGGGCAGTGCGCAGGTGGCGGGGTTTGATGTGTATAAGCAAACCGAACAGATCAAGCGCAACATCGGCTATATGAGCCAGAAGTTTTCCTTGTATGAGGACCTCACCGTGGTGGAGAACATCCGCTTCTTTGGTGGCATCTACGGATTGAGCAACGCCGACATCAAGACCAAAAGTGAATCCCTCCTGGCACAACTGGGCATGGAGAGCGAAGCGAAGAAATTGGTTGGCTCCTTACCGCTGGGATGGAAGCAAAAACTTTCGTTCTCCGTTGCCGTGCTGCACCGTCCCAAGATCGTGTTCCTGGACGAGCCGACCGGCGGCGTGGACCCGGTGACGCGCCGGCAATTCTGGAACCTCATCTACGCCGCCGCCCAAGATGGCATCACCATTTTTGTGACGACACACTACATGGACGAGGCCGAATACTGCAACCGCATTTCCATCATGGTCGATGGAAAAATAGAAGCGCTCGACACCCCGCGTGCCCTGAAGCAACGCTATCAAACCACCACCATGGACGACGTGTTCTACCAACTGGCCCGTGGCGCCAAACGAAACGAATAACCCCGACGCCTGTGAAACAATTTTTGACCTTTGTCCGGAAAGAATTTGCGCACGTGCTGCGCGACCGGAAGACGCTGCTGATCCTTTTCGGCATGCCCGTCGTGCAGATCCTTATTTTTGGCTTTGCGCTGACCAGCGAAGTGAAGAACTCGCGTGTGCTCATCGTCGACAATGCCAACGATGCGGCGTCACAACAACTGCTGACCAAGATTGAAGCAAGCCAATATTTTGAAGTGGACCGCTCCGTCATGAGCCCCCTGCAAATGGAGGCCGCCTTCCGCGAAGGGGAGATCAAAATGGCCATTGTGTTGCCGGCCAACTTCAACGAAGACCTGCTGCATCAAAATCAGGCCCACGTGCAAATCGTGACCGACGCGTCCGATCCCAATACGGCCACTTCGCTCACCAACTATGTGTCGTCCATTATCCAGGATTATCAGGTCAGCCTCAACCAAACGCTGTCCGTTCCCCTGCGCATCCTTCCCGAAACACGCTTCATCTACAATCCCCAACTCAAGGGAGTATACAACTACGTGCCGGGAGTGATGGCGCTGGTGTTGATGCTCGTATGCGTGATGATGACGGCCGTGTCCATTGTCCGCGAGAAGGAGACCGGCACAATGGAAGTGCTGTTGGTGTCGCCGTTCAAGCCGGTGCTGGTGATCCTTTCCAAAGCCGTGCCTTACCTGATCCTCTCGCTTGTGAACGTGGGGACTATTTTGCTGATGAGTATTTTTGTGCTGGACTTGCCCGTGGCAGGAAACCTATTGCTGCTGCTGGCCGAGAGCACGCTGTTCATTATCACGTGTCTTACGTTGGGCATCTTCATCAGCATCAAAACGAATTCACAGCAAGTGGCCATGCTCATCTCGCTCATGGGCATGTTGTTGCCCACCATGCTCTTCAGCGGTTTTATGTTCCCGATCGAGAACATGCCCGTGCCCCTGCAGATCATCTCCAACATCGTGCCCTCGAAATGGTATTACCTCATCGTGAAAGCCGTCATGATCAAGGGCCTGGGCTTTAGCGCTATCTGGAAGGAGACGTTGATCCTCGCCGGCATGACGCTGTTCCTGTTTGTTATCAGTCTCAAGAATTTTAAAATCCGCCTCGCATGAGAACGATCCTTTTCCTCCTGCAAAAAGAATTCAAACAGATCTTCCGGAACCGGGCCATCCTGGTCATGATCTCGGTCATGCCGGTCGTGCAACTCATGGTATTGCCCCTGGCGGCCAACTATGAAGTAAAAAACATCAACTTGTGTGTGGTGGACCACGACCATTCCACGACCTCCCAGAAACTGATAAACAAGATCATTTCCTCCGGCTACTTCAAACTCACCGGAAACGCCTCCTCATTCCACGAAGCGTTCCCCCTCATGGAATCCGACGCGGCCGACCTGATCCTGGAAGTGCCACAGAACTTTGAGCGCAATCTCGTGCGCGAAGATGAGCAGAAGCTTTTCGTGGCCGTCAATGCCATCAACGGCACCAAGGCCAACCTGGGAGGAGCCTACCTGGGTTCGATCATCCGCGATTACAATCGCGAGATCCGGCTGGACTGGAATGTGCCGGGACGTTTCAATGCCGCACCGGTCATCGACATCTCGTCTTCGAACTGGTTCAATCCCCTGTTGAACTATCGCGTGTTCATGGTGCCCGGCATCCTGGCCATCCTGGTGACGATGATCGGTGGATTTCTCACGGCGCTGAATATCGTCAAGGAAAAAGAGGTGGGTACCATCGAACAGATCAACGTCACGCCTTTGCGGAAGCACCATTTCATCCTGGGTAAACTCATCCCGTTTTGGGTGCTCGGCAACGTGGTGTTCACGCTGGGCCTGCTGGTGGCCTGGGCTATCTATGGGATCGTGCCGGTGGGAAATTTGATCGTACTGTATGTTTTTGTTGGTGTATACTTGCTCGCCGTGCTAGGCTTTGGTTTGCTGGTGTCTACGTTCTGCGATACGCAGCAGCAGGCGATGTTCATCATGTTTTTCTTTATGATGATCTTCATCCTGATGGGTGGCCTCTTCACACCCATCGACAGCATGCCGGAGTGGGCAAAAGTCATATCGCGGTTTAACCCCGTGAGCTACCTCATCAGTGTCATGCGCATGGTGGTGTTAAAGGGAAGTGATCTGCACGATGTGCGGGTTCACCTGGGTATTGTAGCCCTATTTGCCGTGGTGTTGAATGGATGGGCGGTGTTGAATTATAAGAAGACCAGCTAACGCTGCTGCCGTCGGACCGCTACCGCACAAAGGCAAACCGCATGATGTTCCCGTTCTGAATTTCGTTGCCTTCGTTCGAAATATACAAGTGCCCGACATCGTCGAACGCGATGCCTTCCGGTTGATTGAAGTATTTTGGATCGAGCGCATACGCCCCTTTGGGCTT
>CBIHQM010000279.1:0-9123 GCA_966211885.1 uncultured Chryseolinea sp.
CTGGAGTCAACTACCAGCGATCACATCCAGACCCCAAGAGAGTGGTCATGGTGCCGGAATCTTCACTTCAGAAACCGACGATAACCAATCCAGCCATTTCTCAAAAGATAACTTTGCAGATTAATTTCAACTTCCGACAATCTAAATACACTAAAAATGAAAAAAGCAACAACCACAATCAACGCCATTGCGGCTTTATTAGCAGTAGCAGGGATAGTAACTTCTACAGGTTGCTCCAAAAGTGAAAACCGGTCCGCAAACAAATCAGAAATGGACTCGCTTCGCCATCAACTGGCTATGCTCACCGCAGGAAACGAAATGATCTCAAAAAATCTTCAAACTTTTGACACGCTTGACTTCACCGTGTTTACCAACCAAGCGTGGACACGACTGCATGAAAGTCACGCCGCAGACATCCTGGTGCACTGGCCTGACGGACACACTACTTCAGGAATTGAAAAACACATTGAAGATTTAAAAGCCATGTTCGTGTATGCACCCAATACCAGCATTAAAGAACACCCTATTCGCATCGGCGATGGAAAAATGACTGCTGTAATGGGTATTATGACGGGGACTTTCAGTGCACCCATGCCCATCGGCAACGGAAAATTTATTAAGCCAACCGGTAAATCTTTTAAATTGCCGATGTGCACCATTGGCATTTGGAAAGACGATGGAACGATGAGCGAAGAATACCTCTTCTGGGATAATCAAACGTACATGAGTCAAATTGGGCTTGGCAAGTGAATAAAAAATTAATGACGATGCTAAACCACAAACCGAATAACCCTGGCCTTTAGGCTTTGTCTATTGCACACATTTATCTCCGGAAAAAGGCGAATTCAAGACCTACGTTAGCAGGAGCGCCTGGAGCTGAATAACAGTGGCTATACATAACAACCCCAGCGGAGTTACCTTTCGCGTGGGTTGCTTCAGAATCTCCATTTACTCGTACTCAACATACCACACTCCGAACCTTCGATTGAACTCACACAATTTGGCACCCTAGAGCATTCATACTAACTAATATAGATTTGCGACTACGAACTAGATCCCCCCACTAAAGGGTAACCCTTACAGGGTTGAAATACATGGACTCGCTTCGCCCGGTTGCACCGGGCGTTATGATGGGGAAGCCCTACGGGCTTATTCAGTTTAACGTCTTGAACTCGCCCCTTTTCCAAAGAAAGTTAAATCACGATAATGTGTGCATAGACTAGGGCTTTAGCCCGGGGCTAAAGATTTCTGATCGTAAGGCCCTCGTCCTATCCCTGATGTTGCAGACATCGTCTCATTTCCGATAAAGAGTCGTTCGGTTCTGAACAGCGGCTGGGTTGATAAACCGCGTTCTTGCCTCAAATTCTCATTCTTTAGATTTGGCATCATTATTATTCCTTCTTTTAGAAAATATTATTCCTGTTTATGCGGAAATACTTTCTCGGCGAGTTTGAGGAGATCGTTTTGCTGGCTACCGCCATACTGCACAAGTCCGCCTATGGTGTTTCCATCAAGGAGGAAATTGAGGCGCAACTCGATCGCGAGGTGAGTATGGGCGCGCTGCATGCGGCGCTCCTGCGGTTGGAAGAAAAAGGTTATATCCGGTCTGCGAACGGGGAGGCCACCGAGGAACGGGCGGGCAGACCCCGGAAATATTACGAGATTACGGCCATGGGAAAAAAGGCGATTACATACGCCAAAGAAAGCCGCGAGAAAATGTGGAACGCAATTCCAAAGATGGTGTTAGAACTCAGCGGTCTTTTTTGAAAATGAAACAACTGCCGCCGCGCGTCTTCCTGAGTTTTTTCCGGGGCTATTGCCGTCCCGCCCTGGTGGATAATATCGAAGGAGATTTGATTGAAGTCTATCGAAAGCGTTTGACAAAAATGTCAAAGCGAAAAGCAGACTTCAAATTTCTCGTGGACATACTGCTGCTTTTCAGGCCGGGTATCGTCCGTCCGCCGCAGGGGTTTCAAGATCTAAACCGATTGGGTATGTATAAAAATTATTTGACCATAACCTTCAGGGTCTTCAACCGGGAACGACTCTACAGCCTCATCAATGTTTCGGGGCTGGCCTTGGGGTTCACCTGCTGTCTCCTGATCTATCTTTTTATTTCCGATGAGCTGAGTTATGACAGATTCCACAGCGATGGAGATCGCATCTACCGGGTTTCTGCCGCCTACATGCGACAGGGTGTATGGGAGCCTTACGCCTCCAACGCCTGGAAGACCGCCGAGCTCATCAAGAATAACTATGCCGAAGTGGAAGAGCTCGTCCGGATCATGCCGGATAATAATACCTTATTCGAGTATGGCGACAAACGGATTGTAGAAGAGCGGTTGGCCTGGGTGGATGATAATTTTTTCAAACTCTTCAGCTTCCCCGTGGTACAGGGAAATGCAACGGAAGCCTTGAAAGGCCCCAATAAAGTGGTGATCTCGGAGTCGGTCGCTGTTAAATACTTTGGGACCGAAAATCCCATAGGCAAGATCTTTAAACTAAGCGATTACCCCATCGAGTTACAGGTGACCGGGGTGATGAAAGACATGCCTTCCAACGGACATTTTCATTTCGACTTTCTGATCTCCGGCGAAACGCTGAGGCAGGTTGTTGGCGAGGGACTTTTCACCAATGTTGGCTGGGACTCTCAATTCCTCTACGCCCGGCTGGCAACCGGTGTCGATCCTGTGAGAATAGAGGCTACTTTTCCGGAGTTCATCAACAAGAATCTCGACTTCTTGAAGTCAACGACCTTCAAGATGTTTCTCCAGCCCCTTCGATCGATTCACCTTCAATCAAACATCGGGCGCGAATTCGAAGCCAACGGAAGTCTCACCCGCATCTATACCTTCTCGGTGGTGGCGGTGTTCATCCTGATCATCGCGTGTGTCAATTACATGAACCTCACCACGGCAAGATCGATGCGTAGAGCAAAAGAAGTAGGGATGCGCAAAGTGCTCGGCGCAAAAAGACAGGATCTTATGGGTCAGTTTTTCGCGGAATCTTTTATGATGACGGCCGTGGCGATCTTGCTGGCCATCCTGTTTTCGTTCCTGCTCCTACCGCAGTTCAACCAGTTTGCCGGAAAAGAAATATCCCGAAATGTCTTGTTTAGCCCCGGAATAATTTCAGGTCTTTTGATTTCCCTCGCGATCATCGCGTTGGTTTCCGGGTTCTATCCGGCCATGGTCTTGTCTTCCTTCAGGCCCTTGAACAATATGAAGACCAGTGGTGGCGGCGGCGGAAACTTTGGCCTGGTGTTCAGAAAGGGCCTTGTATTGTTGCAGTTTGTGATCTCGATTGGCCTCATCACGTCGTCTGCCATCGTGTTCAAGCAGTGGACGTTTATGAAAAACAAATCGTTGGGTATTAATGATGACATGCTGATATCCGTCTCCTTACAAACGATGAATAGACGCCGGATCGATGTGTTCACCCAAGAGCTTCTCGCGAACCCGGCGATCAGGAAGGCAGGACTCACCAACATGAGAATGCCGGGGTGGATCGGAAACAGCACCAGCTACACGGCCCAGGACGTGAATGCCGACGAAGAGGTGAACAAGTCCATGAAGATCATTCGCATCGACTATGATTTTCTGACGACAATAGAAGCAAAGATCACGGAAGGCCGAAACTTTTCAAGGAACTTTCCGGCCGACAGCCTTTCTTCGATCATTCTGAATGAATCGGCCGTGGCGCAGTTGGGATGGAAAGGGGCCGTTGGCAAGTGGATGCAGCTCGGCGATACCAAGTATACGGTGGTGGGTGTAGTGAATGATTTTCATTTTGAGTCGCTCCATCGCAAAATTCCGCCTATCATCTTCGTGTTTAATCCAAGAGCGTTTAATTGGATCTATCTTAAGGTAGATAAGGCAGACATAACGTCGGCACTGGCACATGTTGAGAAGATCTATGGGAAGTATGTTACCGATCGCGAATTTTCCTTCACCTTCCTCAATGAGGATATTGAAAAACAATATGTGGCCGAACAGAAATTCACAGAAGTGTTTAGCGTATTCACGGGTCTCGCCATCATCATCGCGTGCCTCGGCACTTTTGGATTGATCTCGTTCTCTGCCGAACGCAAATCAAAGGAAATCGGAATTCGAAAAGTGTTGGGAGCGTCCGTGGGCAATGTTTCTTTCCTGCTCATCCGGGAGTTTGTCGTGTTACTCCTTATTGCCAGTGCGGTGGCATGGCCTGTTACCTACTACTTCCTGAATGGCTGGATCCAGGAGTTTACCTACAGAACATCCATTGGCACCATGCCTTTTATTCTGGCGACGACGTTGGCTGCGTTTATCGTTGTACTGACCACCGGGTTTCGGGCGGTGAAAGCAGCGTTGGCCAATCCGATCGAGTCGTTGAGGAACGAGTAGGAACGCTGGCCAACGCGATCCATCTGAGTATCGCGTTAGACCGTGCGCTTGATTTGCTTACTCAATAATTTACAACCTACTTCCCTTTCACCATCATCAAATAGAAGTTATAATCCGTCATCGGCGCATCCGTAAACCCGAGTTGCCGGCCGATGGTCACCACCTGACCTCTATGATACGTGCTGTGATTAAAAACATGATGAATAAACTCGAACCGGGCTTGTGTGCCCTTCACCCAAGGCGAGTCGAAGCTCACAGGCTGCTGCAGCCCGGCATCGTCCAGTGATTGGATAAAGGTGGTGAGCGCTTTGGAGTTTTCCAGAAGACCTTCGAATGCTTCTTCCGCTGTGCCTTGAAAAGGTTCGAAGCGGAACGATGTGGGCGGGGTGGTTTGTTGGATCACGCAGAGCCAGAAACGTTGTGTGTCCCAGATGTGCTCTATGGTTGCTTTGAGACCGGGGAAGCTGGAGGCCACTTCCTTGTAGAGGAGCTCCTCGGGCTTTTGACGCAGATAGTCCACCAGGGCTTGGTTGGCCCATTGGTTGTAGACAGCCATGTCGTGTACGAGTGTTGACAAGATGGTGGTGCTCATTTGCGTGGGGGTTTCGATTTCAGTTGTCATATGCGTAAGGGTTTTCGGTTTTGTTCTGTTGGTAATACAAAGAAACTCACACTCACTGACAACCCTATGGCAGTGGATTTTGTGACGAATAAAATAATTTTACTTTTTTTTCATTTTCCCCCGGAAAAAGGGAGGAAACGTGTTGTTTTTGGAGTCGCTTTTTGCCCTTCAGTACTGCTTTGCGAACGCAGTCTTTTCAAACGTCTTGAATGGCTTTGATCCTTTTTTTCAGCGGTGTTTGTAATGGCTTTCTACGCTCGTTTTTCTCTGGCTTTTGCGTGAGACTTGTGGTGCATCGCGACCTGTTTTGTTGGAAAGAAAGCATTGCGGCTGGGAGTAACTTGAATGCTTGGTGCTTGCTAACGGGGAAAAGCGTAAAGGACTTTACGCTTTTGAGGGACCGTATATGGTCCGGCTGTGATGGATGGGCTACTTCACGAAAATATTTTCATTTGGCGATCTCTATATGGTGACCCAACTCGGATTCAGCGTAAGGCGAGGGAGACTGCTTTTGGTATGTGAATTCTTCAACCTTTGATCCTTTGATGATCTTGATGGTGTATACACCGGGTTTTTCGAAATAAAAGTCGATCAGGGTTTTGCGATGGGCTACCTGGTTGGTGAAGATCAGCGTGTCGGCCGAGTATATTTCGATGGTGGCACCGGTGAAATCTTCGGGGGTTTTGAAATAGAAGATGTCGCGTTTTATGGAGAGGACCTCGATGCAGGAGCACGTTTTATCTTTGGCTTGAATGAGTTGCGAACCGGTGATCAGGGCTACAAGAACAACAAGAGTTTTAAGCGTTTTCATTTTGATTTTTGTTACTGTTTTCTGTGTTGCAGTATTGCCAAACCAGTGCCAATGGCCAAAATGCCGTATTTAAGCTATTTAGACAGTTCCATGTTGAGCCTGTTTCTTGTTTTGAGAAAAGTGATTGTTGTAACATGTACAGGATATAGTCACGAAGACTCTTATAAAGTTTTGCACATACCTGCAAATGCCGCTGAAAATTGGGATCGGGTTGTTCAGGCATCAGAAAAGACGCGTTTCTGATGACTGAAATGGTTCGCTCTCAAATCAGGACGGTTGTTATTATGGATGATCGGCGAATCGATATGATGAATGGATGAATGAGGGAAATGTGTCGACGAATATTTGGGGTGAGGGTGAGAATAAAAAAACTTTGGCTTGTCAGGCTAGAGGATTGAGTTGTGAATTGAAGATTGTCCAGTCTTGAAAGTCGGGCCTGTCCGACGAAGCCCGACGTCGTTCCGAGGCGGAACTATGGCAGGCGAGTCCGCTTGGGGAATTGCCTTGAAAGTTGGGCCCTTGCCCGACGAAGCCCGCCGACGAGGGGGGTGTTGCCTTAAAAGATTGTGTGTATCAAAAAAAAGCCCGCCGCATTCCGAAGAGGAACTACGGCGGGCAAAGTCGGGGCGAGAAGATTCGAACTTCCGACCCCCACGTCCCTAACGTGGTGCGCTAACCGGGCTGCGCTACGCCCCGAATTTTCCTGATCCTTAAATCAGGGCTGCAATAATAGGGAATAAGATTTTAACTGCCAAAAAGGTGGGGCAACAGAAAAATTTCGGTCGTGTCATTTTGTATCTTGGTCTACACATCCGTTCCCCTCATCTATTCCTTTTCGTCGGTTACCCTGAAACCCCCAAGTTCGTGATTCAATCTGTATTATGCGGTGGCGAATTTATATTTTCTGTCTCGGTTTGCTGGTCTTTTGCCTGGGGTGCGACCACGATCCGGGTGTGCTCGGCCTGGGCAGTAATTTTAACAGCGATTATGGATCGATGGTGGTAGACACCACCACGGTGCAGGTGTCGACCGTCTTGTTGGATTCCATTCCCACCTCCTCCACGGGCTCGTTGCTTATGGGGGGCTTCTCCGATCCGATGCTGGGCAAGCTCACCGCCAAAGGATACATCCAGGTATCGAACCCCACCTGGACACCCGCCACGATAGCCTTCTTCGACTCCCTGGTCTTGAGGATTGCCCATTCCGGCTACTACTATGGCGACACCTCACAGGCCCAGACCATCGAGGTGCACCGCGTGACGAAAGATTTCAAGACCTTTGCATTGCCGTTCTACTGGTACAACGAGGGACAATATTCTGTTTTTTATAAGGCCAACAGTCTGTACAACACCACGAAGACCCCGGTGGAGTCGACCCCCTTGGGAAGCCGCCAGGTGATTTTCCGACCCAATGCAAAAGACACGCTCACCATTCGCCTCAACGATGCCTTGGGCAAAGAATGGCTCGCTGGTGCACAAGCCCAGGCCCCGGATCTAGTGGAGTCCGGCCGGTTCCTCACCTACTTCAAGGGCGTCTCCATCGAGAACGCATCGGCTCAGCCGTCGTGCGTTGTGGGACTGAATACCGACGGGATGAAAATCCGCTTGTACTATAAAGAATATGTGGAGGATAAACTCACGCAGAAATACCAGGACTTTGCCTTCGGCTCAACGCTCTTCAACTATTCCAACATAGACGCCGACCGATCGGCCACCGATCTAAAGGACATCGCCACTACAGGTGAAGTGCTTTCGACCGCTTCCGATGATAAAGTATACATACAGGCGGGCACCGGTCTGGTGACGAAGATCCGTTTCCCCCATGTGCACAAAACCATCGACGGCACACAAACCTTGTTGGTGACCCAAGCCCAGCTCTTGATCCAGCCAATCAAAGATTCGTTTGATAAAAACCATCCTTATCCGAAAACGCTGACCATCTATAAAACCGATCGCAGCAACCTGCCGCTGTCGCAACTCTCGGCCGACTACAATCCGAGTGCGGCACAGTCGGCTTCCTACACCGAAGACAAAGAATACCAGACGTCCAGTGGCTACACGTTCAATATGACGCAATACGTGCAAACCCTGGTCGGCACCGAAGGCAACAACGACAACGGTTTGTTGCTCATGCCTCCTGGAACAGAGCTCACTACCAAAGTGAACAAGATCTATCTCGGCGTGAAGAACAGTGGGACGACCTACCGGGTCAAGCTCAAGATCTGGTACATCCGAAAGAGTATACAACAATAACCAAATCCAAATTTTTATATCATGAATCGTAAACGTGTAGAATTTCCAAGAGTGCTGAAGACGGGGGCTACGTTGCTCGTGGTCCTGCGCATCTGTATGTCCCTGACGGGGTGCAGCGGCTCCGGCTCATCCGATACCACTTACCTGGGGGAGTGGTACAAAAAATCTTCCTATGAAGGAGTGGCACGGAGTGGCGCCGTGTCGTTCGTGATCGATGGCAAAGCGTATGTGGGCACTGGCTATGATGGCGACAAATGGTTGAAAGACTTTTATATGTACGACGCCGACAAGAACAACTGGTTCAAGCGTGCTGACTTCCCCGGCGTGGCGCGGAATGCGGCCGTGGCCTTCGCCGCGAATGGCAAAGGCTATGTGGGCACCGGCTCCGATGGCACGACCTTTTTGAAAGATTTTTATGAGTACGATCCCATTGGCGACACCTGGACACAGATCGCCGATTTCCCCGGATTGCCGCGTTATGAAGCCGCCGCCTTCGCGATCGACAACATGGGCTATGTCACCTCCGGCTATGGCGGTGCCGATGCCGGCACCAGTGGAAACTATTTGAAAGATATGTATGCCTACAATGCCGTTACGGGCGAATGGTCGCAGAAGGCCAGCTACAGCGGCGACAAACTGGTGAACGCCTTTGCGTTTGCCATCGACGGCAAGGGCTATGTGGGCGGCGGTATGAACAATGGTGTGTTGAACCAGCAATTCTGGGAATACGATCCCATCAACGACATCTGGAACGTGAAGAACGACTTGCAGGACGACG
Source organism: uncultured Chryseolinea sp. (assembly GCA_966211885.1). Taxonomy (GTDB): domain Bacteria; phylum Bacteroidota; class Bacteroidia; order Cytophagales; family Cyclobacteriaceae; genus Chryseolinea. Next base: position 8,846 of record CBIHQM010000279.1, read on the forward strand.
CGGTTGACACCGACACCAACGACTCGGGCTACACCATCGCCCGCCAGTTGGGGGTCACCTTCGTCATCGAAGGCAAGGGCTATGTGCTGCTGGGCACACGCGCTACGCTGGATGCCGGTGTGTGGGAATACAACCCGGCCACCGACAACTGGACGCAAAAGAATTCATTTGAAGGCTCTGTGCGCGATTCGGCCGTAGGATTTGCCTTGGGCAACTATGGCTACGTCGCCACCGGCCGCAGCTCCAGTCTCCGTTTCGACGATCTGTGGATGTTCGAT
>CBIHQM010000280.1:0-9117 GCA_966211885.1 uncultured Chryseolinea sp.
TATCGCGGAAGCCGGCAATTATCCAGGCAGCCCAATGAAGGGCGGCATCGTGATCTTTGCTTCGGGCAACAGCAATACGGATCAACCTTTTTACCCGGCCTATCACCCCAGCGTATTGGCCGTGAATTCGATCGGGCCCGATTTTAAGCGTGCTTATTATTCGAACTATGGCACGTGGACCGACGTCACCTCAACGGGTGGTAACACCGATCTCGGTGGAACGAGCGGTGTGTTGAGCACGCTGCCCAACAACAAGGTCGGCTACCTGCAAGGCACCTCGATGGCTTGCCCGCACGTGTCGGGCATCGCCGCCCTGGCGCTGGCCAACCGCACACACCAGATGACGCCTGAAGAACTGCGCAACAAGATCGTGACCGGCGTGGTCGACATCGACAGCTACAATCCCGATTTCGCCGGCTTGCTTGGCGCTGGTCTTACGGATGCCAAGCTGATCATCCAAAACGACGCCAAGATCGCTCCCGCAGCGATTGCCGATTTGAAGATCACTTCGATGGCACAGGAATCGGCCAATCTTTCGTGGTCAGTCCCTGCAGACGAAGATGACGGGCGGCCGGTGAGCTTTACCGTCTACTATCAAACCAGCCCCTTCATGGGAGGCAACCTCAGCCAGGCCGACAAGGTATCGTTGCCCAGCAAACATGCTGTAGGTGAAACGGTAACGCTCGAGGTTACCGACTTGTCCGGTCTCACGACGTATTACTTTAGCGTAGTCGCTATCGACCGTTGGGGCAATGCTTCCGTTCTTTCCAACGTCGCGACCAGCACCACCAACGACGGACCGGTCATTGCCGTTGACGACAACAGCAAAGCGATCAGCCTTTCCATCGACGCCGGCAATGGCACGTCGGCAACGCATCAGCTACAGCTTTTAAACAACGGTGAAGGTTTTCTGCGTTGGTCGGGTATCACGCGCAACAAAGAACACAACACGACCTTCCTGGCTACGGGTTTGAATTATCCCGTGGTCTCGAAAGTAAAAGCCGCGAGCACGGCCACGCTGGTTCGTCGCAGTGCGCGCACCGCATCGACACATCAAAACAAAGTGTCGACGATGGCCTTTGACGGCGCTGAGATCAGCTACGGCTGGAACTGGCCCATCTACATGATCGGCGAGACCGACACCACGCTCACCAATTCGTCGGCAACAAAATTCCAGGTGATGGACGATGCCGGATTCAACCTGACGCACGCGCAAATGTGGCTGCGGCAGAATCCCAAAAATGGTCCCATCATCGTAGAGATCTACAAAGGCGAGTCGCCTACAAAAAAGAACCTGGTACTGGCGCAGGAATACAACATGCCCCAATCGGAGTATGACGACAACCAGGTGATCCAACTGACAGAACAGCTCTTCTTCGAAAAAGGCGAAACGTTCTGGATCGTGTTCCATGTACCGTCGGGCATTCTCTACCCGTTGGGTTTGGCTGAGGCACAGAACACCTCCTACTCCGCCAATTGCCTAATCTCGTTTGACCTTGGCACCACCTGGGCATCACTGCCCCAAACCCTTCATGACGACCGTTATGTATGGGCCACGGTGGCTACGTCGTATAGCGAAGATCTTGGCAAATACCTGACGCTTGAACCCGCTGAGGGCGAATTAGAAGGCCACACTTCTTCCGACGTGTTGTTGACCGCCGACGGATCGCACCTGATGAACGGCAGCTATGCGGCCAACCTCATTCTCCAATCCAACGACAGCAAAACAAAAGAGCTGCGCATCCCCGTTGACCTTACTGTTACCGGACAAACACCGGTGCTGCAGTCGACCGACTTGTTGGATTTTGGAAGCGTGTTCTATGGCAAGGCAAAAGAAATGACGTTGACCATCAGCAACGCCGGCTATGGCAACCTCGAAGGACCGACCGCCACCGTGTCTGATCCGCAATTCGAGATTGTAGGCGGTGCCCCGTGGCAGATTGCCGCGCGCGACCAAGTGGATCTGTTGATCCGCTTCACGCCGACAGGACCAGGCAACGTGAATGCCACGCTGAACCTGACCTCTGGCGACTTCAATTATACGGTCGTGTTGTTTGGTGTGGGCACGGAGGCGAGCAAGATCAAGATCACTCCCCTTACCCAGACGATCGACAACCTGGCCCTTGGCAACCAAGCGAAGGCCACCGTGAACGTGGAGAACACCGGCAAGTTTGCGTTGAAATATTTTATTCCAGGATTTGATAGCAAAGGGGTGAGCACAGACTGGCCCGAGGCCTATCACACCTACGGCTACGCGAAGCACAATAGCGTGAACGATCCGAATCCTATTGCGTATACCTGGACCGATATTTCGGGTAGCGGTACAGACATCACGTCCTATTTCAAAAAAGCGGGAAACCATCATTACGAGGTGGGATTGGATTTTGATTTCCCGTTCTATGCCGAGAAGACCAACAAAGTGTACATCACCCCCATGGGGATGATCACGCTGGACAACACGGTGCCGGTAGTGAACACGCCACGCCTGCACGATTCCTATGGCCCCATAGCCATGATCTGCGCAACCGGCTTACATTTCCAATACCTGAACAGCGGAAAAGTATTTTACCAAAAACAAGCCGACCGCCTGGTGGTGCAATATGATCACGTGAACGAAGGCGAGATGTTTGATCCCCTGACCTTCCAGATCGTGTTGTTTGACAACGGCAACATCCGGATGTACTACAACGATGTGAACGATGATCCCAATTATATGCTTGCTGCTGCCGTACTGGTCGAGGATCGTGCCAAAGAGGACGGCATTTTGTTTGTCGATTGGGAACACCCCTTCCCTTGGCAGGACGGCATGGCGTTCGGATTGGATTATCCCGGGCCGAGCATTATTTCCAGTGTGGAAAATGGCTCGGGCATCATCATGCCGGGGCAATCGGAAGACGTGATCGTTACACTGGAAACGCAAGATTTGTATGAAGGCGCAATCGACAAGAACATCACCTTCATCAACAACGATCCGTTCAATGGCGCCGTCACGGCCAATGTAAAACTGAACATCACCTCGGGAGGCAAAGCGAAACCCGTAGTGTCTACCACGTCGATTGCTTTTGGCAGCGTCTTCAAAGGCGCCATCAAATCGGAGCAGTTTGTGGTGCGCAATGATGGCACGGCCAACCTGCAAATTACCAGCGCAGTCGTCCAACTTGGACGGTTTACGTTGACCGGCCCCTCCGCCACAACCCTAACGCCAAAACATGCGGCGATCTATCAAGTGAACATTCCCACGGGAACGCTTCGAGGCTCGATAACGGACAAGGTGATCATTACCTATGCCGACGGCAGCAAGAGTGCCATAAGCCTTAGCGGCAGCGTTGTAGCAGCGCCTGCGATCACCGTAGATCTTACGGCCATTGACGAAACGCTGAATCACGGCGAAACAAAAGTCCTCCCCTTCAGCATCAAGAACACCGGTGCGGCGAACCTCGAGGTGGCCGTGAGCGGCTCGGAATGGGCCATCACCAACATCGCCGAAGTTGCTGTGACAACCACCACCATCCCCGACAACACCTATACGTGGAAAAGCTCGAAAGACGACGCTGGACCCGCATACCAATGGGTTGACCTCGTCGGCAAAGGCGAGATGGTCGACCTGGATGCGGCTTATAATTCGGAAGATGATTCGAAGTATTGGACCAAAGTCGATCTGGGATGGACGTTTAAATTCTACGGCGAAGATTATACATCGGTATACATCGGTCTGAACGGCGTGATCAGCTTTGACGCCCGTCAACCGAACGCCTTCTGGTCGCAAAGCCTGCCCAATGCCGACGCGCCGAATAACGTTATCGCTCCCCTCTGGGTACCGGGTGGATTCGACACCTACTACAACCCGGAAACATCGGGCATTTTTTATAAGGTCTACGATGATAAAATCATCATCTCCTACGAGCGCATGACCAACGCCTTTGGCATGGGGGATCCCGTTTCCGTGCAGGCCATTCTGTACAAGAACGGAAGCATCAAGTATCAATACCACAACACCGGTATGCCCGAGGCGGTATCGCAATTCGCTTCGATTGGGGTGGAGAACAAAACCGGCACCGAGGGCGTACAGATCTCGGGTTATCACAACCTGGAGATCCCCGAAGAAGGCCTGGCCTATGTGTTGAGCCCCGCCACGAAGCGCACGCTCCCCGCGGGCAAAACGCTGAACGGCACGCTGACACTGGACGCCACCAATTTGTTTGCCGGCGAATACAAGACGTCGCTGCACATCAACTCCAACGCACCCAACCGCGAAAGCCTGGACAAGCCGGTGACCCTTACCGTGCTGGGACAAGCCACATTCACCGCGGATGAGGTGATCGACTTCGGAGAAGTGATGGCCTACACGACTACTTACGACGACGGCTCAACCGGACCGATGGGCTATCAAAAAGAGTTCACCGTCAGCAACACCGGCACGGCCAACCTAAACCTGAACAGCCTTGCCATGGAAAGCGGCGACGGCACGATGGCCTTGGAAGTGCTCGTGAACGGCATGTGGGGACCCGAGTGGACCCCGGTGGAATGGCTCGGTAGCCTGCCCGCCATCCTGCCCGAGCAAACGGTACACATGCGCGTTGACATCGCTCCCGATGGCAGCGTAGCAACCCTCGCCGACAATGTGGTGATCACTACGGAAACCGATTCCTACAAAATTCCGGTGACGGGAACCGTGATTGAACCACCCGTTCTCGATGTCGACAAAGCGCCCGTAAAAGTATCGTTCAATCTGGCAACGGAAACGGCCGACCGTACTGTCACGCTCGGCAACCCTGGCGGAGCGTCGGATCTTAAATATGAACTGAGCATCGACTACAAACGCGCCCCTCAGACCGCGACAACCGCCAGCAGCGAAGCCATCGTGCTGCGTGCAAAGGCAGCCGTATTGTCGACGGAGAGCGCACCATTGGAGGTTGCACCGCTGGATGCGACCGACTTCAATCGCGTTTTCCAATTTGAGGAAGCAGAGAAAGCCGATGGCTACCTCGGGTTTAGCGGCGCGGAGGAATTCACCTCGTCGACCCGCTTTAACGGTGGCGACAAGGGCTTCAACCTCACGCACGTGCAAACCTATTTCCGTCCCACGGAACTGACGACGGGCACGATCGAAGTCGAGATCCGGGCCGGTGGCACTACCGTGGTGAATGCGGTTTCATTGCTGAAAATGAACGCCACCTTCAACGCGCCGCCTCCGGGCGGAGGCCAATGGATCACCATTGCCCTGGACAAAGCACAGCGGATCCTTCCCAACGAAGATTTTTATGTGCTCCTGACCTTCCCCATGGAACTGCAACACCCGCAAGGCTTTGTGAAAAATTCGGAGCTGTCGGAAAACCGTTTTATGTTTTTGAGTGAAGGCGTTTGGGCCGACCTTCAAACGTATCCGTATGCCGACTTCCATGATTTTGGATGGGTGGTGCGCGCAGCCGAAGCCAACTACGAATCATCGGCCTGGGTATTCATCGAAAATGAAACGTCGGGCACCCTGGCGGCAGACGATAGCCACTCCGTGAACCTGAACTTTATCGGAGCACCCGCCGTGGAAGGCGATCAGAAGGCAGACCTCGTGGTACGTTCCAACGATCCCTACAAATCCGTGGTCACCATTCCCCTGCAACTGCACATGAACCAGGCGCCGCTCTTTACCGGTGTGCCTACCGTGATGAAGTCTATTGCGGAAATGGAAACGCTGGACATGACCCTGACGGTGAAGGATCCGGAGGACAACACGTTTACGGTGACGGCCGCGGCTACCTATCCCAGGCTGACGTATTCGGTTACCGACAACGTGCTGACCCTTCAATACAAACCGGACTACACCGACGCCGGCACGCATGAATTTGTGTTCGAAGCGAAGGACGAATTTGGCGCCAGCCGCACGGTGGCCGTCAACGTGATGGTTGACAACACCAACCGCGCACCGAAGTTTGCAGGCACCACACACGACCTGAGCTACAATGGCAAAGGTTCGTTTGACGAGCAAAGCCTGGCCACCTTCTTTGCTGATCCGGATGGCGATGCGCTCACGTTCACCGTATCGACCGGCGACGAGGCCATTGCCAACGTGTTTGCCGCTGACGACAAATTTATTGTGAAGCCCACGGCCGTTGGCGAAACCAAACTCGCCTTCGCCATCACCGACAGCAACGGCGCCGTGTTGAAAGACACGCTCACCGTGACGGTGAACAACATCCTGGGCACAGAGCGACCTCTTGACCAAGGTCTGAAGGTGTATCCCAACCCTGTACAACACACCGCCCACGTACTGCTGAGCAGCGAATGGCACGGCAACCTCGTGCTGGAGTTGATGGACGCAAGCGGAAAACTATTCCTACTGAAACAGACTGAAGCCACTGCCGAAGGCTTGTTACTGGATGTATCGTCGCTGCAAAAAGGATTCTACTTGCTGCGCGTCACGGCCAAAGACAAACACGGCGTTGTGAAGCTCATTAAAGATTAAACCAAACCGGGAGCCTAAACCCCACCTACTCGGCCGGCGCTGCTCAGGCGCCGGCTCGGGTTAAAGGTCCCCTAACCCTTAACGAACATGAAGAAGATCTTACGTACAATGTTTCCCCTGTTGCTGGTGGTGATGCTCGCCGCCTGCCACAGCGACGACCCGGAAAGTGCTTTTGAAAAAAACGTGAACGCCCTGACCTCCACGGCGTGGACGCATCCCACGGTGACCAACAGCACCGACGGTGACCTGTCCGACAGCTATGCCGGCTTTGCCATCCTGTTCACCAAGAAGGAAGCGAATGGTTTTGCGGGTACGTTTGTTATTTCCAATGGCGGTTATGCCTTTACGGAAGTGACGGGTCAATGGAAATTCAACGACGCCCTGACCGAGTTGCAATTCGATTCGGGCAAGACCATGACCTTCACCGTAGACGAAAAACACCTGTCGCTCGATTTCACCGTGGCTCCTCCCACCGGGGGCAGAACGGACGGGTTGAGCGGTCATTTTACCTTTGCCTTCACGAAGTAAAAACCAGCTAACCGTTGTTGTATTTTATCCTAAGCCAGGGGGCGGCGTACGTCGCTTCCTGGTTTTGTGTTTAGGTGCGGTACGCTGGTTTAGGATGCTCTGCCAACTTCCCAGCAGGCGGCATGCAAACACCAGCGTTTTTTCAGTTATTTTTGATTAGAAATGCCCAAGGATCGGATCCGGAAGGATGCCGAACGTTTGAAGTAACGCGGTAACCATGTCACCACTCACCTTCTTTAAGAACATCGCTTGGTACGGCACCTCACCCCGCTTCCCGCATTGGAAGAACCGGACCATCATCAACACCAACGGCATGGCCTTTATCCTGGCGGCCGTCGCGGGACTGCTCACAGCCGCTACCGTCGCGACCCATCCGTTCGAGCCGGGGTTCCTGGTGCTGATCTTTATGACCCTGTTCAATGCCTTTCTCCCCTGGATCAACAAAGCGGGGCACTACACGCTGAGCCGGCACCTGCTCACGCTCAACGCCGTGGTCGGCGCATTGACCATGACTCTACTGCGCAAACTCACCCCCGGTGGTGAAGAAGCCATGAGCCTGTTCTACCAACCCCGGGCCGCGATGTTGGTCATGGCCATTATCCCCTTTGTGGTCTTCCATTTTCGTGAGCGCCGCCACCTGATCATCAATATGCTGATCGGCTTTCTGGGCCTGTTTTTCTTCGATCCCATCCACAACCTCTTTGGCGTCGGTTACTATCAACTCGGTCATCCCGAACCCGACTACTATTTTACGAACGTCATCTACGTCTGCCTTTATTTTTTTGTGGTGATCGGCGTCGGTTTTCTGAAAAGGATGATGGAGACCTACGAACGGCGGAATGAAGAGCTGATCGAAAAACTGAACACCGCCAAACGCCAGGCCGAAGCCCAAAACGAACAACTGGAAAGCAAGCGCTATATCCTCAGTCAACTGCTCGACAAAAAAGACAACGACCTCACCGATATCACCGAAGAACTGGCCCGCTATAACCAGGAACTGATGCAATACTCTTACACCATCTCCCACAATCTTCGCGGCCCCGTGGCCAGCATGTTGGGCCTCCTGGAACTGCAAAAATTGAACACCGGCGACCTGGACACGCGGGAGTTGCTGGACCACATGGAGAAATCCGTCCAGAACCTCGACCACATCATCCGCGACCTGAACCGCATCGTGGACGAACGGCAAAACAAATTTCACGTGCGCGAAGATGTGAGCCTCGAAACCGAAACCCACCAGATCCTGGCATTGCTGGACGACCACATTCGCGAACACCGAGTGACTATCCGCAAAGACTTCAGCCGCATGCCCACAGTCTTTGCCGTGCAGGCCCGGATCAACTACGTCTTGTTGACGCTGATCTCAAATGCCATTCAATACCGGTCGCCCGACCGCCCCCCGGAAATCTGGCTAAGTTCCTATCCCGAAAACGGCTGTGCCGTGATCGAAGTGCGTGACAACGGACTGGGGATTAACATGAAGCGCTATCGCGAACGATTATTCAAACCCTTCCAACGTTTTCATCCGCATGCTTCCGGAAAGGGATTGAGTCTGTATCTCGCAAAACTCCAGGTGGAAAAGATGTCGGGCAGAATTACCGTGGAGAGTTCGCGGGATATGGGTACGTCTTTTAAGATTTATCTGGAGCATGCTTTAAAGGGCAAGGCCTGATGTGAAGGCAGCAAGGACTCTGTCATGTCGAAGGCGGCAAGGACCACGTCATGTCGCAGGCACAAGTTTTTTAAAAACCTACGCCTGCAGTTCAAGACATCCCGAGTTTCGAATGCAGTGAACGCGGATAAACTTCGCACAGAGTAAGACGAAACCTGGCAAACATCGAATGCACCCGCGCCCGCTTCAAACGCATCACCACACATCCAATGTGCGCCGAACCGCACGTCATGTCGCAGGCACGAGTTTTTTTTAAAACCTACGCCCGCGGTTCAAGACATCCCGAGTTTCGAATGCGGTGGACGCAGATAAGCTTCTTACAGAGTAAAACGAAACCTGGCAAACACCGAATACACCACGCCCGCTTCAAATGCATCACCACACATCCAATGTGCGCCGAGCCGCACGTCATGTCGCAGGCACGAGTTTTCTAAAAACCTACGCCCGCGGTTCAAGA
>CBIHQM010000281.1:0-9111 GCA_966211885.1 uncultured Chryseolinea sp.
ACACGGCCTCGCTCTCGGAAGGCAACGAGCAATTGTTCTATGCCGACGTGGAGAAAGTGTTGAAGCGGCACATCTATGAATGAACCTGATCGTCCGGCGCCACATCGACAGACCGGGCGAAGGCCACGCACATGAACAACCAACCTGAACCGGCTGCTTTTACTTTTTGCAACTTTCCGGCTTCCTCATTTTGAGATATTCAGTTTTTCATTATTTTTGAAATGAACACTTAAATCACATAGCCATGTCTAAATCACAAGATGCTAAAAAGGAAACCAAAAAGCAGCCTACTAAGACGCTGAAAGAAAAACGTGCCGAGAAGAAGGCAAAGAAAGAAGCGCGCAGCAAGTAAGTAATGTCTTAACCTGAACCAGGTCTAGCTTCTCCAATGTGTGGGAGAAATAAAAAACCATCCTGAGCGATCAGGATGGTTTTATTTTTTTTAGGGAAAGTCGCGCGGTTATTTGAGCGACTTCATCAGTTCTTCATTCATTTTCTGGTAGTCTTTGTTGCCAGCTTTTTTAGAAGCTTCCAACGAAGCGGTAGACGTGGTCATAGCACCGGCCTTGTCGCCCAACGCTTTTTGGATGCGGGCCTTTTGGTACAGGATGTAAAAAGCAGGCTCCTCTGCAGCCGCTTTGTTCACCCATTCCAGGGCTTGCTTCAGGTCTTTACCATTTTCCAGGTAGTAGACAGCGGCGGAGAAATAGTTGCCCGGATCGACTTTGGTGTTTTCTTTGATCGACTCCATCACTTTGGCGTCGAAGTCAACGGTGATGCCGAATTTTACCGAAGTGTTTTCCCAAGCCAATTGAACCTTGGCATTTTTTGAGTCGTCGCTGATGTCGCCGATGTTGATGGTGAACGTCTCCACCCTTTCGGTGAGCTTTTCAGATTTCACTTTGAAATTAGCGGCTTCGTTGGCTTTGTTGTACTCGGCAGTGTTTCCGCCAAGGGAAAGGTCCTTGTATAAGGAGACCGTCCACTCGGTAGCGCCGGGCCAGCTGAAGATGAGGTATTCACCTGCGGGAACGGCAATGCCTTCTATTTTCACATCATCGCTGAAAGAGATTCTGGTGCCGTTGTTGGCGCCGGTTCTCCAGATCTGTCCGTAGGGCAGGAGCACGCTGGGGTCTGAGCCGAAAATCTTTCTGCCTTTCACGCGTGGGCGGGAATAGTCGACCTTCACCTTGGTGAGTCCGACGGTGGCAGACACCGATCCGGCCGGGCTGGCGGAGGGCGTAAGCACCTGGGCATAGGTAATCAGGCTAAAACATGCCAGGGCAACGATCATTAGAGTTTTTTTCATGAGCTGTTTGATTTTTGGTGGTATAAAAAGGTTAGTTGTTTAAATTTTGGCGGTCAAATTTAGCCAATCTTTTCACATCCCGATCAGTCTCCGTATGAAGCTACCAGAAAGCTTTTATCAACAGACCAACGTCGTCAAAGTAGCCCGTCAACTGCTGGGCAAAGGTTTGTATACCCGGATCGACGGCGAGGTCACGGGAGGTATCATCGTGGAAACGGAAGCCTATTCTTGGAAGGAGCGGGGCAGCCATGCCTATGGTCCCCAGGGTGCCAAAAGGACGCCACGCAACGCCATCATGTTCGACAAGGGTGGTCACACCTATGTTTACCTGATCTATGGCATGCACTACCTCTTCAACGTCGTCACCAACCGGCCCGACGTTGCCGACGCCGTGCTGATCCGGGCGATCGAACCCCTGGAAGGCGTGGAGATCATGAAGGCGCGCCGGGGTAAATTGACCAACCCATTTCATCTTACCTCCGGTCCCGGCAAACTGACCAAAGCATTGGGCATTGACAGAAAGTGGAATGGAAAGTCTTTGCTGGATAACGAAGTTTGGATTGAAGACTTCGGCCGAAAGACCCCCTCGAAGAATATTGAAGCCAGCCCTCGCATCGGCATCGACTATGCCGGCGAAGACGCGAAACTTCCCTGGCGGTTTACACTAAAAGGAAACCGCTGGGTAAGCAAATAGGTTGGAATATATGGATGGTAGGGGGTGATCCAGGTGGGTCTGTATATATTTGCAGCCTTTTTGTTTTGAAACATTCATGAGAGCAATCTTTGTTATCGGGTTCTATAGCGTCCTCCAAACCCTTTCCGCACAACCATTAACGCGTCAGTCGCTCCAGTTGGTGAACACACCAAAAGACGAACTGAACCCCGTCGTCAGTCCCGATGGCAGGAGCCTTTACATTACCGTGGCCGGTCATCCTGCCAACAGCGGTGGCATAAAGGACCCGGGCGATATCTGGGTGTCGGTGCTCACGGAAACCGGGCAATGGTCGGCACCCGTTCATGCCGGTCCGGTCCTGAACGACAAGGGCTACAATGCCGTCGCCGGATTTTCGGCCGATGGAAGCCAGCTCTTCCTGGTCAATCATTACGATCCCTCCGGCAACGTTTCGCGAACGCAAGGCATTGCCGTTTCCCGTAACAACGGTAACGGCTGGTCCAACCCCGAGAACATCACCATTCCCTATTTTCAGAATAAGTCTGATATCCTGGCAGGATTTATTTCGCCCGATCAATCGGTCTTTGTGTATTCCGCCGAGACCTATGGCACCCGCGGAGTGGAAGACCTGTATGTGACGTTGCGCGGCGCCGATGGCAAATGGTCGGAGCCCCGGAACCTGGGCAGCACCATCAACACCCAACTCCAGGAACTGAGCCCCTCGCTGAGCGCCGACGGCAAGACCCTCTATTTCGCCAGCAACGGCCGCAAAGGCTATGGCAGCTTTGACATCTATTCCAGTAGCCGTCTCGATGACACCTGGACGGCGTGGACCACGCCGGTGAACCTGGGCTCGCCTTTCAATACGGAAGGCCGCGAAGAGTACTTCCGCAACTACGACAAGTCAGGATTCTCCATCTACACCAGCACGCACAACAGCGACGGCTACGCCAACATCGAACTTTTCATTTCCAACGATCCCATCCACCGGGATAGTGCGGTCGTTGCCTCCGTCCGCAACACGCCCGATACGGTGACAAAGATCGTGGCCCTCAACCGTTCCTTCAACGAAGACCAACGCATCCGCATCCACGGCAAAGTGACCAGTTCCAAAACCGGGGAAGGCTTGCAGGCGAGTGTATTTTTTTCTTCGCCAGAACAATCGGAAACCGTGCAGGCCACCGTGGGCAACGGCTATGCTATCCTCATCCCGTCCACCCGCGAATACAGCATCACCATCGAAGCCCCCGGCTACATCAGCACCATGGAAAAGCTGAATGTGAACACTTACGAAATGAAGGAGCTGGAGATGAATTTTAAACTGCAGCCCGTGGCGATGGGCGTGACCGTGAACCTGAAGGACCTTCTTTTCGAACAAGGCACCACCAACCTGCTCGCTCAATCGTACCCGGAAATGGACCTGGTCGTCTCTTTCTTAAAGACCAATCCAAAAGTGAAAATAGAACTGGCCGGCCACACCGATAACCGGGGCATCCCGGCACAAAACGTGAAGCTTTCACAAGCCCGCGTCGATAAAGTGCGCGCCTATCTCATCTCGAAAGGGGTGGAAGGCAAACGCATCACAGGCAAAGGCTATGGCGGCACCAAGCCCATCGCCAGCAACGACACGGAAGAAACCCGGCAGTTCAACCGGCGGGTGGAGTTCATTATCCGGAAATTTTAAGGTCTTCTCGTAAGCTATCTAATGGGTTTGTGTAATCGCCTTGCGGAAGCGATGCGTTTCATTCCGCGTCCGGCGCGAGCCGTGTCACGGTTGCCGGCTGGGTTGTGGGGAGCATAATGATGAACCGGGCACCCTGTCCTTCCTCGCTCTCGACGGTGATCGTTCCCTGGTGCTTTTCGACAATGGTGGCGGAAATGGCCAGGCCAAGTCCCGTTCCTTTGCCTACTTCCTTGGTTGTGAAGAATGGATCGAAGATCAGGTCTCTCAGTTCGCTGGGAATGCCGGGTCCGGTGTCGGCAATTTCCACGCGCACTTTTCTTTCGGCAGGGAGTTGTTGTGTGGTCACTGTGATCGTCCCCTTTTCACGGATGGCCTGGATGGCGTTCATGATCATGTTCATGAACACCTGGTTGATCTCGCCGATGTTGCACTCCACCAGCGGCAATTGGGGATCATAGGCGCGCACCACTTCAATGCGGCCCTTGACCTCGCTTTGGGTCATGATGAGCGTGGCGTCCAGTTGTTCATTCAGGTTCACCTGGCTAAAGGCCTTTTGTCCTTCGTGCGAAAAAGTCCGCAGGCTCTTCACGATATGGGTTGTGCGTTCCACGCCTGTCCTGATGAGTTTGGTCAGGGCCTGGATATTGTGCAGCGTGTCGTCGAATCCAAGTTTCTCTTTCCAGGGCCGTGATCAACGTTCTTTTTTCCGGCGGCAAATGTGAGGCGGCGTTTTCATAGCGCTGCAAAACGGTGACGAGGATCTTCGTTTGCTGGATCAGCCCCTCCACGCCGTTTGAAATGAAATTTACCGGGTTGTTGATCTCGTGCGCCACCCCGGCGGTGAGTTGACCCAGTGACGCCATTTTCTCGGAGTGGATCAGCATGGCCTGTGTGTACTTCAGATCGTGTAGCGATTGCTTCAGCTGGTTGTGTTGCGATTCGATCTCTTCGTTTTGCGACAGGATCTCTTCGTTCTGCGCCGCGATCTCCTGGTTCTTGCCATAGAGGACCTGATTGTTTTTCCGGTTGACCTTGTTGGCGCGGACCAACACCAGGGCCAACAAAAAAACAAACAGCAACACCACACTCACCATGATCAACGTGATGCTTCGCGCGCGCAGGTCTGCTTTTTGAAGCAGCTCGTTGTTTACCAGGATGGCGTGCTCTTTATCCTTTTCCGCGGTTTGATGTTGGATGATAACGTCGGTGATCTCGTTGGAGGTGGCTATGGAGTACAGGGAATCCTTCCGGACATGATAGGTCTTCAGATAGCCCAGCGCCACGTCGGGGTGTCCTATGGCTTTGTGTTCTTCGTACAGTCCCTTGAGGGCTGTCATCTCGTCGTCGACATAATGTGTTGTCTTGCTGATCGCCAGCGCTTTTCCAAAAGCATTCAGGCTTTGCGTGTGATGTTGGCGCTGTCGTTGCCATTCGCCCACAGAATTGTAGTAGATCGCCTGTTCTTGTGCCGACTCGAACTGGTCGAGGTGGCGCGATAATGTGTCCAGGATCACGGCAGCACTGTCGGGAATGTGCGACCACAGGTACACGCGCGCCATGTTGTTGAGGGAAGGGGTGGAGAGCGTGATGGTTTTATTTTCCAGCGGAAGCGCCAGGGCCATGCGTGCATATCTTCCGGCTTCCTCCGGGTCATTCAACTGCAACGACGTCTGACTTAAAAGAATATAGAGTTCCGACAGCACGGCATAGGCCTCCTTGGGATTGTTGTTTTTCGACACATCGATGGCCTGCCGGAAATAGAAGATGGCTTGTGGATAGTTGCCCAGCTTCATATATGTTTTACCCAGCGCTTCCCAGGTGCTCATCAGCATCGTGACGCGGTTCAGTTCCTCGAACAATTGGATGGCGTTCATTTGCAGTGTGATGGCCTTTGCAAACTTTCCCTGGGCCACGTACAGCTCAGCAAGGTCGATGTAGGCATTGGCCATCCCGATCTTATAGCCGCGTTTTTCCGTGTCGGCGATCAGACCCTCATAGAGCTGAACCGCTTTTTCGGCGTGACCTTCCAAAACATACACACTGGCCAGGTAGAATTGGCACGCCATATAAAAATGACGGCTGCGGGCGATCTTGAATTGCACCATGGCTTGCTCCAACTGATCGATGGCCGGTGCCGTGTGACGTTCCAACTCATTCAATCTACCCAGGCTGAGCAAACATGTGCCCAATGAAAAAGCACCGGCATGATAACGCCGGGCATAGGCCAGGTTGTCGTCCATCAATTGCCTGGCCCTGGAAAATTCGTGGAGTTGAGAGTAGTAAATCGCGCGATCATCATTCCATTGGATCGTGTAAAAAACTTTCTCCGCGGGATCGGAATTTTTTGATGCGTGTTGCAATCCCCACTGGATATAGTTGCCGGGTTCTTTCACTTTACCCATCCGCAGGGAGGTGATGAAGAGTCCGTTCAGGCTCATGTGAATGCCTTTGGTGAACTGCAAGGCCAGGGCCTTGGGATACTGTTTCTGAAACGCGGCATTGGCTTCAGCAAGGCGCCCACGCCAATAAAGCCCAAACCCTTTGATGATCTGTGCCAGCAACACGCCTTCGGGATAGTGGATATTGTTTGAGACACTATCGGCCCGGTCCGCATAGCGGTCGAGCTTGTCCAGGTCGGAGTGGATGTTTTCCTCGGCGATGGCGTTGAAGGCATCGGCCAACGGCCTGCCGCGAAGCCGCGGCACGACAGCCTCCAGACTGTCTTCGACCGACATGAACTGTGCCGGGCTCGACAACGCTATCGCGAAAAAAAAGACAACGAGGAAAATCCTTTTCATATAAACATCAGATATACTTATAAACTTCGGATCGATGCACGACCGCGTCACTCAACTACTGAATACCATCATCGCCCGCCGTTGCGGGAAACGTGTCCTTGCTCATGGCCCTGACGCCTACGCCGCCCGCCGTGGTCTGCGTTTCGGGCAGGGTCACGATGAAACGCGTGCCGTGTCCTTCTTCACTTTGCACCTGGATCTGGCCATGGTGTTTTTCCACAATCGAAGCCGAGATGGTCAGTCCCAGGCCGG
The DNA here is from genome assembly GCA_966211885.1 of uncultured Chryseolinea sp. Classification (GTDB taxonomy): domain Bacteria; phylum Bacteroidota; class Bacteroidia; order Cytophagales; family Cyclobacteriaceae; genus Chryseolinea. The sequence goes on from CBIHQM010000281.1 coordinate 6,717, forward strand.
TGCCCTTGCCCACCTCCTTGGTGGTGAAGAAGGGATCGAAAATGTGGTACTTCACGTCGGCGGGAATGCCCCGACCCGTATCGGCAATTTCCACCCGCACGTGATTCTCCCGCGCATCCCAGCACGTGACGATGGTCAGCGTGCCTTTGTCTTCGATCGCCTGGATGCTGTTCAGGATGATGTTCATGAACACCTGGTTGATCTCGCCCATGTTGCACTCCACGAGCGGCAGCGCCGGGTCAAAATGCTTGACCACTTCAATACGCCCGCGCATTTCACTTTGGGTCATGGCGAGCGTAGCATCAAGCTGCTCGTTCAGGTTCGCCTGGCTGAAGGCTTTCTGCCCTTCGTGCGAAAAGACGCGCAGGCTTTTCACAATGTGAGTAGTGCGTTCCACACCGGTGCTGATGAGCCTTTTGAGGTTCTGGATGTCGTCCAGCGTATCTTCGAAGCCCAATTCGTTTTTCAAGGCGACGATGGCCTGTTGTTCCACCTGTGGAAGGGCAGGGGCAGTGTCGTCGTATTGTTTCAACAACGTGATGATGACATCGATCTGCTGGGTCAACTCATCCACGCCGTTGGAGATGAAATTCACAGGGTTGTTGATCTCGTGGGCCACGCCGGCCGTGAGTTGTCCCAGCGACGCCATTTTTTCAGAGTGAATGAGCATCGCTTGTGTGTATTTGAGATCCTGCAGCGACTGCTTCAATTTTTCGTGCTGTGTCTCGATGGCTTCGGTCTGAGAGGAGATCTCTTCGTTTTGCAAAGCGATCTCCTGGTTTTTTTCGGCCAGGGCTTGGTTATGTTTCTTGTTTACATGATTGGTGCGAATCAGCCCGATCGCCAGCAGGGCCATCAGCGCCAAGACCACGCTGATCAGGGTCAGCGTAATGCCCTGCGTGCGGAAATTGGCCTCTTGCACAATCTGTTCGCTTCGCAAAAGCGCGTTCTGCCTTTCTTTTTCTGCAGTTTGATATTTTATGAGGATGTCCGTGATCTCGTTGGATGCGGTCATGGAATAGACCGAGTCTTTCAACCCGTAATAGCTTTCCAGTTGGGCGAGGGCCTCCCCGGCGTGTTGCGTTTCCGCCTGCACATCCGACAACCCCTTCAGGGCCAGCAGTTGCTCGTCGGCATAGTGGGCTGCTTTGCTCAGTGCCAGGGCTTTGCCAAATGCTGCCAGGCTCTGCGCATAGGACTTCCGTTGCCTGTTCAGCTCCCCAAGTGAATTGTAGTAGACGGTCTGTTCGCGGTTGGATTGAATGACATCGAAATGATTTGCGATCGTAACCAGCGTGCGGGCAGCGCTGTCGGGCTCGTGAAACGAGAGAAAGACCCGGGCCAGGTTGTTCAATGCCGGAACAGCAAGAGCAAAGTCCTCATGCGCTGTGGGCGAGTACAGGGCTTTGCGGGCGTAATAGTTTGCGTCGTCGCGCTCATCCATTCGAAGCGACGCCTGGCTCAGCAGGATATAGAGATCGGAAAGAACGCGTCGCGATTCCCCCTCCGGCACATTGTCTTCCGACAAGCGAATCGCATCTTTGAAATGTGTAATGGCCTGTGGAAAGTTGCCGAGCTTCACATAGGTTTTGCCCAGCCCTTCACTTACGATCATCATTTCGTTCACCCGGTTCAAGTCGGTGTATAGCGCTAAGGATTCCAGTTGTAAGGCGATGGCTTTCGCAAATTTGCCTTGATTGACATACAATTGTGCCAGTTCATTGTCGAGGTCGGCAATGCCGATCCGGTAGCCTCGTTGTTTGGCCCGGGTCAGGAGATCCTCAAAGATCGACATGGCCTTCGCCGTTTCGCCCGCCTGGGCATACATCGTCGCCTGGATCATGACGCAAGAGATGTAGCTATGACGGTCGCGCACAACCCGGAAATACTCACGAGCCTGCTCCAGGTGGGCGATGGATTCGCGGGTGAGATCTTCGCGCGATTCCAAATCGCCCATCGTCTTCAGGATCATCCCCATGATCCGAGGGCTTCCCGGGTGCCGCAGCGCGAAAGCCATGTTCGCGCGCAGGACCTCGTGGGCCTTTGGGAATTCGTGGATGATGATGTAATAGTAGGCCAGCTTGTTGTTCGCCTCGGTAATGTAAAAATTTCTTTCGACCGAATCCGGTATGGTTTTTACGAAAGTCAATAAAGACTCCACACTCTGATGTCCCTTTTCGATCTCCCCGAGGCGCAGTGAGGTAATGAACACACCTTCCTGTCCCATATAGATGCCACGCGTAAATTTCAGGACAACCGACCGGTCCAATTCGCGTTGAAATGCCTCGCGTGCTTGCGCCAGGTGACCACGCCAATACAGGCTGTAACCTTTTATGATGCGGGCCATGGCTTCACCTTCGGGATAGCCAATACGTTGTGCCAGGCTGTCGGCAGC
>CBIHQM010000282.1:0-9081 GCA_966211885.1 uncultured Chryseolinea sp.
CACGGGTCCGTATCACTTTTGAGGTGGTGATGCGCGAGTAGGTGTAGGTATAGTTTGCCCGGACACCAAACTTGTTGAAGTAATGGGTGACGTCGAACTCCACGCCCATGTTCTGCGCCGTGCCAAAGTTGTTGGGTTGCATAACCGGCTCATTGTTCACACCACTGCGCACGACGGCGTATTCGATAGGATCTTGCAGTCGTTTGTAAAAAATCCCCACCAACAATTGATTGGATGCATTGGGAAATTTTTCCCAGCGCAGGTCGAAGTTGTCGGCCTTCACTCTTTTCAAGGAGGGGTTTCCATAATCATTGTAGCCATCATCTTCCAATTGATAGGGCACGATCTCGAAGAAACTGGGACGCGAGATGGCGCGATAGTAGGTGAAGCGCAGGTTTGTGGCGGGGCCGATTTTATATTTGGCGCTAAGACTGGGGAGCACGTCGGTATATACCTGGCTGCTGTCGGGTGTCTGACCATCCTTGGGAGATTTTAGCAGGTAGCCCTGATCGGTATGCTCCACCCTTACGCCGGTGTTGATCTCGATCTTGCTCAGATCGATCTTGCCCAGCAGGTAGTAGGCCAGGATATTTTCATGCGCCTTGAAGTTAAGTTCGTCCGTGGCGCTGCCGGCGGGATTTACGATCTCCCAGGTCACGTCGCTATAGGTGTTCCATTGCTGACCTTGGCTTTGCAGGCCTGGGTTGGGGTCAAAGAAGTAGCGGTTAAAAAAATTGTCGCGGTTCTTGTTCCGGTACATCCCTCCTGCTTTCAGCAGGCTGTTGCCCCACGCCGAAGGTTGGAAGATCACATTGGCGTAGCCGGTCAAATCGGTGTCGTTGTTGCGCATCCATTGGCGCGAGTTGCGTCGCTCCACGGTTTGGGGTTGCTCTACAAAATCTTTCAGCTCGCCATTGCGCAGAAAGCGGGCGTTGTCGGGTTGCTTGTTGGAAGCTTTCGAATAGACACCCGACCACGTGAAGGTGAGCGGCGACACCAACCGGTGACTGCCCTGGAGCGACGTGGTGATGATGCCCTGGTCGGTTGTTTTTGTTCGGGTGCTGTAGGCCAGAATGGCGTTGCCGGCGTTGGGATCATAGTTGCGTCCATCGAGAAAAGTCTCCTTGATCTCGCGCGTCTCATGGTTATTGAGCATGTAGTAGCCCGCATAAAGTTTCACTTCATGACGTTCGTTGATCCGGTAGTCCAGCCGTCCATGTGCCGCACCACGAATTTGCTGGGTGGAGTAATGACGGTCTTGCACCGAGCGCACCGACGGCAGGTTGGAACCGAATCGATCCGTGTCATAGTCAAACCACAAGCTGTTTGTGCCCCGATACGTATTTTGAAAACTTCCCCCGATCATCACACCAAGTTTGTTATGAAGGAAGCGGTTGCCCAATGAGAGCGAGCCCAGCAGATCGGGTATTGGTTTTACATTTGTCGTTTCCAGATTCTTTTTGGTGAAGTCGCCGGGTTGTGCCTGGTAGCTGACCCCATATTTTTCACGCGGCGATTGTGGTGAGACCGCCGATGCCTTGTATCGATCGAAGCCGTCCAACACATTGATATAGTTATAGCCCACTTGCAGATCGCCCTTCACTTCAAAAACATCAGGCGCGCTCTTCATCACCATGTTCACTCCTCCACCGATGGCGTCGCCTTCCATGTCGGCAGTGAGACTTTTATATACTTCGAGGCGGTCGAGCAGGGCAGCGGGAAAAATATCCAGCGGCAGGTAGCGGTTCTTGTTGTCCGGGCTTGGAATTTTGACGCCATTCACCAGCGTGTAGCTATAGCGTTTGTCCATGCCGCGCACGATGGCGTATTGCGGGTCGCCGTTGCTGTTGCGCTCCACCGACAAACCCGACACGCGCTGCACCACGTTGGCCACCGAAATGTCGGGCGATAAAGCAATGGCCTTCGCCGAGATGATGTTCATCGTACTGGCCGACGTGCGTTCAATGAGCCGCGCCTGTGCATCCGAACCCTCCACCGATTTTGCCGTCACCACCACTTCATCGAGCGATGTGCTCAACGGCTCCATCACCACCACGGGCAGTGTCACCACGTCGTTGCTATTCTGAATAGCGACCTGTGTTTCACTCGGCTTGAAGCCCACAAAACTGATGACGATGGTATAGTTGCCGGTCTCCAGGCCATTGATCCGGAAACTGCCGTCAAGACCCGCCACGGCATAGACGGATTTTCCCTGCACGACAATGTTGGCGCCCACCAACCCCTCCTGATTCAGGTCGGTCACTTTGCCGGCAATGGTGCCGGCGTAGGTGGTCACGCCCAGGAACAGGCCGAGGGCTGCCATCGCAAGTTTTTGAATCGGGTTCATCGCCGGTGTACAGATGCGTTTCATATCACATGATCATTTTTTACCCGGCGCCAGGCGCAACTCTTTACCCGCAATGTCCTCCCAACGGTAGTAATGAAAGGTCTTGTCCGTCGACATCACCACGAACATGCCGTTGGGGAATTGTGCATTGAGCGCAACGTTGGTCACCTCGGAACCGTCGCTCTCCATCGCGGCCACTTTCACGATTTTCAGGAGCTGGTGATCGTGCGGGTTTTGGCTGGTGCCTTCGCGGGTGAAGATGTAGAATTGGTTTGCACCCTGGTCGGAGACTAAAATGTATCCGGTGGTGTCGCCCGTCTTATAGATGGAGATGCCTTCGTGATCCTGTGCAAAACCTGTCGTGGCAAACAAGGCCAGCTCGTCGTTGCTTTTTTGGGGCGACGCATAATATTTGCGAACGCCGATACCTTCATCGGAATAATAAACATAGCCCAGTTCATCGTCCACCGCGATGGATTCGATCTCCTTGTTGCCACTGAACATCCCAAACTTGCGGACGAGCGTGGCTTTCACGCCGCCTTTGCCATCGTCTTCGAGTTTGTATTGCCACAGGTACGAATTGTCTTTGGGGCCGCTCTTTCGTCCCACGATGGCGAATATCTCCCGCGTTGCGGGCTCCTTGTAGAGCGCGATGCCCATGAGGTCGCGGTACATCGGCCCGGTTTCGCCTTCAAACACGGGGATGCCGCCGTGATCGATGGGTTTCATGTCGGGAACGCTATAGATGCGCAGGTTGTGGGTCATGCGTTCCGTGGTCACGGCGATGTCTACCGGTTTGCCCTGCAGCATAAAGCCGTATTCGAGGTCCACGTTGTCGGGACGCTTCAGGCCTGGGATGGACTTGGAGGCGATGCGTTTGCCCTGGAGGTTGAACACATCCAGGCCGCCGTGCTCGTCTTTGTCGGTGCCGATCACCAGGCTTTGGCCGGGGTCGGTGGGATTTATCCAGATCGCCGGGTCGTCGGTGTCAAAACGGGCCGTGTCGGTAACGACGGCGGGTTGGATGACTTGGGTTGGTCGTGCAACGATGTTCTTCACCAACATAACAGAGTCTCCAGCCGGGGCCTGGTCCGCCATGGGCGTGGGTTTGGAGCAAGCCAGTAGGACGAGGGTAAGCAGCATTATGCCGTATCGCGACATCTCTTTGTTCATGGTCAGGGTGGTTATCTCGGGCTCAAAAATCTTTCTACAAGATTAGGGCGGAGAGGCACCGCAGGGCAACCCAAACGCATTATCAAAAAGGCAACAACGCCGGTCCGGACCGTTAACAAGAAGGCAACAGATTTTTATAATTTGCATCTAACAATTTGAAGATCAGAGAAATGAAAAATGTTAACCACAGGTTAAATAATCATTACTCGAAGACGAAGACAGCAACAACGCGGGTCGCGCAGCACGCCAACCGCGCATAAAGTCGTTGCCCGTTTTTAAAGGCTAAGGATAAAATTGGAGAGGCTATCACCTTGATTTAGTTTGAGCTTTTTACGCAGGCGATACCGGGAGATCCGCAGGCTATCGGGCGAAATGCCCAAAATGGTGGAGATATCTTTGGAGGGCAGGTTCAGGCGGATCAGGGCGGCCAGGCGCGTGTCGGCAGCCGTGATCTCGGATGACAGTTTCTGGAGCTGGTCGAAGAAATTCTGGTGCACTTGTTCGAAAATGTGGCGGAAGTCATCCCAATCCTTGTCCTGCACAAAATTGTGGTCGATGAGTTTGATCAGGTTGGTGATCTTTTTGCGCTGGTCTTTGAAATCTTCCTGCAAAGCCTCCTGGAGCTTGGCCTTGATGTCGTCCATCATTTTATTCTTGCTGATGATGTGCAGCGTGTGGGCAGCCAGCGATTTGGATCGGTTCTCCAAAGCATGCTGAAGCTGGTGTTCGTGCAGGTGGGCATTTTCCAATTCCACGTGCATGAGTTTTTGCTGCGATTCTTTTAATTCCAACTGCGATTCCTTCAACTCGATCAATTCTTTGTCCTGCCGGATCTTGAGCCGCTGCCGGCTGATGATCGCCGCCGCCAGCAACAACACCAGCACGATGCCCGACACCAGCGAGATCTTGATCACCGAGTTCAATTGACGGTCGCTCTCCAATGCACTGATCTCGCCATTCTTTCGCTCCAACTCGAAAAACGTTTGCAAGAGTCCCAATTGCCGGCGGGTTTCCTCACCGTAGATCTCTTCATACAAGATGCGTCCCTTCTCCAGGTTCGCATAGGCCTCTTTGTGGAGACCGGCCTGGTTATAGACTTTGCCCAGATCCTTGTATGCACTGGTGACTTGATATTTATCGTTGAGGCGCAGGGCCAGGTTGAGCGCTTTGGTGGAAAAACGTATCGCCGGCTCGTTCTCTCCTTTCTTCCGGTGCACATCCGCGAGGTTGTTCAGGTTCACGATCATGGAGAGGCTGTCGCGCGTGAGTTCGTTCAGGCTGAGGGAGCGAAGGAAATAGTGTCGGGCCGTGTCGAGCTGGCTGAGGTCTTCATAGATGCTGCCGATGTTTTCAAGGATGATGGAAGTGCCCCGCACATCGTTGGCGTGCTCATAATATGACAGGGCCTTGTGTTGGAGTTCCAGCGCCTCGGGATACTGTTGCTTTTTTTCGCTGAGACGGCCGAGACTGCCATACGTGTCGGCAATGCCTTTCAGGTTTTTGGAAGCCTCGTAGAGTTTTAAAGCGCGGTTGTGTTTTTCGAGCGCCAGTTCAGGTTGACGGATGGTGTAATAGACCAACCCAAGCTGATTCAGGTTCCGGGCCAACGCTTCCGTGTTGCGCGACGATTCGTATAACGTCTCTGCTTTGAGCAGGTGGTTAAGAGCCTCTTCATAAAAACCCTGACGATAAAAAATTTCACCCACCAGGGAGTGTCCATAGGCCGTCCCCTCGGTGTAGCCTTGATCTTGCGCCCTGCGAAGGGCTTCCTGTGTCATGACAAAGGCGGAATCGGGCCGGGTGAAGAGCATCGCTTCGGCGCGGTGATATGCCGCGTCGACGATTTTGGTGGCCGAATCCTGGGCGTGAATATGCAGGGTTAGGATGGTCGACAGGGCGACGAGGGTGCAGCGTAGTTTGCGTTTCACGGTATGGTGCGATGGATGCCGTAAAAATAGAAGGGCAATGTTTTGCCAGATTTACCGGAATGTTATGTGTGTTAACATGGAGGCGACAGAAAAGAACCACTCACTGCGACGGTCAGAAACGGACACCCGCTATCATAAGTGAACATGACCATATTGAAAATAGCCTTAAATTCCAGTTTCAGAGGGTGGTATGACCTTTGTCTGTTTTCGCCCAAGACCTAAAACTTATGTTTAAAAATTACGCCCTGCTTTTTCTGCGGAACCTGAAACGCCAGAAATTATTCTCATCCATTAACTTATTAGGGCTGACGGTGAGCATGGCCAGTACGCTGCTCATCTACCTGTATGTGCGCCAGGAATTTAGTTTCGACAATTTTCATCCGCATAGCGAACGCCTCTATCGCGTCAATCAAACCTTCATCTGGGCCGACAACCGGGACAGCCAGTTTTCGCGAACCGGTCCGGGCGTAGCCCATGCCCTGCTCGAAGAACTTCCCGAAGTGGAAATGACGACGAGCCTGCATACGCCGGGTGATTTCATTATTTCTTATGTGAAGCCGAACAACGAGGTGGTGGTCTTTGAAGAGAACAAAGTACTGTCGGCCGACACCAATTTTTTCAAAGTCCTCAACTTCCCGCTGCTTCAGGGCGACCCTGCATCGGCTTTCCGCCAAGCCAACACATTGGTGATGACACGATCGACGGCCGTGAAATATTTCGGCAACGAAAATCCCGTCGGGAAAATGGTGCGCCTGGGGGCCCCGAATACCGACTCGCAACAGACTTATGAAGTGACCGGGGTGATGGAGGATGTTCCGGAAAATTCTACACTCCAGTTCACGGTGTTGCTATCGTCAAAAGGATTTCAGCTCGAACAAAGGGCCTGGAGTTGGGTATGGACACAACTGGAAACCTTTGTTCGTCTGCGACCCGATGCCGACATCGCAGCAGTGCGCCAAAAATTACAGACCATTCCGCGCAAACGCGCCGAAGAATCGATCAAGGCGGCAATGGGCATGACCTACGACGAATACATCGCTTCGGGGAAAAAGTGGGAACTGTTCCTGCAACCGATCAACACCCTTCACTTACCGGAATATCCGGTTGTCGGATCATTTCCCGACACGGGGAATCTCACGGTGATCTATTCCTTTATCGGTGCCGCCATCTTTATTGTGCTGCTGTCGTGCGTCAACTTCATGAATCTCTCCACCGCACAATTCACACGGCGCATCAAGGAAGCCAGCATCCGGAAAATATTGGGGTTGAATAAAAAGGAATTGGGTCTCAGCTATTTCTTTGAAGCCCTCATCTTTTGCCTGCTGGCCCTGGTGGCAGCCGTTGCGCTATCGCAACTTTTACTCCCGGCGTTCAATTTCATCACAGGCAAACATCTCACGCTTTCGCTTTTTAGCGACCCTTGGGTGGCCGGTGGATTGCTGGGGCTCGCGCTCTTCATGGCCTTGATCTCCTCCAGCTACCCTGCGCTGTTCCTCACCACCTTCAACCCCGTGGAGGCCATCAAGGGAAGATCGAAGGTGGGCCGCGAAGGAAAATCGTTCCGCAATGTGTTGGTGGTGTTTCAATTCAGCGTCTCCATCATTCTGATCATCTGCACGGCCGTTGTGTTTCAACAACTGAAATATGTTGCCGAGAAAGATATTGGCTTTGACCGGGAAAACCTGCTGGTATTGCACCATGTGGAACACGCAAACAACCGCGTGAACCTGGCGCATGATGCCGAAAGCGTGCCCGGTGCCATCAGCGCTACCTGGTGTGCATCGGCACCACCCTATATTTATGGCGGCGACTCGTTTTCAGCGGAAGGACAAAGTGACTTGAAATTTCCACTCAACTACACCGGTGGCGACGAAAACTACATCCCCACACTGGGCATCAAAGTAAAGTTCGGACGGAATTTTGACGCGGCGATACCCGCCGATTCCAATCGCGTGATCATCAACGAGAGCGCTGTGCGCCGGATTGGCTGGAAGCTGGATGAATCCGTCATTGGCAAAAAACTCGCCTACCCCAACAGCGGCGTCGACGCGACCTTTGAGGTCGTTGGCGTGGTGGCCGACTTCAACTACTGGAGCCTGGACGGCCCCATCGAACCCCTCGGCATCTTCAACATGAAAAACAAAATGATCGAAGACGACGGTAACGACTTCATGGTCCTGAAAATCGCGCCACAAAACAGTGAGGCATGGCAAAACACGCTGACGAGTCTCCAAAAAGTCTGGAAACAACACGCCGGCGACACGCCCTTTCAATATTCGTTTGTCGACGCGAACTTTGCGGAAACCTTTGCCACACACGAACAATTTGGAAAAGTGCTGCGCGTGATGGCCACCCTGGCTATTCTGATCGCCAGTCTCGGGCTGTTGGGAATGATCGTGTATTCACTAGAGCAACGCACCAAGGAGATCGGCATCCGCAAAGTGGTGGGCGCTTCGGTTTATAATATTTTGGTGTTGATATCGTCGGGCTATACGAAACTGATCCTTGTTGCTTTCGCGATCGGGGCGCCCGTGTCGTATTGGATGATGGGGCTTTGGCTGGAGGATTTTGCCTACGCGATCAAACCATCGGTTTGGATCTTTATCGTGACCGGCGCCAGCACGCTTTTGTTGGCGATGGCCATTACGGGGTATCATGCCGTGAAAGCTGCGTTGACCAATCCGGTGGATGTGTTAAAAGATGAGTAAGGTCTTGCTTGTCCTGTTATTTATATTTTAACTTTCATCCATTAATCACACCTGAAATTCTATTTCGATGAAAGTAATCGACAAACTTGCGTGGATTGAATTGAAAGACAAGCAGATCTTGTCCACGAGATCGTTCGGCAAAGACAAATACTATATTCCCGGTGGCAAACGCGAAGCCGGTGAGTCTGATGTGGATGCTTTGTGCCGGGAAATCCGGGAGGAACTTTCTGTGCAACTGGATGAAGCCAGCATCGATTTTGTGGGCGTGTTCGAAGCGCAGGCCCATGGGAAGCCGGAGGGCACGCTGGTGCGGATGACGTGCTATCGCGCAACCTATTCCGGCACACTGGCACCGGCTGCCGAAATAGAGGAAATGCGGTGGCTGCAGTTTGGGGATAAGGATAAAGTTGCGCCCGTAGATATTTTGATCTTTGATTTTTTGAAAGAACGGGATTTGATGGCCTGATTTGATTACGGTTTGCCGGGCTCCAGGGCATCCTTCAAAAAAGAGGAAACTGTGTCGGGTTCTGCTTCGGGAGCATCGGGCTTCCGCCTTGCATGGGTGATGGATTTAACGAGTTTTCCATTTCTATCAAAGGTCTTTTCATACCGGCTCGCTTGATCGAAATCGCCGTCGTAATAAACTTCAGATTTTAGTTTGCCATTGTCATAATACGCTCTCGCGATACTATCGCGTATGTTGTCAAAATAGTATTCCTCAGATTGAAGCTTTCCGTTTTTGAAATAGATCTTATGAGCGCCAGACAACATCCCGATATTGAAGTAAGCGTCCAAACCTTTGCCTATCGCACTCATTACACTGTCGCGAAGCTGGGCTGCGTCTGAGGGTGTCAGATGCTCTTTGTAGGAGAGTTCTTCCCGCAACACGCCACTGGAGTCATACATTCTATTGACGCCGGTCAGG
>CBIHQM010000283.1:0-9056 GCA_966211885.1 uncultured Chryseolinea sp.
TGGGATCGAACTGTGGGTTTTGCGACGCGCCCGGTTTTATGGATGTTATATAACACGACCCGACAGCGACATCATCGCCATCGGCGATCGCATCGGTCGACAGGTAGGCTCCGACAAATGTCGGCACGGTAATATCTACAATACCTTGGTTTTGAAGGGTAATCGAAACTGTAAAAAGTTCATACTGATCAAACGTCTTTGCCCCTGTTACGCCTGTGATAACGAGGTCCTGACAATAGCCAGCAACGGCAATGAGCACAAGGAGTCCTGTGCTGATTAGATTTTTCATAAGAAAGCCAACTTATTTACCTTTCAAAAGTATGAAAAAAAATTCTGAACGCATAGCCCAAGGGATGGAAGGCTACTTGTGGGCTCCCCGGGGTAATGGAGATATGCCCAGAATGGGATTTGTCGGCAAAAACTTCCAACATCAAATCCCCGTGAGGAAACGGATAGCCCATGAAAGAAGACTATGCCCGGAATCGAACATCAATCGTCAAAATCCATGGATTGTCTCTGTATAGCCCTGTATTCACTCAAAAGCCTTTCATGCAACCCTTCTTCTTTTGTATAGCCCGATACCTTTATCCCTTCCTTATTTGAGTTGGTCACTCCCACGGGAAGTGTTACACCGCTAACATTCATTCCGGCTCTTTGCATGCCGTGAATGCTGTTTGTGAAAAAGTTATTGTTTGAACCTTTTCCACAAACTTCAAATGTTCTTTTGGAATCGTCTTTTATAACCTCCCAACAGCTGGAATACATAGTGCGTATGTTAAAATGATAAATGTTGTCCTTCGCCCTGGCAGTCCTGCCATCACGTTCCAACCAAGGCCAAAGGACCAGGGCTTTCTACTCGATGCAAGTTAGCCAATTCTTTCACAATCAACTTCCAGGTTTTCCGTCCGGAATCAAACAAAAGCGGAATCCCTTCCGTTTAACTCTCTTTGTCGGCCATGGAGGAAGTGAAGCGATTTAATGTGCCGCCAGTGTTTGAAATTATCAACGCGACATTGCCCCCATCACCCCATGAATCCTGTGAACATCATTCCCTATGAAGATCGTTACCAACCCCAGTTCAAAGCCCTGAACCTGGAGTGGCTCGATCTGCACCACCTCACCGAACAACGCGACCTCGATGTGTTGAACGATCCCAAAACGCACATCCTGGAGCAAGGCGGTTTTATTTATCTCGCCATGGAGGGTGAAGAGGTGATCGGTTCCGCAGCCTTGATGAAAGAACACCCTGGCGTCTATGAACTCGCCAAGATGGCCGTGGGCGTAAATCACCGTGGCAAAGGGCTGAGCAAGCCACTCATTGAAACCTGCATTCAAAAAGCAAGAGCGCTAAAGGCCGAAAAGATCGAGCTGTTCTCCAGCAGCAAACTCCAACCCGCCCTCAGGCTCTATGAGCGCTATGGATTTAAACACATTCCCCTGGAGGACTCTCCCTTCGAAACAGCCGATGTGAAAATGGTGTTGATGCTTTAAGGTCCGCGAGACCGTCGTAGCAAGCATGCCGGCTGACCCGCAATGCTAGCTCGCCAAAACGTGCGACGGGTCTTCGTCTAACGGCAAGGTGATCGTAAAGCGCGAGCCTTGGCCCGGCACCGACTCCACCTCGATCGTTCCATGCAGTATTTCAATCTGCGACTTCACCAAATAAAGACCGATGCCGCGGCCTTCCACGTGATTGTGAAACCGTTTGTAGAGCTTGAAAAGTTTTTCCTTGTGCACCCCGATATCGAATCCCATACCGTTGTCGCGTACCTCCAACCGGGCTTTCCCATCGACATAACTGCTGGTGGCGGTCACCTTCAGATCGCGGTTGGGTGAGCGGAACTTGATGGCGTTGCTTAATAAATTGTAGAAGGTACTTTGCACCATGGCGCGCACCGTGGCGATCTGGGGCAACGCTTCGAAGTTCGCCGTGATCTCCTCGTGGCCGTTGAGACTGTCCTGTAGCAGGCTGATGCTCTGCTTCCATTCTTTGTCGAGCTCCACGGTCTCGCGGTATTGGTGGGGTTCGTTGCGCAGGTCCAGGATCTTGTTCAAGTCCTTTATGATCAGGTCCAGGTCTGCTGCGGTCTTACCGATCAGGGCAACCCATTTTTGGGCCTCTTTAAAATCCTGTTCGGCGATCACGATATCGGAAAGTCCCAACAGTCTCGCTACCGGGCCACGCAAATTGTGTGATACGGTATATGAAAATTGAAGTAATTCATTGTTGTGCTTGGCCAGTTCTTCGTTGGTCGTGCGAAGCTCCAGTGTTTTCTGTGCCACGATCTGTTCCAAGCCACGGTTAAGATCGCTGATGCTCTTGTTGCTGGCGGCAAGTTTGCTGGCTTGTGCCTGTATCTCTTCGTTCTGCTCCGAAACCTCGTGATACAAATGCTTTAACTCGGCATTCACCTCATGGAGTTTATCGGCCTGGGTCTGGATGCGTTTGTTTTTATCGGTAATGTCGGCATGGAGCACTTTGATGCGTTTGTAAAAACGATAATACACCAGGGCCAGCGCACCTAACAAGGCCAGGCTGATAACACCCCCGATCAGCATAATAAATTGCTGTCGTATTTGTGCTTGCTGCAAGTTTATTTTATTCTCCGCCAGTTGCTTGTCATTTTGCAGTGCCTTGATGTCGCGGTCGCGCTGTTCGATCTCCTGCATTTTCTCCAGGGTCACAAACCGTCGCGCCAGGTCTGTGCGGTGAATGGAATCTTTCAACTGGCTGGCCAGGACGGAAAATCCCAATGATTCTTTAAATCGATTTTGCGCCGCCAGCAGATCTCTCCGGGTGTTGTAGTTGATGATCAGGATCTCGTGGGCGTGGATGACTCGGCAATATTCTTCCGATCGATCCAGAAACTGTGCGGCGCTTTTGTAGTCACCCTGTTTGAAATAAATGTCGCCCATTCCCCAATTCGACCACGCCAGGCCATAAATATAATGGGACGCTTCGGCAAGCCGTATGCTTTCTTTGTACAATCCAAGAGCCTGCGAATATCGCTTCTGTTTCTCCTCTAAAAATCCAAGGTTCATCAGTCCTTCACTGATCCCGCGATTGTCGCCCAACTGCTTGTAGATTTGAATAACCGAATCCAGGCAGGTCTTGGCGTGTGCGAATTCATTGAGGTCGGTTAGGACCACGCCCTTGAGGTTAAGCGCGTTCGCGATGTCTGCTTGCGGCTGGCGTTTGGTGGTATAGTTCAACGCTTCGTTCGCCAGTCGAAAGGCTTGCTTTAAATCGCCGAGGCGAAAATTTATCCAGCCGATACGCGTACGGATCACATGGGTTTCGACTTCATAACCTCTCAGCTTGGCCAGCTCCAGGGCGACATATAAATTATCGAGGGCCAGTTCGTATTCGCCACGATCGGAAAACACTTCTCCAATGTCAATGAGCATCGTCACGTACTTCCGGTACAGGGATGTTCTTAAATAATAATTGCGGGCCGAATCAAACAGGGCGACCGCTTCGTCGAACCGGCCTTGTTGAAAAAAGACCATCGACTTCAGATGGTGAATGTCCTGGAGATTTTCCTCGTCTTCGGGGTGCTTGATGGCGACCGCCAGCGCTTCGTCAAGCAGGGCTTCTGCGGCAGGGACGTCGCCCATCATCCATTTGTTTGTGGCTTTGAGGGTCAGTGCATCCGTGAGCAGGGTTTGGTCGGGCAATAACCGTCGGATGGCTATGGCGCGATCGAGATACACTCCTTGTTTTTCGTATTGATAGCGTTGGCCGTAGACCGCGCTCATGTTCCGGTAGATCTTGGAAAGCGATGCCGGCTGGGTGCTGTCTTTAAAAAATTCGTACGATCGTTGAAGAAACAGTAACGCCGAGTCATTCTCTACTTCTTCGAGGCTGCAATTACCCAATTGAAGCAACGTGTATCCCTGGTTTATTTTATCGTCCACTTGCGCCGATAAGGAAAGTCCCCGGTGCAGATCTTTATGTGCCTGCTGGAGTTGTCCGGAAAGATATTCGTGCACGCCCCGGTAGGTATAGGCAATGCCTTCCCCTTTTATGTAGCCGATCTTGTGTGAAAGACGAAGTGCGTCATCGCCGTATTGCAGGACCTTATCCGTGTTAACGGAAATGAATTCGTAAGTAAGTTGATTGAGGACGTCGACGCGCTCGCGATCGCGGGCGCTTCCGAGTTTTTGTTCAAGGCTGTCAATAACTTTCGTCTGACAAAAGGCTTCCGCACCCAGGAATCCGAAAACGCACATGAGCCATAGGCCTTTGCTGAAAAGCATCCACTAAACGTTAACAGCCAGCAAGATAGCCAGATTCGACCGCTAAAAAAACCGCCGTTGAGCGAACGGTCGCCCAGCGTGCGTACATGGCCGATGGACTACATTTGCCCAGGCTATGCCAATCCATATAAAATTCTGATCAACGCAACTCTGTTACAAAAAAGCGTTGTCCTTCCCGCATCTTGCCCTATGACCCACTCCCTGAACATTGCTGCACGGTTCAACTAAACTTTATTATATTTTTTTTCGGCGGTTACCTTTTCGCGAACAGGGACCTTTCCCGCAAAAATGATACAGCATTTGCAAACGTATGAAAGGAAAAACAAGATTTGAAAACCGTGATATGCTATCTTTTTGACAGAAGCTGCTTCCAAAAACTTCCCTTTAGCGCTTTAGAGCAGGCAGTCAATGCTTAAAAAATTGATTATTTAACAGCAACGAGTCGTAATAATCGTTTTTTGAAAACTTTCCCTTGTCGTAAACGCCAAATTCAATCCGGAGATTTTTAAGCACCCTTGCCGAATCGTTTGCTACCCTTTCTAATTCTTCCCTTCCCAATATGCCCCGGAAGAATTTCTTCTTGAATTCCGGATTAATATCGATTATGTTCTCGCCGAGAAGGAAGATGTGAAAAGAGTCTAGTTTTATTGAACGCTGTATATCCGACACGTAAACATTGAACTGTGTCTCTGTAACCGGCTGATAATTTTTAAAGTAGACTTGATGAGGACTCCATTTTTCTTGCTCAAATTCAAGCTTTGCATTTTTTTCTCCACAGGATACAATGAGCAATGATAATAGCAGCACTCCTTTCATTTCTTTTTTTCCATTTTAGACTAGCGCCGTCAAATTAATCCTTTAAAAACCACTCTCATACTCCCCTGCCGCAAAAGACGTGAAATCATTGCCCTATTGGAAACTGTACGAAGAGATGTTTTTCCCACGTGTCTCCGAATTTTTCAATAACTTATCCCTCAGAATCACCCTTCACTGCATCTCTAAAAGAATTCAAAGAACAGCCGATGCCAACAGACGCTTATCCCAAGATATTCCTCTACAGAAGACTTGTGCAAGCCAAGCTTTTCATCGATGCCCACTACGCAAGGCCCATCGACCTCGACAACATCGCCGATGAGGCCTACTCTTCCAAATTTCATTTCATCCGGCAGTTTAAAAGCATCTATCGCCGAACGCCACACCAATACCTGATCTCGGTGAGGACCGAGAAAGCAAAGGTACTATTGAAGGATGGCATGGCCGTTTCTGAAGTGTGTTATGCCGTAGGATTTGAAAGCCTGAGTTCGTTCAGTGGACTGTTCAAGCGACTCTATGGCATCACGCCTTTGGCGTATTCCAAACAGCAACAACATGTAAAGGCGCAAATCAAAGAAACACCCCTCCGCTTCATCCCGGGTTGCTTCGCACATAAAAGCGGCTGGATCTGAAAAACAGCAATTTTAGAGAAATCAAAACCTCTGTCAGGACCTTTCTTTGTCCAAAAAACAAGCATGAAAACAGTATACGACAAAGCCACGCGCGACGAGCTGATCCACCGGATCAACACCCTGCGTGAGAACAGTGCGGCGCAGTGGGGCAAAATGAAAGTTTACCAGATGGTGAAACACTGCCGTCTCTGGGAGGAGATGATGCTGGGGAAGACGAAATATGATCGCGTATTCATCGGTCGCCTGTTCGGCAAAATGGCTTTGAACAAGATGCTTAAAAATGACGCCCCCCTGACTCGAAATTCTCCCTCGATCCCAGTGCTCATTATAAAAGATGATGGCGATGTTTCGATCGAGAAGTCGAAATGGATCGCCCTCATCGAAGAACACGCACAGACCTGGGCACCCGATCTCGTCCATCCCTTCTTTGGCAAATTGACCCGGGAACAGATCGGACGATTGGTCTATAAACATGGTGACCACCATCTCCGGCAATTCAACAGTTAACCCTACTCAACCCATGATCACAAAACTAACTCACGTGAGCATCTACGTGCTCGACCAGAACAGTGCCTATGATTTCTACATCAACAAACTTGGCTTCAAAGTCGTCATGGATGTGCCCCTCGTGCCGGCCAACGGCCATCGCTGGCTCACAGTGGCACCGCCGGACCATCCCGACTTCGAGATCAACCTGACGCCCATCAGCGAGCGCATGTGGTACTCGAAAGAAACGGCCGAAACCCTGAGAGACCTGGTCAAGAAAGGGACCTTCGGCTGCGGCGTCCTCACCTGCGACGATATCTATGCGACCTATGAAGAGTTGAAGGCGAAAGGTGTTGAATTCACAAAGCCACCCAAAAAGGAATTCTATGGCGTCGAGGCCCTCTTCAAGGACGATTCCGGCAATTGGTTCTCGCTCGCACAATTGGAAAAAGGGTGATCCGATTCACCACACTCAATCCTGCTTTTCTTTTGCTACCAGCGACCTGACCAACCGGACAAAATACACCGTCAACGGAATGGCCACGACGCCTTGCATCATGCCGGTGAATTCAAACCAAAAGTCGTTGGGCATTTCATATGTCGGCGGGGGAAATAAAAAGACCAGCGTGTCGTGGCTTACTCCCGTATAGAACAGCGCATTTTTAGAAAGGTGATTGTAGACCCCCTCAAAGAGTCCGATCAACGCGACCGAAGCAACCAAGGTCAGCACCAGGTATATTCCAAAAAACAAGCTCTTCGTGCGGATTCCCTTTTTTAAAAACCAGTAGTAAAAAATAATCGTGAAGACGATCACCGGGACGCTGATCATTAAAATATGCAGACGCCAGGGTGTGTTGTAAATAATGGCACCATAAGCATGGTGGATCGATGTCAGGACCATTAGCGCTACGCTAAGACGACTGACGGTGGTAACTTCTTGTTTCATCATAACGTTGCAAGGTTATGAACGGGCGCACCGCAGGTCAAGTAGTTACCGGATGGGAACCGCGTGCATCCTGAATTAACCCTCTGACAATCAAACGAATTGTTTTTATGGCGACCACCACCTACGATGCTTCCCTTTGCATGATGACCCGGATCTTCGAGATGATCGGCGGAAAATGGAAGCCGATCATTTTATACTTGATCCAACACGACATCAACCGGTTCGGGTCGTTGAAAAGAAGCATGCCCCGGATCAGTAAAAAAGTGCTCACCGAGCAATTGCGCGAGCTGGAGCAGGATCAACTTCTTGTACGCCATATTGTTGTGGCCGATCCACCTCAGATCATTGAATATCGCCTGACCCCTACAGGCGTATCCCTGCGCCAATTGCTCGATGACATGGTGCGCTGGGGCATCGACCATCTGAACAGCCCGCACAAACCGGAGTGGGTCCGGCTAACGGACGGAATATCACTCACCCCACCCGTCACTGAACAACCTAAATCCGTGTGTGTCAACGGTTGACACACACGGAATTTTCTGTTTTTTTCTGTGCTCATAATTACCAGAGTTACCAATTCGCACTCGCTGAAGATGAACATTTGTTCTGTTTGTAGTCACTTTCAGCAATGAATTGCGTATATGACCTTTCGATGAATTAAACAGCACCACGACACAGTTCTTGCGGGTGTAAGAAAAGGGCGCGATTTCACAAGTTTGCTGCTTGAAATGCAATGAATTTTCGGCGTCTAAACTATTTGGCCTCAAATGAAAACCGTGCTTGTGCTGTTGAGTACCGATCAGTTTTCAGTGCCGTTGGTCCGTTATCTGGCGTTGGAAGGAAAACGCTATGGGTGGAAGATCTGCGTGGGAAGTATGTTTGGGGAAAGTTGCGTCCGGCGCATGCGGGAGGAAAAATTCAGCAACGATGTTCTCTTCATTAATATCACCGACTACCGCCAATGCGATCACGCCATCCGCAAGGTGGACCTGGTCATCGGCATGATTCCGGATGTTATGTTATTGCAAGTGGCCGACAGTTGCATCGCCCACGGGAAAGATCTTATTACGCCGTCGCGTCTCACCCGTCAGTTGGTCGCAAAAAAATCGCAAGCGGAAAAAAGCGATGTCTTGTTGCTTTTCGAATGCGGGTTCTCTCCCGGTTTGGATCACGTCACGCTTAAAAAGGCCATCGACAATATTCATATCCGAGGTGGCAAAATCGCTTCCCTGAAAACCTACAGCGGAAGCCAGATCGCAGAGTCCTACATCGACAACCCGTGGGAATATAAATTGACGGAACCGTCGCGCGAACTCATCAACATGGGGAAGGGCAATAACCGTCACCTGCTCAACGGTCAGCTTCAACATATTCCTTATCATCAACTGCTGGACAGAAGCGAGCCGATCGTCATCCAGGGCCTTCCCGATATCGTCGCCATTCCCGAAGGCGACGCGCTATATTATCGCAAGCTCTACGACCTCACCGAGGCCCACACGGTGACGAAGGGAAGGCTGGTGCGAAAGGGATTCGAGCAGATTTGGAAACTCATCATCCAACTGGGGCTGACCGACAACACCAACCGGATCGAGCTTTTTGAAAATAAATCCATTCGCTATTTCCTGCGCTCGCTCCTACCCTACTCCGCAACGGAACCCCTGGAGACCCAACTCCAAAAACACCTGGGACCAAACTGGATCGAATTGGAAGCGCTACGCTGGCTCGGTCTGTTTGAAGACGATTGGCCGGAGGGACACCGGGAGATTACGCCGGCGATCATTCTGCAACACTTGTTGGAGAAAAAACTCAGCATGCGCGCGGAGGATAAAGATTGCATTGTCATGCGACACGAGCTGGAGTATGACTACCAGAACTTCCGCCACAAATTCACGTCCACCCTCATCACGCAGGGTGAAGAC
>CBIHQM010000284.1:0-9047 GCA_966211885.1 uncultured Chryseolinea sp.
TTAATATTGGCCTCCCGGGGATGGCTTTGCTCGTTGTTGTGCCAACCCTCAAACCTTGAAACAACGACTCGAACCCGGTCGCTCACAACGTTCAATTCACGTCCAGTCTCCTTGCTGCGTTGCCTTAGGGCGGTCGCACGTGATCTATTGCGGCTACGGCTTTGTCATGCAGTCTTCGCTCGTCCTTAGTTCCTTTGTTGTCGCACGATGGAGCCCGCCTGTAATGGGTCACCCCGAAGAAAAAATTGTCTATCTCAAATAAACTTTACCTCTCATGAAAAAACTTCTCTTTTGGATTGGGGTGCTCACGGTTGGCGCATCCCTCCACCAGTGCAGGACCGAAAGCAGTCCGGCCGCGCTTCAAAGCGTTCAATTTTCGTTCGGCCTCCGGCCGCAGCCCTCGGGTGGGCGGACAGAGACCGCGGAACCTACCGCTTTACTGATCAGTCTCGAAAACAGTGCGAGTGATCCCGTGTTCACACACAAGCGTATTGACTTGCTGCACGTAGGCTCCAGTGTGATGACGGAACCCGTTCAATTGCCTACGGGCACCTACAACATCACTGAATTTCTCCTGGTCGATGATGCCGGTACGGTTTTGTATGCCACTCCAAAAGTCGGATCACCTTTGGCCGGCGCGGTCACGCATCCCCTCCCCTACGCTTTCACCGTGTCGGCGGATGACGTCACAACAGTGGTGATGGAAGTGGTCGACGTTTCGCAAAACACGCCGGAAGATTTCGGTTATGCAACTTTCGATATTAACCTGGTGAACACACTCCAGGTGGCCGTGTTTATCAACACCGGCGGCGAGCTTGTGCTGACCACGGCCAGTGCCATTCTCGATCACGGCGATGAAGTGGTCGGCAACTATTCACTCGAAGCAAAAACCAACATCCTTCCCTTTGCGGGCGACCCGCAGGCGTCTTACCGCCTGATCGTGATCAAGGAGGGCTTCAAAACCTACGTCAAAGATTTTGTCTACAGCGAATTGCTTGCCTCCCTGAATGGCGCGCCGCTGCAAGTTGTGTTGCATCAATTCACCATCCTGGTGAACACCGCCGAAGGACCTACGGGCGACTTCCGGATGAGTGTGGCAGCACTGGAAGGCTCTTCCTTCCATGTGGACTGGGGCGACGGCACGTCATCGGATGATGCCTTCGAACACAGCTACACCACCGCCGACCGGTTTGAAATAATTATCACGGGCGACGTGGAATCGATCACGTCGATCCGACTCGCTTACGATCAGCCCAAGATCGAAGCCATCGATGTACAGGCCCTGACCAACCTGAATGAGTTCTGGGCCGTGCTGACACCGGGGCCCATTTCGATTGATCTCAGTCAAAACACGCAGCTCACTGCCGTAGCGTTCGCAGGCGACCGGATACTGCATCACGTGCTACTTCCCGCAGCGAACACCATCAGCTACATGGACATTGAAGGACCCATTGATCTTTCAACGGCAGAGGTAGACGACATCATTCAAAAAGTTCATGATTCGGCGGTTCTCCGGAACACGCGGAACGGCCGCTTCCTGCTCGACAAAAACTGGGCGATCCCGACCAATGAAATGGTGGGGCCGCCTTCTTCCGTCTC
This sequence comes from uncultured Chryseolinea sp., assembly GCA_966211885.1. Taxonomy (GTDB): domain Bacteria; phylum Bacteroidota; class Bacteroidia; order Cytophagales; family Cyclobacteriaceae; genus Chryseolinea. The sequence goes on from CBIHQM010000284.1 coordinate 1,600, forward strand.
CGTGGAGATGCTCAGAGACCTGAAGGAAAACTACGGTTGGTCAATTGTTCCGGATCCAGGCGCGTAAGGATATGCGTCCGTTTTCAAGTGTCTTATCATCAAACCTTAGCATTATTCAACCATGAAAAATATTCTATTTTGGATCGGGCTCGTCGCGATGAGCACAGCCCTCCAATTTTGTAGGAATGAAAGTAGCCCGGTCGCCTTGCAAAAGGTTCAGTTCACCTTCGGCGTTCATCCTACTGCCCCATCCGGTGGCCGGATCGAAACGGCAGAGCCGGTTGCATTGTTGCTCAGCCTGGAGAATAGTATTGGCGATCCCGTATTCACCAGCAAAAGAATACCCTTGCTGCACATCGGCTCCAATCTCATGACCGACCCCATCGATCTCCCGCCAGGCACGTACACCATCACCGATTTCTTGCTGGTGGACGATGACAACAACGTGTTGTATGCCACACCAAAAGCAGGATCACCCCTGGCCGCGGCCGTGACCCACCCCCTTCCCTACGACTTCGTGGTTTCGAATTCCGAAGTCACCAATGTAGACATGGAAGTCGTTGACGTATCACAGCGCATACCCGAAGATTTCGGATATGCTACCTTTCAGATCAACTACATCAACACTTTGAAAGTAGCCGTCTTTGTTTCCATCGATGGGGAAGTTTCGATGACCACGGCAGAGGCCACACTCACGCACGGCTCAACCACCATCGGAACCTATCCGCTGGAAGCACGAACCAATGTGATCGCCTTCACGGGCGAACCGAACATGATCTACCGGCTGGTCGTGACCAAGGAAGGATACCGGACCTACACGAAGGATTTTGTCTTTAGCGAATTGCTCGCAGCACTGCACGGGGAGCCGTTGAAAGTGTTGTTGAATCAATTCACCCTGCTGGCCGTGGTCGACGACGACCTCTTTTTCTCATGCACCTTGGGTGGTGGTGCCAGCAAAACGGTCGAGGTAGCGTGGGGCGATGGCACGCACGAAGAAATAGCCTTTCCTTCGGACGTAGAACCAACCGGACTGAATCACACCTACCCGGCCCCGGGCAAGTATGAGATCTCCATCACGGGCGCGCTCGAAACGGTCTGGTGGTTCTCGGCCGGTTTTAACCTGGGCAAGATCGACGCGATCGATTTCCAGGCTTTGCCGAATCTCAGGGTCATGCTGATCAATCGCAATCACGGGCCTGAAACCGTAGACCTGAGTTTGAATCCGGAGTTAGAGTCTGTTGCTGTGGAAGGTATCCCCCAATTGAAGCATGTCATCCTGCCGGCCACCCATCACATCTTCGACATGAACATCAATGGCCCGAATCAACTCAGCACAGACGAGGTGGATGCCATCATCCACAGCTTGCTCCTTTCCGCCGATAGGACCCGGCCCGGTATACTCCAGTTCGATCGAAGTTTTGAAGAACCAACCAACCTGATGGTTGGTCCGCCTTCTCCCGTCGGCATCAGGGATTTGACCTATCTGAAGGTGATTGGCCGTTGGACCCTCATACCGGATTTGGATATTTGAAATCAATTTAACGCAGCTTCTTTGTCCCCGCGCGGTTCATCCGCATTTGCAACGGTACAAAATAAAAACAACCAGCAAAATGCTGGTTGTTTTTATTTTAAGAACACTTAGCCAACGCGCCTACCAAGGATCGTTTTGCACCATCTTGTTGTTGGTGTTGATCTCGTTTTGCGGGATGGGGAAGTATTGGAACTTGTCTTCGTAGAACTCGCGGCCTACTTTGTCGCTGTTGGTGATCTCCTGCTGCAGGAGGCCCCAACGCTTGAGGTCATAGAAACGGAGACCTTCGCGATAGAACTCGATCATACGCTGGTGGCGGATCTCCGCCATCATGGCGTCGGCAGACATGCCGGGGGTCAGATCGGCGAGGTGGGCGCGTTCGCGAACACGGTTCATCAGCGGGTAGGCTTCGCTCTGGCGACCTTGCATCGTAAGGGTTTCAGCATACATCAGCAGGACGTCGGCATAGCGGAGAACTTTTTCGTTGATCTCCGAGATCCAGATGCCTTCGTTGTTGTTGCGCCAGTTTTGATACTTGCGGATCCGGGCCTTCGAGTTGAAGGGATTCGAGAACGACGTGTAAGGAAGATTGTAGTAGGTTGCTCCGGGATAATCCCATACCAGGGAGGCATACATTCTGGGGTCAAAATCATTGTCCGTAGTTTTCTCTTTTTCAAACTCGTTGAAGATCTTGTCCGTCGGGAACATCTCGAACCAACCGGCCACTTCAGTGGGTGCAAATTCCTGCGCGGTGGTGACACCTTGCGATTCGTTTGCATTTTCACCGTTCCAGGGAGCGGTTCCCCCTACATTCTGGATCTGGATCTCGAACAACGACTCTTTGTTGTTGTCCATGCCGGCGATGAAGTTGTCTTCATAGTTGGTGAGCAGATCATACGTGAAGGGAGATTGCGGCTGGCCATTGGGTTGGGCCAACAGCTTGAACGTGTTTTCGGCTTCGGGCCAGTTCTTGGTATACACATAGGCTTTGCCCAGGTAGCCCAGCGCAGAACCTTTTGTTGCACGCCCCACACCACTGGCATCATACGACACCGGCAGGCCCGCGGCAGCATCCTTCAGATCCGTGATCACTTGTGCCCACACATCGGCCTCGGGTGATTTTGCTACGAATGCATCGTTGGCCGTTTTCGGCACAGCGATAATGACCGGCACCGATCCGAAATTCATGGCGAGGTTAAAGTGGTTGACCGCGCGCAGGAATTTTGCTTCCGCCGTCAACCGCGCTTTAAGGTCGTCGGCCAGTGTACTGCCCGGCAGATTTTCAATCACCTGGTTGGCGCGGAAGATGGCGTTGTAGGCGCCGGTGAACATGCTGGCGGGTGTGCCCGTGGTAGCATTGTTCGTGAACGTGGAAAGCTGGTAGAGATCTTTCACGTCGTTGCGGATGAACGAGTCATCGCCGCGGCCGTTGGTGAGCTCGATGCCACGCACGGCCCAATAGCCGTTGTTCACATCCTTCCACACTTTGTAGGAAGCCGCCAGACCCGACTCAAAGTCGGCTTGCGTCTTCCAGAAATTTGCCGTGGTGAGGCTGTTGGGATTTACCTGGTTCAGTTCATCCGTACACGCCGACACTGCGAGGAGCGTCAGCAAAACAATTGTATATCGTTTCATCGTGTTCATGTTTTAAATTAAAAGGAGAGTTGAACGCCAAATAAGGAAGTCCGGGGCAGCGGGTATGACACGTGACCAAAATCCACACCGCGATCCAGCACAGAGTAAGGCTGTCCTGTATCCTGACGGCCGATGTCGGGGTTGAACCCTTTGTAGCCGGTGATGGTAAACAGGTTGTCGAAGCTCACATACAGACGGGCAGAAGTGATGCTCGCGCGATTCACCAGGTTCTTCGGCAGCGTGTAGCCGATCTGCAACGTCTTGAAGCGGAGATACGATCCATTTTCCAGGAAGCGCGTCGACGTTTGCGAGTTGTAGTTCGGGTCGTTGATCACGGCACGCGGCATGTCGGTGTTCGTGTTCGTAGGCGTCCAGGCATTCTTGGTCGATGCAGCATAGTTCTCCTCGAGGCTCATGCTTTCCAAGTCTTGACGGAAACCGTTGTAGATCTTGTTGCCTTGTGTTCCCTGGAAGAAGATGGTAAGGTCGAAGTTTTTCCAGGCTGCATTACCACCAAAACCATAAGAGAATTTCGGTGTCGGGCTGCCGGCATATTGACGGTCGTTCTGATCGATCACACCGTCGCCGTTGGCATCTTCAAACTTGATGTCGCCGGGTTTGGCATTGGGTTGAATGAGCTGACCGTTCTTCGAGTAGGCGTTGATCTCCTCCTGAGTTTGGAAGATACCGGCATCTTTGATCAAATAGAATGATCCTACAGGCAAGCCGGCTTGTGTTACAGTAGCCGAAGCGCCGTGGTGTGTGGGCTGGCCGCCAAAGATCTGCTGGCTTCCGGTTCCCAGCGCAGTCACCTCGTTGTTGATGGCGGTGAACGTGCCGGTCAGTTGATATTTGAAATCGTTGACCTGGTTGTTGTAGTTCAATGCCAATTCAAGACCCTTGTTGGTGATGCTACCGGCATTCACATACGGGTTGCTTCCGCTGGCACCCGACGACAACGGCAGGGGCACCTGCAACAGGATGTCGGTGTTCTTGCGGATGAAGTAGTCGGCGGTCAGGTTCAGTTTGTTACCAAAGAAACCCCAGTCGGTACCGATGTCGAACGTTTTCGAGCTCTCCCACTTGATGTTGGGTGTGGCAAACGCGGTTTGAGTCGATCCGTTCCAGAGGTGCTGATCTTGTCCTGTCACGTAGTTGATGTTGGAGTTGATGGTGGGCGAATACAGGTAGTCAGGAATTTCCTGGTTACCCAGCACACCATAGCTGGCTCTCACTTTCAAGTTGGTCACTATAGGTTCCAGCACACTGAAGAAATCTTCGTTGGACGCGTTCCAGGCCAGGGCCACGGAAGGGAATGTACCGTACTTGTAGCCATTACCAAAACGCGACGAGCCGTCGCGGCGGAACGTACCGGTGATCACATAGCGATTATCGTACGAATACACGAGGCGTCCGAGGTAAGAAAGCAAAGCATACTCTTTCGCGTTGCTTCCCACCGAGGCATTGGCTGTACCGGCGTCGAGCACTTCGATGCCGTTGGGCATACCGGTCTTATAGCCGGTGAGGGTGCGGTATTGCGTGTTCTGATAAGTGAAACCACCCAAGGCTTGCAGGCTGTGTTTACCAATGGTCTTGGTATAGTTCAGCGTATGCTCCTGGAGGAAATAGTTGTTCTGGCTCTTGAACTCGGTGAGTTTGGAGAGCTGGTTCACAAACAAAGCACCCACCTGGTACGGCGCGATGTAGTTGAAGTTGTTCGCTGCGGTGTTGGTATATCCAAAATTGTATTTGTATTTGAGGCCGTCGAGAAGGGTTACCTCGGCAAACATATTGAGGATGGCGGTGTTGGTGTTGTTTCTTATTTTTTGAAGGTTCAACGATGCCACCGGGTTCGCCACATCCACTACAGGTCCATAGGCGCCGCTATAGCCTCCTACGGCTGCAGGATCGTATACGTTGAATACCGGGATCATCTTCGTCGCAGCTTCCACGGGGTTTCCACCTTGTCCACCCAAGCCCGGAGGTTGCGGTCTGGCATTCTCACGGGTGAGGATAAAGCTTTGTCCAAATTTGAAAATGCCTTTGGTGAACTCCGACTTCATGCGCAGGTTGATGCGCTCATAGTTGGTGTTCTTCACGATACCATCCTGGTTGAGGTATCCGCCCGACACGTTGAAGTTGTAGTTCTTTCCACCACCACCGGCGGAGAGCGTATAGTTCTGCACGGGGGCAGTCTTATAGATCTGTTTCTGCCAGTCGGTGCCGGCGGTTGTGGGTGCGGGATTGTTGGCTGCATCCAGGCGCGCGAGGCCTGCGTTGTCGTGGGCAGCGTTGCTCACTGCGGCCCAATCGGTCGCGTTCAACACGTCCATCTTTTTTGTCACGTTCGCCACGCCTACATAGGAACTGAAATCGATCTTTATGTCGCCTTCCGCTCCGGATTTCGTGGTGATCAGCACCACACCGTTGGAAGCGCGCGAACCGTAGATGGCGGCTGCCGAAGCATCTTTCAGAATGTCCATCGACTGAACATCCGAAGGGTTGAGGTTGTTGATGTTGTCCACTTGAACACCGTCCACAATGTAGAGCGGGTTGTTGCTGTTCAGGGAGCCGGTACCGCGGATCAATATTTTCACACCCGAGCCAGGCTCACCACCGGCAGATTCAACCTGCACGCCGGCCGCACGACCCTGCAATGATTTTTGGATGGTGTTGGATCCTTGTGTTTTCAGATCATCGGCCTTGATGGAAGAGATCGATCCGGTAACATCCTGTTTGCGCTGTGTACCATAACCCACCACCACAACTTCGTTGAGCGATTGCAGTTCGGGAACCATGATCACATGGATAGACGTTTGCGAGCCTACCACGATCTCCTGCGATGCATAGCCGATAAACGAAATGACCAATACGGATTCTTCGCTGGGAACGGAGAGCGTGAATTTACCCTCAGCATCCGTGGTCACCCCATTGTTGGAGCCTTTCACCACCACGTTCGAGCCGGGCAAAGGCTGACCATCGGTGTCGGTCACCTGACCGGTTACGGTAACCACACTTTGCATGCGCACCGCCTGCTCATAGCTGCTGGCAGGCTCCTCTGCTGCGGGAGCGGGTTTAAGAATGATTTGGTTGCCATCCACTTCATACGAAATGCTGGGGCCAAGCAGTTCGGCCAGGGCGTCGCTGACCTTCACATCCGAAATGGCCATGGATACAGGGCCGATCGAACGGATCAGTTGCGACTGATAGGTAAATTTTACCTGTGCTTCCTGTTCGATGAACTGAAGAACAGACTTGATACTTTTCATTACAACGTGCACGTAGATCTTCCGGTCCAATATTTCCTGACCCTTCGATTCGAACCCATAGGCCCATACGCTGAAAATGCCAGCCATTACTGCTTGTATCAACGTTAATCTCATAAGAGCAATAATTTTTTTAGGAATAGGTTTATTCATACCTTTATTAGGTTTTGAGTGTAACAATTCAAAAACGAACGCCAGGTTCATCCCTTGGAAAAACCCGGTATGAGGCCGGTAATGCTGCAACATTATCGGCCTGCTTTTTTTTGGTCAGATAGAATTATCTCATAGCATCCGGTTTAGGTTTGGGTAGTATGTCATTTTTGATGATGTCCATTTAATTCGCGCAGCCATGGCTTTGCAAAACGATGCGGGTGCCCTGCACTTCGAACGTCCCGTCGATGGCTTTGCAAATGATTCTCAACCGCTCATAGAGCCCTTCTTCCGAAAACACCGTCGTGAGTTCGCAGGACTGCAGCGTTTTTTCGTCATACAAAATTTCCACCGCATACATTTTTTCCAGCGTTTTCAGAATGGCCACTACCGGCTTCTCGTCAAACGTCAACACCTGCGCTTTTTCGGCTTTGGCCACCGGCTGGGGATCTTCCACCAGGGTGGTAGTCACCTTTTCTTCCTTCAGGTTGAAAATGGCTTGTTGGTTGGGCACCAGGATCGCCTCTTCCTTTACCGATTTGGTCAACCCAAAATTCTTTTCCACCTGGCGAGACACGGAAACCCGTCCCGTTCGAACGGCCACCACGATGGCCTGATCGTCTTTGGCGGCATGCACCGAAAAACTGGTGCCGAGAACTTTGGTGATCACGTTCTTCGTATAGACCAGGAACGGCCGGGTTTGGTCGTGCGCCACCTCGAAAAAGGCTACCCCGGTCAGCTGCAGTTCGCGCCGCTCTTTTTTGAAAGGCTTGGCCAACCGGATCGTGCTGGACGGCTGGAGGGTGACAACGCTGCCATCTTCCAGTGTCACCACCTTGGGTTCTGTCTCATTGTTGGTGATGATC
>CBIHQM010000285.1:0-9021 GCA_966211885.1 uncultured Chryseolinea sp.
GTATGCGCGCAGGGGCAAAATCTTTGCGCGACAGAAAGGCCAGCACAATGGAGTCCTTGCCTCCCGAAAACAACAACGCCGGTTTCTCAAACTGAGCCACCACTTCACGGATCACAAAGATCGCCTCCGCCTCCAGCTCTTTTAAATGACTTAAATAATATTGGCTCATTCCTGGTGTTATTACAAAATTCTGTTCTTTCATTCCTCCTATTACGCGTTCACGGTATATCGCGTTACTTCAATTTTACCCGCGGCAAAATAAACGCCATAAGCTTCCCGATCGACTCCTCCACGCTCCATTCGCCGGTAGGAACGGTTAGATCGGGATGGACGGGCGTCTCATACGGCGAATCAATGCCGGTGAAATTCTTCACCTCCCCTGCCCGCGCCTTTTTATATAATCCTTTTACGTCGCGTTGCTCGCAAACCTCCAGCGGGGCATCGACAAAGATCTCGATATAATTTTCAGAGCCCACAATGTCCTTCACCTGGTCGCGATCAGCATTGAATGGCGAAATGAAGGCCGACAGCACGATGATGCCCGAATCGGTCATCAATTTGGATACCTCGCCGATGCGACGGATGTTTTCCACACGGCCTTCGTCGGTAAAGGTCAGGTCTTTGTTGAGCCCGGTGCGGATGTTGTCGCCGTCCAGCAAATAGGTTTTAAATCCCAAAACGTGGAGCTGTGCCTCCAATTGCACAGCCAGCGTCGACTTCCCCGATCCGGATAAACCCGTAAACCAGATCACGGAGGCACATTGGTTCAACACCTGCTCGCGCTGGCGTTTGCTGACTTTCGTCTTAATGGGATACAGATGATTCATGGAACTGAGCTAGGCTACGCCAAAGTCTACTTATCCTATAGCGTATTTCGGACAAAGGTAGAAGTAATGGATAAAACTACAAGGTGGGGATTTTGAAAAGTATTTCTCACTAACGCTTGTTGGCAAACGCAAAAACCGCCTGGCAACCGTTGCAGTGTATGATGTGTTTTTCTATTCTTCACGTCCCATTTTCCAATAGCGCTGCAGCATCCTCAAAAAATCTTCCATCTCCCGCAAGGGGATCATATTGGGTCCGTCGCTGAGGGCCTTTTCCGGGTGAGGGTGCGTTTCGATAAAAAATCCGTCCACACCGGCTGCGGCTGCCGCGCGAGCCAGGAAGGGTGCAAACTCTCGTTGCCCACCAGAGGTCGATCCTCTTCCTCCCGGTTGTTGGATGGAATGGGTCACATCGAAAACCACGGGCGTGAACTTGCGCATGATCGGCAGGGCGCGCATGTCCACCACCAGGGTGTGATAGCCAAAGCTGCTGCCACGCTCCGTCAAAAAGACGTTGGGGTTGCCCTCGTTGCGCACTTTGTCCACGGCATACTTCATGTCTTCCGGCGCCATGAACTGTCCTTTTTTCACCTTCACGGCCTTGCCCGTGCGGGCCGCAGCCTTGAGCAAGTCGGTTTGGCGACAGAGATAAGCCGGTATTTGCAACACATCCACCACCGTGGCCACCTCGGCGCATTGATACGATTCATGAACGTCGGTAACGATCGGCACATGAAGCGCCTGCTTCACGCGCGACAGTATTTCCAGTCCGCCTTCCAGCGACGGGCCGCGATACGAAGTAGACGCGGTGCGGTTGGCTTTGTCGAACGAGGATTTGAAAACGTAGTCGATGTCGAGTTCTTCGCAGATGGCCTTCATGCGCGTGCCGGTCTCCAGGCAGAGGTCGTAGCTTTCGACCACGCAAGGCCCGCTGAACAAAACCATGCGGTCACCTCCCAGCGTGATGGTGTCGGTCACCTTCACGGTTTCTTCAAACGTATTCATTCTCATGGTTTATCCTCTTATTATTTTTTCCATTTCGCCACGGGCGGCCAGCACGAGGTCGGCCACTTCGCGCAAGGCACCTTGTCCGCCACCGGCGCGCGTCACCATGTCCACTTCCTGTTTCATGTAGTCGAACGTGTCGCTTGGACAAACGCTGAGACCGGCCAGGCGCAGCACAGGCAGGTCGTTGATGTCGTCGCCGATGTAGGCCACTTCTTTCATTTTGAGTTTATAGTGCTTCACCAGTTTTTCAAACACGGAAGCTTTGTCGAGGATGCCCTGGTGGCAAAAGTCCAGTTTCAATTCAACGGCCCGCTTGGCGGTGGCGCCGGAATCGCGACCGGAAATAATACCGGTGAGAATGCCTGCTTTTTTCAGGTGTGTAATGATGAATCCGTCCTTCACGTTGAAGTTCTTGGTCTCCTTGCCGTTTTCGTCGTAGATGATCTTGCCATCGCTCAACACGCCATCGGCATCAAAGAAAATGGCCTTGATATTACCGGCCTTTTTGATGAGTTCCTTGCTGTAGGGGGATAAGATGAGTTTCAAACGTTTGTTAATTTTCGGTGATGTGTTCCGAAAATTAGGAAAAGCTTTTTATTTTACCTCCCTGTTTCCGCTGCATTCCCCGAACCTCTCCTCTGGATGCAAGCCGTTAATCCCGGATTATGCGTGTCTTTAAATTTTTTCTTTGCCTGGCCATCACCGTAGGGCTTGTTTATGCGTTGGATCGTCCCTGGACCATCAAGAATGCGCCGGTGCCTCCCGTGGGCCGTTTCCTGGACCCTTTTCAGGGATTCTGGGCAAACCTGGAGGATTCCGGTCCCCAAATCGGCGATGCAATGCCCATCCCAGGCCTGCGCGACAAGGTGAGCGTGCTGTTCGATAGCCTGGCCATGCCCCACATTTTTGCCCAAAACGAAGAGGACCTCTACTTCGCGCAAGGCTACATCACCGCCCACGACCGTCTCTGGCAAATGGAATTCCAAACCCATGCCGCTGCCGGCCGCCTCACCGAGATCATCGGTCGTGGCCCCGGCGACGCCGTCCTGAACTACGACCGCGGCCAGCGACGACTGGGCCTGGCCTTTGGTGCCGAACAAGCCTTAAAATCCTTGGAAAGCGATCCCGTGTCGCGCAAAATAGTTGAAAAATATACGGAAGGCGTCAATGCCTACATCCAGACGCTTGACTACAAAACCCTGCCTTTCGAATACAAGCTCCTGCACTACAAACCCGAGCCCTGGACGCCGCTAAAATGCGCGTTGCTCCTCAAAAGCATGGCCCAGACGCTGAACATGCGCGACAAGGACATGGAAATGACGAACGCCTTGAGAATGTTCGGCTTCGATGTGCTGCAAGCGCTCTACCCCGACCGTGAGCCCGTGAGCGACCCGATCGTAGACAAACCAAACGCCTGGAAATTCAAACCGGTAACCCTCGACACGGTGCCGCTGGCGCTTCCTGACGAACTGGTCCAACTCAAAAAACTTCCCGCCGAGCCGATCAAAGTCAAAAAACTTCCCAGCTCCGACCCCACCACCGGGAGCAACAACTGGGCGGTGAGCGGCAGTAAGACTGCTACAGGTTCTCCTGTCCTCTGCAGCGATCCTCACCTCGGATTGAATCTTCCGTCCTTGTGGTATGCACTTCAGCTCCACGCCCCCGGTGTCAACACGATGGGCGCTTCCCTTCCGGGTGCCCCTGGCGTCATTATCGGCTGTACCGATTCCATCGCATGGGGTGTGACCAATGCGCAGCGCGACCTGGTGGATTGGTACCAGGTTTCTTTCCAGGACAACAAGCATGATAAATACCTGCTCGACGGCCAGTGGGTAGACACAAAGAGAACCATTGAAAAATTCGTAGTGAAAGATGGACCTGCTTACTACGATACCGTGCTCTACACGCACTGGGGACCGGTGACTTACGACGACACCTTCGGCGATCAAAGCAATCCAAAATACTATGCCTTCCGCTGGATCTCGCACGATCCTTCAAACGAATTCCTTGCCTTCTATAAACTCAACCGCGCCAAGAACCACCACGACTACATGGAGGCATTGGATTTATATGAATCGCCCGCCCAAAATTTTGTATTTGCCTCTGTAGCCGGCGACATCGCCATGCGCGTCCAGGGAAAATTCCCCGTACGCCGCCAACAGGAAGGGAAGTTTCTGCTCGACGGAAGCAGAAGCTCCAACGGATGGAACGCGTTCATTCCCAACGATCAAAATATCATGGACAAAAATCCGGCGCGAGGATTTGTGAGTTCCGCCAATCAATACCCCGTGGATGGCACCTACCCGTACTACATCACCGCCTCCAGCTTCGAGGCCTATCGCAACCGCCGCATCAACCAAACGCTCTCCGGTCTGGACCACATCCGCCCCGAAGACATGATGAAATTGCAAACCGACAATTTCAACCTCAAAGCCGAAGAAAGCCTTCCCTATTTTCTAAAAGCACTGGACTCGGCCTCGCTCACGCCGGCAGAACAAAAAGCCCGGCAAATACTGGCTTCGTGGAATCGCTACAACGACAAGGCTTCCGAAGGCGCCTCCTATTATGAAGCCTGGTGGAACAGCCTGATGCCGTTGATCTGGGATGAGATGGACGGCCACACCCTGGAAATCCCCACCACCTTCAACACGATCTATCTGCTGAAAGAGAAACCCACATTCTCCTTTTTCGACATCATGAAGACCCCTGAAAAAGAAACGGCCACCGAAGTGATCCGCAAAGCGTTTTCACAAAGCGTGGCATCGATGGAGAAGTGGAAGCGGGACCATGCGCAAACCACTGCAGCGTGGGGGGAATATAAAGACGGTTATGTGGGACATCTCACCCGCCTGGAACCCTTGCGCGTGTATATAAAGGCTGGCGGCAATCGTGACATCGTGAATGCGCATTCGCGTACACACGGACCGTCCTGGCGCATGATCGTGAGCCTGGAGAAATCCGGGGTCAAGATGTGGGCCGTGTATCCCGGAGGCCAATCGGGCAACCTGGGCAGCGCCCACTATGTCGATATGCTTCAGCCTTGGGTGGATGGTCAATATTTCCCGATCCCCTTCCTGCGCGACCCCCGCGACGCCAGAATCAAATATTCAACCCAACTCCATCCGTAGCCATTTATGAAGTTCGTTATACAATTCCTTGCCATCCTGGTCTCCGCGTTTATCGCTCAACTGTTCCTGCCATGGTATAGCCTTGCCGTGGTGGCATTGGCTATGGGATATTTTTTCAAGTCGAATGCAAATTTCCTGGCGGGATTTCTGGCCATCGCGCTGTTGTGGTTCTTGAAAGCATGGTGGGCCGATGCACACACCGTGTCTGACCTGTCCACCCGCGTGGCTACGATCCTTACGGTTAAAAGTAAACTCGTGCTGATGCTCGTGACCGCCCTGATCGGTGGATTGGTCGGTGGGTTTGCTACGCTGACGGGGGCCTTGTTAAAATACAAACGGAAGATGCGGTGGTATTAAGCCCCCTTCCATTTCACGCAAACACCTCTCCTATCAATCTCAGTCCATTTAAGGTTAAGTTTGGATCGATGAGGTCGAACGTTTCTTTTAGCGAGGGAATGATCGACGAAAGTCCACCGGTGGCAACAGACTTCAGGCTATCATCCTTCAACTCCGTACGAATCCGCTGCAACATGTGTTTCACCATGCCCTCATACCCCACCAACACGCCCGCTTGAATAGCATGCACGGTCCCTCTTCCTAAAACCGATGTTGGCATAATCAAAGGAACGTCGAACAACTTCGCGGTATTTTGTGACAGCGACTTGATTGCCGTCTTCAACCCCGGCGCTATCGACACTCCCAATATCTCTCCATCCTGCGACAGGGTAGTGAATGTCAGGGCCGTTCCAAAGTCAATCACGACGCAACTGCGTTTAAAAAAAGTGTAGGCAGCAAAAGCGTTACACACCAAGTCAGAGCCGATCTCATAAGGACGCAATATTTTTATCGGCAACTTTTCGTACACGGCCGGTCCCAGCACGAGGGGATCCTTTTCAAACAACGTCCGCGCGGCATGCACCAGCTTTCCCGTGAGATCGGGCACCACGCTGCTGATCGCCACGCGGCTCACCTCGTCCAGCCCGATCCGGCTCTCCAGGAAATAGTCGCGCACTTTCATCGCATAGAACATTTCCGGCAAGTCGGCTTGCGAGGGCACGCGCCACGTGTGCTGCCAGGCGCCGTCTTTGTACAATCCTATCGTGATGTCTGAATTACCGATGTCGAACGCTAAAGTCATAGCTCATTGTGTTGGAAAATTCGATTGCTCCCGCTGAGAAAATCGGATCGCTCGCAGCATGTCGGGCCTAAGTTTACCCGAATCTAACACTCCTTCATGTAAAATTAAACACAAAAACACATCGGCACACTCCATCGTCCATCATCGTTCATTAAAAGCCACACATCCGTTGTTGGTGTCCCACCAACAACCCCATTCAGCATCCAGCAAGCTTCTTAAAGCCCACCGTCATCGATCTTACCCCAAACCCATCAACGCCTGCTTCACCTTCTCCATACCCGTACTCGCCTTTTCAGCAACCATCTGCAGGCTGGGAATGTTCCCCATCTCCGGAAGCTTGGGGTCCACCACAAACTTCAACGCATCGTGCGGAACATAACTGATCAGGCCCGCGGCAGGATACACCACCATCGACGTGCCCACCACCACAAAGAAGTCGGCATTGGCGGCGTGGTCTGCGGCCACGTCCATGAGGGGCACCATCTCGCCAAACCACACGATGTTCGGCCGGAGCTGTGAACCTTTAGCACACACATCGCCCAGGTTGAGCTCCCAGCCCTTGATCGGATAGACCAACGTCTCGTCCTTGGTGCTGCGCGATTCGAACAAACTGCCGTGAAGATGGATCACATGCGAAGAGCCGGCGCGCTCGTGTAGGTCGTCAACATTCTGCGTCACCACGGTAACGTCGAAATAATTTTCCAACTCCGCCAGTATCTCGTGACCGCGGTTGGGCTTCACTTCGAGGGCGCGTTTGCGGCGTTGGTTGTAGAAGTCCAGCACAAGGGCGGGATTTCTCCGCCATCCCTCGGGCGTAGCCACGTCCATCACGTTGTGACCTTCCCATAGGCCATCCGAATCGCGAAAGGTAGGAATGCCGCTCTCGGCGCTGATGCCAGCACCGCTAAGCACCACCAGTTTCTTTTTCATAAAATAAAAAGGATGAGGACGAAAATACGATTTTGTGCGATGGATCTGAACGGAGACCCGCTTTTTTACAGCAAGGGAAGGAGAACAAAGTCAGGGCAAAGAAAGCGCTGGGCTTTCTTTGCGTGACTTCGATGGACAGATTATTTCTTCTTTTTGGGAGCCGCTTTTTTGGCGGCTGTCTTTTTCGCAGCAGTTTTCTTGGCAGCGGTTTTCTTTGCGACCACTTTCTTCGGCGCAGTTTTTTTAACGGCCGTTGCCTTTGCAGTCTTCTTGGATGCTTCCCCGGTTTTGGTCGCCGTTTTGGCGGCGGTTTTTGTTGCCGTCTCGGCAGGCGCTCTGCGACCAAATCTTCCTCTTCGCTCGGGTGCATCGGCGGCAAGGGCCACACATTCTTCATACGTGAGGGATGCAGGCTCCCGGTCTTTCGGGATCTTCACATTCTTCTTGCCGGCTTTGATATAGGGACCAAAGCGACCGTTGAGGATCTGGATCTCGGGATCTTCCGCAAAGAGCTTGATGGTCTTATTAGCGTCGGCAATGCGCTTGGCTTCGATGAGTTCGACGGCCCTCTCGGGAGTGATGGTATAGGGGTCGATGTCCTTGGGTATCGACACGAACTTCTTGTCGTGCAACACATACGGTCCAAACCGGCCGATGCTCACCACCACAGGTTTTTCTTCGAACAAGCCCAGGTCGCGGGGCATTTTGAAAAGCTCCATCGCGTCCGCCATCGTGATGTTCTCGATGAACTGGCCAGGACGAAGACTGGCAAACTTGGGTTTCTCCCCACCGTTGTCGTCGGGGTTCTCACCGATCTGAACATAGGCGCCGAATTTTCCCAGCTTGGCATACACATTCTTGCCGGTCTTTGGATCGACACCCAATTCTTTTGTTTTACCAACCGACGAGCGCTCCACTTTTTCCGTCAGCGCCACTTTCTTGTGGAAGGGACGGTAGAAGTTGTCGATCATCTTTTTCCAGTCCAGCTTGCCATCGGCGATCTCATCGAACTCCTGCTCGATCTCCGAGGTGAATGAAAAATCGGTGATGTCGGGAAAATGGTCCACCAGGAAATCGTTCACCACCATGGCGGTGTTGGTGGGGAAAAGTTTGTTCTTTTCTGCACCGGTAATTTCCGTCTCGACCACACGCGAGATGTCGTCCGACTTCAGGGAAAGCACAGTGTACTTCCTTTCAACACCCTCGCGGGCTTCCTTCACCACATAGCCGCGCTTTTGCACGGTGGTGATGGTGGGTGCATAGGTGGAAGGCCGGCCGATGCCAAGCTCTTCCAGTTTTTTCACGAGGCTCGCTTCCGTGTAACGGGGCGGGTGGCGGGTAAATACTTGCTTGGCAACAAGCTCATCCAAAGTCAACTGCTGGCCGATGGTGAGGGGCGGCAGCACTTTGCTGTTCTCCTCTTCATCGTCGTCGTCGCCCGACTCCATATATACTTTCAAAAATCCTTCGAACTTGATCACTTCTCCCGATGCGATCAGGGTTCTGGGGTTGGTGGAAATGCTGATCGTCGCTGTGGTCTTCTCCAATTCAGCGTCGGCCATCTGCGATGCAATAGCACGTTTCCAGATGAGGTCGTACAAGCGGAGCGCATTGCGGTCCATGCCAGGATCGTTCACCGAAAAATCCGTGGGCCGGATCGCTTCGTGAGCTTCCTGCGCCGACGACGACTTCGTCTTATAGACACGCGATTGAAAAAATTCTTTACCAAACGCCGACGTGATCTGTTTCTGAGCGCCGTTGCGCGCTTCGTCAGAAAGGTTCACCGAGTCGGTACGCATATAGCTGATCTTACCGGCCTCGTATAACTTCTGCGCCACCATCATGGTCTGGATCACCGAGAAGCCCAGCTTGCGGGCCGCTTCCTGTTGCAAGGTCGACGTGGTGAAGGGAGGCGCCGGTGAACGTTTGGAGGGTTTCGTTTGCAAATCGGCGATCGAAAACCTTGCTCCTTTGCACGATTCCAGGAAGGCCA
>CBIHQM010000286.1:0-8892 GCA_966211885.1 uncultured Chryseolinea sp.
CCGCAGGAGGTTAGCAATAAACAGGGCAAAAGAAAAACAGTGGCATACAGCAGTCTTGTGATCATGCGCGGAAATTCTTTAGCGGATTAATCATAGCTTCCCACATAGTGCATTCCCACCAGGACATCGCCTCTAAATTCCAACGTCAATTCACCAGAGTCTGGAGTTTCCAATGTCAGGTAATGAGGAATGGATCTGATGTTGTATTGTTTCAGGAGCGCCATCACTTCGGCCTTGTGCTGGCCGGTCTTTATGCCGTGACGGGTTTTGAAAAGGTCGGTCTTTACATTCGCAGTCAGTACAAAATTTCCTTTTTGTCCTTCGCCGGTTTCCCATTTGTAGAGGTTGAACTCGTTGGCGCCAAAGGCAAGCGTGAAGACGGTGTCTATTTGCTCCACCTGCAGGTTATGGGTCGATTGTTTGGAGACGGTGGGTTTCTGTTTGATGTGGGTGAAGAGGTAGGTCAGCGGATCGTTGCCCAGGGCGAAGGGATCGGGTGAGAGTCTTTCATCCTGGATTACCAGGGTGTCACCTTTCTGAAGAAGCGTGCCTTGCTGTGCCCATAAGGGACTGGTGAGCACGCTCATACTAATTCCAATCCAAAAATTTCTCATAACGAAAGATCAAGCCAGGGGGCAATTTTGTTGATGCCGCCTTTGTTGTAAAGCTAAAATACCACATTGGTTTGACGCGGCCAAGGTTCCGTGAAAGTCCTGAATGCTACGGAGATCTCTGCGTTTTGAGTTTTTGGTGCTTACCAGTGCGCCTGTCTTCTCCTTTGCTTTGTCCGGTCGTAAAGAAATACACCCACAAAAGGGAGGAACAAGATGATCAGCGCCCATTTCCATTTGTTGGATCGCTTGCTTTTTGTTTTCAGATCATATAAGTGGGTGATGATGTATGCCAGGTGAGCCAGTATAAAAATAGAAATCAAAATTCCCTTCGGTCCCATAAATCGTCGTAGTGCGCTTCTTTCCGCATTCAAATAACAGCATTACGGCAGATAAGTTTCGAAAGTATTTGTTAAGGATCGATAAACATTTGTTCATCGTGGAAACTCTGTCTCCACAAACGTTTTCCCACGTATATCGGCGATTTGAGGCGGTGGGAAAACTACACCAGCGGCGTGGGGTGTGTATGGGGAAATGGGATACGGCGGCCAGGGAAAATCTTGGCTTCGAGGGGAAATGCATCACCACGCGGATTTGGATGGGCTATCCGCGGGATTCCTTGGATTTCGTGTGGAGCCAGCGATAGCTTGTGCCTGCGGAATGACGTGCTTTGAGGAACGCGCGGCGGTCCACGTCATGTCGCAGGCACAAGCGTTTTAAATACCTACGCCCGCGATTCAAGACATCCCGAATTTCGAAAGCACGGAGACCGGATAAGCCGCACACGAATTAAAACGAAAGCCGGTAAACACCGAAAGTGGCCGCCCCAATCCATCACCACACAGATTCGGTGCGCTATCCACGGGATTCCTTGGGCCACAGACGAAGATCGAGGGAACTTGTGCCTGCGGAATGACGTGCTTTGAGGTCGGTGCAGTAGTACTTCATGGTGTTGCGGGCTATGTTGGATAAGATCCTGAACGCCAGCTCATTTTTTGGTGAACATCCGACTCCAGACGAAATCGCCGACTCTTTTTCCTTGGATTGCGCCTTGTTCGCAGGCGTCGCGGAAATGAATGCCGCCGTACAACCTGGATATCGCGGCTTCGTCGGCGGCTTGTTGGAATGAGGTGAATTTTCGTTCGGGTAGGCCGAAAAATATTTCGGAACTATCGGTGTAGGCAAAGCCATCTCCAAAAAAACGTGTCAATACCACGGCCACGGCCGCCGACACAACGCTATGGCCGCTGGTATATTCGGGGAAGGGAGGTGTCTGGAGCAAGGGGCGCCATGCGGGATCCATCAGCTTGTTGATGGCGGCCTCCGGGCGGATGCGATCGCTGCCATATTTCTCCTGCCAGCAACTGATAAACGCGTCGTGCAATGTGAGGGCCACGGCGGTGTGGATGAGGATGGCCGAGTCGAGGGAAACGCCGGCCTGGCGGCAGGCAATGCCGGTAATGCCCATCCAATGTCCGCCGGGGGAGATCTTTTTCAACCCGATGGCCATGTGCCCCGAATAGCTTACGGCAAACGGATTGCAATCCCAGAAGCTGGCAATCGCGCGTTGTTCGGTCGTCAGGTGCTGGCCGGTAATATAAACCTCTTTCATCTGGCGGTAGAATGCGCTGGTGGTGTCTTTGCTATAGGGAGTGGGTTGTGCGGGGGCGAATTGCGCGGCGGAGTCCAGGAAAAAGGGAACAATGGTTTTCCATTGAGGCTCCACGGCTGCCATATATTCCGGCGGTGTGGGGAACCAATGTCCTTCTTCTTTTTGGGGTTTATAGCGCGTGTAGGTGCTCAGCTGGTTGTAGTGGTCGGCACGCGCAAAAGCCACCACCTGGGCGGCAATCGCTTGCGAGTAGGCCACCAGGCCTGTCACCTGGGAGGTTGAGAGTTTGCGTTTCGTTTTGAAGTATTGGATGAGTTTTTTTTGTTTCTCCCCCAGCAAATAGCCGGAAGGCATCAATTGCCGGCCCACTTCCAGCATGGTGTAGAGCGAACAGAAGGCCGTGTTCCCTTTTGCCGGCGCGGTGGCGGCCGACATCTTCCATCGCAAATGCAGATCGGGCAACGTGCCCTGACTCATGGCCGAGGCTTCGTAGGCGCCCAGCAAGGCATACGCATAAAAACGACTTGCTGCCGGCGGATTCGCCACGTCGTGCAGCATCACTTCCGAAAGATTGAAGACATGGTCGGTCAACAACTGAACATCGTCATGACGCCTGTCATTTTTCTGAGCAAAGGACGTGATCGAAAGCAAAATTCCCAGGAGGGCAAAGTATCGGCGCAGTTTCATTTCTTGCGGAGTTTATAATTGGTAATGCCCACATTGTTCACCCCCAGCAACAGGTAGTTGTCGTGGCCGGCGCGGATCATCTGCAGTGATTTCACATCGCCAACAAACGTCAGCCCCGATTCTCCTTGCGGCACATAGCGAAAGTTTCCTTTGCCATCGCCTGCCAACAGCTGCCCGAAGTTGGCGTCGATCACTCCCATGCGAATGCGGATCGAGCTTTGGTTGCCGGCGGCAATCACGTCCATGTGGCCGTCGCCGTTGAAGTCGGTGAGTGCAAAAGCATAGAGGGGTGCAAATTGGGCCTGCGTGGGCAAGGCGTGTGGCACCAGTTTTTTGGAGGTGTTTTCCAGGTAGACACTTTGGAGCGTTTCGGCTTTCAAGGTCGTGGCGTCCTTCAATTCGGCAGCGGTGAAGATGTCGGTCAATTTGGCGTCGGCATAGGAGGCATAGCTGGTGAACTTCTTGCGCATGCTGTACATCTGGTCCAGGAGTTCGTCGCGTGTGGGGAATGGGTAGGGTTTGCCTTGCAGATAGTAGACCAGGATTGGGTCGAGCGATCCGTTGTTGTCGAAATCTTTATACACGAGTGTGAGTGGTTCTGTGGGGCTGGCGTGCAACTGCGTATTCAACCCGAGGTTGCCGGCGATGATGTCTTCGTCGCCGTCGCCGTCGAAGTCATAGACAATCATTTTGTTCCACAAGCCGGTGGCGGGGCGATCAAAGAATTTGTCGGTACTTCGCACCAGCCCCTTCCCTCCTTCGTTCACGTATACTTCGATGGCCATAAATTCGCCAATCACGACGAGGTCTTCCCAGCGATCGCCATTGAGATCGAGCCAAGCCGCATCCGTCACCATCCCGATGTGTGACAGGCCTGGTGCGACGGCGTCGGCTACATTTTCAAATTTTCCATTCTGATTCCGCAACAAGAAACTTTCCGGCGTGGCCGGATATTTTCCCGGGATGACCCGGCCGCCCAGAAAAATATCCAGGTCGCCGTCGTGATCAAAATCTTTTGCGGCGATGCACGATTTGCTCACGCGCACGTCGGGCAACGCTGATGCCAGGGTGAAATTCCCTTTGCCGTCATTGAGATAAAGACGGTCCTGGAGCGCGTCGCCTTTTTCCTTGTATTCGTTGTAGCCACCGCTGACGATATAAAGATCAGCGTCCTTGTCGCCGTCCACGTCGAGAAAGAGCGCATCGGAGTCTGTGAATTTCTTTCCGAGGACGGGACTCGCGACTTCATTGAATGAGCCCGCTGGGTTTTGAACAAACAGTTTTCCCGGGTTGTCTTCCGTCCCCCCCACAAACACATCGGTGAGGCCATCGCCGTTCACATCCGCTGTGGCCATCACGGGCCCGCAGGCGGTGAGCATGGTGAGCAACAGGGGCTGGCGTTTAAAATCGTTAAAGCCCGCCTCCACGTGGGCGTAGTTCACCAGGGGATCCGTTGCTTCAAAGACCGGGTTGGGATGGGTGGCGGATGGGCGAACGGCCTTTGCGTTTCCATCTTCCTTTATCATCAGGAATTGATCTGCTTTCACCTGCCGCAAAGTTTCCTGTTTCCCCGAATGCCAGGTGACGGTAATGGAATCCACCAAGGGGACCTTCCCCAACCCCACATGCATGCGGTCGCTTACGGCGGATTGAAAACCCCGCGCAGGAACGTGTTCCTGGTATTGTATTTTGTCGCCCGTATAAAATTTCACTTTGGCACCAATGGCCCTGGTATTCATTCCACTACCCGCCAGCGACACTTGCAGGAAATGAAGGTCGGGATGTTGTTCGCGAGAGAGGTTTTTGAACAGGGAGGCCGTGGCATTTTCATTGTTCACCACCAGGTCCAGGTCGCCGTCGTTGTCCAGGTCTGCGTAGGCGGCGCCATTGGAAAAATTTGGTGCGCCAAAGCCCCAGGCTTTGCTCACATCGGTGAACGTGAGGTCGCCGTTGTTGCGATAGGCGTAGTCGTGCACGGGCGTCGAGGTCATCGTGCTGACCAGGTGAAAGGTGTCGGCTTTTTCGTTTGCTTTTAGTTTCTCAAAATAATAGTCGCCTTTGTATTTCAGGAAGTCGCGGTTGGTGTAGTCGCGGAAATAGCCATTGGTGATGAAGAGGTCTTTCCATCCATCGTTGTCATAGTCGGCCAGCAGCGGCGCCCAGCTCCAATCGGTTTTCGAAACACCGGCGAGTTGGCCGATCTCGCTGTAGGTGCCGTTGCCGTTGTTCAGGTGCAGCATGTTGCGCATGTTCTGAAAATAGAATCCGTTCATGACCATCAGGGCATATTGCTCGTAGTTCTCCGGGCCGTAGAGCAGTTTTTGCCGGTGGTTGTCTTCCGGCAGCATGTCGACGGTGAAGATGTCGGGCCAGGCGTCGTTGTTGATGTCGCTCACGTCGCAGCCCATCGAGAAGTAGGAAATGTGCTGCATGTATTCCGTCATGCGGTCGGTGAAAGTGCCGTCGCCGTTGTTGATGTACACATAGTCGGGTTCGACGTAGTCGTTGGAGACGTACATGTCCATCCAGCCATCTTTGTTGATATCGGCCACCGTGATGCCCAGACCAAAGCCCAGCGGATTGCCCTTGACGCCGGCTGCTTCGCTCACATCATTGAAGTGGCCATTGTCGTTCCGGAAAAGTTTATGACCGGCGTAGGGATCGCGCGTTTGTTTTGCTTTGGCGTATTCGAATTCGCGGATCACGACGACGTTGTGATTGAGCAGGTACATGTCCAGGTCGCCGTCGTTGTCGTAGTCAAAGAAAGACGCATGGGTGGAGTAGCCCGGGTCGTCCAGGCCGTATTCTGCTGCGCGTTCGGTGAAGGTGAGATCTTTGTTGTTTATGAAAAGTTTATTGCGCCTTTTTTCGGGATCGCCTTTGCCGGAATAACAAACATAGAGATCGAGGTATCCGTCGCCATTCACATCGGCCATGGTCACACCGGTTTTCCAGGGCACGTCACAGCTCACCCCTGCAGCTTTGGCGATCTCCTTGAATTTAAAATTTCCCTGGTTGATATAGAGTGCGTTCGGCTTCATGTTGGCGGTGAAGTAGAGGTCGTCGAGGCCATCGTTGTTCACATCGCCCACGGCCACGCCGCCGCCGTTAAAAAAATACTCATAAGTAAGCACGTTCGACTTCGGGTTTTCTTCCAGCATGTTCCGGAAGGTCACACCCGTTTTTTGTGCGGGCAGCGATTCGAACAAAGGGGTTTGCGCTGATGTGAGCGAGGGACAAAAAATCAGCGGGAGGGCAAGAAAAAAAAGCTGTCGATGCAGGCTTTTCATGAGGGCAAAGGGTTCAGGCTGGTTGTCGTACAAGATAACATAGAATCGTCCATAAGGTATCCTGCCGGTGAGTTTTTTTTGAAAAAAGTAGCGGTTCTTTGCGGTAAAATGTGATCTTTGATAAGCCCGCTTTTTGGGCTTTATCCTTTGCCTATGCCGCGTGTTCCTGGTGTGTGTTTTCGCCCGCTTTGCTGCTACGGATTTGCGGTGGTGATGGGCTGTCTGCTCGTGTCTTGCGGAAGACGAAAAAGTGAAGTGGTGTGGACACAAGAGATCGGCATCATCGGCTCGCAATCCTCGCCGCGCGCCGCCGACCTCGATGGCGACGGTGTGCTGGACCTGGTGATGGGTGCGGGCAAAAATGAATTTCAAAAAAGCGATCACGGCATCATCGCCCTGAATGGAAAAACCGGCGAACTCCTGTGGAAGCAAACCGCAACCGACCAGGTCTATGGCGCGGCCACCTTCTGCGACATCAACGCCGACGGCACCCCCGACATTTTCATCGGCGGCCGCTCACCCCACCTCAAAGCGCTGGACGGCAAAACGGGCTCCGTTCTTTGGGAGTATCATGTCGCGGACCATGCGCAGGATTCCATTTTAAAATACGCGCGGTTCAATTTCAACAACAGCGTCCTCGTGCCCGATCAAAACGGCGATGGCATCAAAGACCTCCTCACCGTGAACGGCGGCAACGCAGCGGCCGCGCCCGACTCGGAGAAGGATCGCTACCCGGGCGTGCTGATGCTTTTCGACAGCAAAACCGGAAACATCCTGGCCGCCGACACCATGCCCGATGGCAAGGAGTCTTATATGTCGCCCATTTGTTTTTCGCAGCCGGGAAGCAACGATCTCACGCTCATCTTTGGGACCGGCGGCGAAACCATCAACGGCCACCTATACGCAGGCCACCTGCAAGATCTTTTGCAACACCGGCTTGCCAACGCCACCCCCATTGCCACCGAGACCGGTCATGGCTTTATTGCCCCACCCTCGGTCGCCGACATCAACGCCGACGGCTATCGCGACATCGTGGCCATCACGCACGGCAGCACGATCGTGGCGATCGATGGCAAGACCCTCCAACCGCTGTGGACTCAATCCATCAAAGGCACCGAGTGCAGCAATAGCTTTGCCGTGGGATATTTCACCGGTGATGAGGTTCCCGATTTTTTCACGTTTGTGAGCCGCGGCCAGTGGCCCAACAGTGCCGGCTCGCGCCAGGTGCTCATCGACGGCAAAACGGGTGCGATCGCCTATACGGACTCCATCGGATGCACAGGCTTTTCATCGCCCGTGGTCTACGATCTCAACCGCGACGGCCGCGACGAGGTCATCCTCAGCGTGAATGAATTCGACTGTGCGTTGGGTTTTGCCAGCAAGACCCCACCAGTGATGGAAAACAAACTCATTGCCATCGACTTTAGCAAAAGCGCCGTGCAGGTGATCGACCAAACCAAAGGGTTCAAGAACATTTTCTCTACCCCCTGGATCGGAGACCTCGACGGCGACGGCTACCTGGACATTGTGCATTGCCAGTATTATCACCATGGTGATCTTTTACTGTTTTTAGGAACCCGCATCAAACGCATCGCCACACCCATTCGAGTGAAAACGCCCGTTCGATGGGGAGCCTACATGGGAACTTTTGGCGATGGCATCTTCGACGGCGACCACATAACCCCGTAAGCATCGTGCGACCCTTGGCAACATCATCAAAAAGAAGAACCCATCTCCCCTCCCTCCTGCTCCTGCTCTTGTGCAGTAGCTGCAGCAAGAAGGAAGCCGCAACTCCTGCCGTTGCAACGGACAAGACCACGCCCCTCTTCACATTACTTGCTGCGGACGTGACCGGCATCGGCTTTGTGAACAAGGTAGTGGACGAGGAGAAGTTCAACGTGCTCACCTACCGCAACTTTTACAACGGCGGCGGTGTGGCTATCGGTGACATCAACAACGATGGGTTGCCGGATATTTATTTCACCTCCAACCAGGACAAGAACAAACTGTATCTCAACAAAGGCCAGTTTGTTTTTGAGGACATCACCGATAAAGCCGGCGTGGCGGGAACAAAAGTCTGGAGCACGGGCGTGACCATGGCCGATGTGAACGCCGACGGATGGCTCGACATCTACGTGTGCAACTCCGGCGACGTAGACGGCGCCTTTCGCGAGAACGAACTTTTCATTAACAACGGCAACGGCACTTTCACCGAAAAAGCAAAAGCCTACAACCTCAACAACGAAGGCTATTCCACCCACGCCGCCTTCTTTGACTACGACCAGGACGGCGACCTGGACTGCTATATCCTCAACAACAGTTTCAAAGACCCCGCCCGCATCGAGCTCTACAGCAAGATGCGCGAACACGCCGATCCGGGTGGCGACAAGCTGATGCGCAACGACGGCGAGAAGTTCACCGACGTCACCCGCGAGGCGGGCATCTACAGCAGCGCCGTGGGCTTTGGGTTGGGTGTGGCCGTGAGCGATGTGAACAATGATCGCTTGCCGGATATTTATGTGAGCAATGATTTTTGGGAGCGTGACTATCTCTACATCAACCAGGGCCACGGCAAATTCCACGAAGAATTGATCGACCGCATCGACTATTGCTCCGTCTCCAGCATGGGTGCCGACATCGCCGACCTCGACAACGACGGCAGCCCCGAGATCTTCACCACCGACATGCTGCC
>CBIHQM010000287.1:0-8882 GCA_966211885.1 uncultured Chryseolinea sp.
AGGGATAAAATAACCGGGCGGCGTTGCTGACATTCAGCATCCACTTGCCGATGGCTTCGGCATAGCGGCTGTCGTATTTCGCGAGCGGTACCAACGGCCAGGCCATATCAAACGAGTTCATCAGGAACGCATAGCCGCCGCCATCGGTGATGCTGCCTTGCAGACCGTATACATCGTAGTCGTTCCATCGTTCGGCAATGACACCCCAACCTGTTCTGCCATCTTTGGCCTTACAGCCTTCGAAGGTCCAGTCCAGGATCTTTTTGACGGGATAGTCTGTGCCATATTCCGCATTCAGTCGCGCGGCCACCAACGCTCCAAACGGCATCAGCACTTCATAGAACCTACTTTCTTTCTGATTCACAAAAGCATTCATCGCCGACTTGGCACCACGCAGGTAACGCTCGTCGCCGAATTTTTCATAAGCACAGAGCAACACGTAAGCATGTCCGGCGGCAACATCCTGTTGGTGGGGAATGTTGTTGGACACGCCTTTCATCTGACGGTAGTCGAAATAGGAGTAGTCGTAATTTCCTTTCAGCACAGAGTCGGCCTTGAAGAATTGTTCTGCGATGATGTGCTGAAGACTATCGGCTTGCGATACGTGGGGGAACAGTTCGCACACCCCGTAGTATAAAACATTCGGGAACACATCATACCACCAGTCGCGACCATATCCACCGCCCAACAAGGCCACCGCAGGATTGGTATTGTTCATCATAATGTTCCAACCGGTCGCAGAATTGAAATAACCCTGCGTCATTTTCACATAGTTGAATCCATTCTGATTCGTTTTGTCAATACCCACCAACCCGGCACCCAAAACGGACCCCATCGAACATAATGCTTCGTGAAATTCTTTGTTAGCGGCCTGCCGCGAGTCACCAATGACGGTGAACATGCCAAACGTGTTTTGTGGCGTGTTGCGCTTGGCACTGTCGATCCAGATGAAGGGAAGGTATTGCCCTTTCAGTTCGAGGTTGAATACGTATTGATCGAAATGGTGCGCCTTCTCATACCAGTCCGTCATCTTGTAAGGGGAAGGCTGATTCGGCATTAAGGCAATCCGATCGATGATAATTTGTTGCACTTTTTCGGGCTTCGAAGCGCACGAAGCGATGAGTGTCAAGACAAGTAAGACGCACGATGTGCGAAGTAGGGCTGGAGCCAAATATTTTTTATGCGGTGATATTCCACGCACCTCAGCCCAGTGTCCAAGTATCGTCTTCTTATTTCGCCCCTTCTTAAATAAGATCATGATTTCTGTAGTTTATAAGATTCCCTAACAATATGTCTTGCCAACGGTATGGAAGCCAGCTGAACAACAGCGATCACGATCAGCGAATATTTTAAAGCAAAACTCTCGGAGATGTAGGTGGCAAAGGCGATAAAAAGCCCCAGTCCAAGGAACCTGCCGATGTAAAGCCCGAACTCGTGGTTGAAGATGTAGGTGAACTTGTTCCGTTTTTCGATTTTTGAAACAACATCGATCACCTGCATCTGGATCGGGAAGTAGGCAATGTCGTGCAACGGTTGGAACAACACTTTACAAAGCACAAACACCATCACGCCAAACGCCGAGAACAATATGCCATTGACCAGCGTCCCCAATAAAAAGATGGCCAGCCCGGCAGAGAAAATGTAAATGCGATGTTCAGGCTTTGTGGTGCGCCCCAGCAGATATAACATCAGGGCAGTCACTACGCCACTAACACCCTGAACCAAACCCAGTGAACCTTCGTTGCCCACCATGCGCATGATCAGGATGGCAGGGGCGGTGACCAGGTAGCCTTGCGCCAAACCTTTCAGCCCGGCCAGCCCCAGCATTTTCTTCCACAGCGAATGGAATTTGATGTACAGGAATTTTTTCTCCTCCGGATTTTTGAATTTTTCCTTGTGGATCACCACACTGGAAAGTATCGTAAGCAAGAAGACAACGATCGTAACGATCTGATAACCGCTATGCATATTCCCGCCAAACCATCCGCGCGAATCCGCGGTAGACAAAAATGCACCGACAATCACAGGCACCAAGATGAACGTGATCGTATAGAAGAAGGTCTCTAACCCATAATAGTAGTTCCGGTTATAATCATTGGTTGTATTCAGCGCCAGCAGATCCCGGTTAGACCAAAAGAAGCCAAAGGAACATCCCATCAGTATGCCGGCGATTCCTACGCCCGCTACCGAAAGATTCTGGAGACTCATCATGACCAGCATGGACAATCCGCTCAACAACATCCCGAAACTATACAGGGTTGAAATTTTTATGCGGCTTAGTAAAAAGCCATTCAACAAAAATGTGATCGGAATGCCCGTATATACCGTCAGTTGGTACACGGCCACAATTTTCGGATCATTCGAGCTCCGCATAATATAGGCCCCCACAAAGATCTCAATGACCGGAAGCACAAAAGCATAGATCATATTGGTCACTAGCAACACGCGCATCTCCCGGGGCTTGTTCAGGAAATATTGATATTCTTCCGACGGCTTTTTTAATAAGGCTGTTAGGGTCATGTCTTTATTTGGCTAAAAGCGTTTGGAGTATAGATTGGATGGAGAGTTCGGCACCACAGATCACTTCATCACTGGCGCCATAGTAGAGGTGGATCGTATCGTCGTTCACCAGGTGGCCATTGGTAAAGATCACGTTGCCGAAGAACCCCGTGAGCTCGTATTCCTCTGTAGGTTCCATCAATGGAAATTCACTTCGGGCCAGTACTTTGGAAGGATCGTTCAGGTCGAGCAACAGCGCGCCAAGGCAATACCGGTGGTTGGCATCGGCGCCATGATAGATCTCCAACCAGCCTTCGGATGTTTTGATAGGCGCTGCGCCCGCCCCAACGCGTGCACTGTCCCACGTATTTTTTCGCGTGGTGGCAATGCATTTGTGATTTCCCCAATGGATCAGGTCGGGCGACTCCGACAGCCAGATATAGTTTCCACCCAACTGAGGGCTGCTGGGGCGATGCAGCGCGTAATACTTCTCGTTGATCTTCTCTTCAAAGATGGCGCAGTCCTTATTATGTGGTGGAAAGATCATGCCCCGGCGATCGTAGCTTTTCCAATCTTTTGTCTGGATCAGCCCAACGCCCACGCCAAGCGCAGACACCATGGTATAGGTGAGATGAAAGAGGCCATCAATCTCCGTCACACGGCAATCCTCGATGCCATACGTTTCCAGCTTATCTTTCCCGAAAATGGGATGATAGTGCTCCGGTTGTTGAAATACTTTTCCATCCGGGCTGCAAACCAGCCGGAGGTGGGAGAGCGTAGTGAGGTAATCTTTTCCGCGGTAGCAGACTACCCGTGGATCCGAGCCATCCAAATCGGGATCGTCCTTTTTAAAGTGGAGAATCTCTATTTCACCGTCCTCATTATATATCGGAATGCTGATGTGACCGGCCTGCTGCACGGGGCGTTCGGCCACACGAAGCAGCAACCAGGTCATGTTATTGAACCGGAATACCCCCGGATTGAGAAGGCATTCAATGACCATCCCTTCCTGGCTGGGCTTCAAATCCGCCGGTTTAAGGAGGGGATTCTGTTTGAATCTTTTGGCGATATCGGTCACGAGAGCAGGCTTCATGGTTTGGGCTGCAACCGAAATAGCACTCGATTGCATGGCACAATGTGACCAAAATCGGCCCCTTACCTGTCCGCCCGCTTTTTTATTAAGTTCTCCCGGTTATAAACCGGGTAAAATGAGAACCGGCTGGACACAAATGCACCCGGGTGGACAAATAAATGGGGTTTGCTAGCGACGGAATCTCTAGGTTTGTAATAGGCCAAGCGGATGGCCGGGTATCATGTTTGGAGTTCTGCTCTTCACGGCACTAACGAATCTGATCCAGGGCGATAGTGCTTCGCCCTGGCCCTTTCAGCATGTCGATAAACGGGCAAAACTCTCCAACAGCGCCATCACCTCGGTCTACATGGATCAATATGACTATGTATGGCTGGGCACCTGGGATGGACTGAACCGCTACGACGGCAGCTCTATTAAAGTATATAAGCCCGATCCTTTTCTGAAAGGGACCATCAGCAACAACATTATCCGCAATTTCCTCGAGGACGGGAAAGGAAACCTGTGGATCGTGACCCACCAGGGCATCAATAAATACAACCGCACCACGGATTCATTTCAAACCTACCTCGACAGCCTGAACGATATTCCATTCCTGGAATATAATATAAGAGCCTGCATCGGTGCCGACTCCGCAGTGTGGACCAGCCTGATCGGCAGAGGCATCAGCCGTTATGCCGCGGAAAGGAACACTTTCGTTCCGGTGAATTTTGAAGGGGTCGATGCGTCGTGGCTAACGTCAGTGATCAACCTGGGCCAGCATGAAGGACTGTTGTACCTGCTGGGCAACGACGGCAAACTGGTGTGCACCGTCAACAACCGGTTAGTGTTCAGCAAACAGCTTGCGAACCGGAAGCCGATCGCCTTCCACACCTTCCTTCGTCTTGGAAAGCGTTATATGCTGGCAGTCGCTACTACGGATGGACAACTTCTCTTATATGATCTGGCCGATGCCGAAAAAGGACCGGATCATATTGAGCTGGGCGCCGTCACGGTTTCTTCGCTGTCAGAGAATCTTGATCACACCGCCCTTTGGCTGGGCACCGAAGCCGGCGATATTTTCAAAATAACAGAAGCTGTCGGAGGACTCACGGTCCGGTCCATGAATTCGTATTTTCCAGCCTTTTCAAAAGCGCACATAAAGATACTCACCATCACGGAAACCAAGCAGGATATTGTTTGGGTCGGCACCGACGGCGATGGCGTTTATAAATTCCTGACGCGCGCAAAAACATTCTATGCCATCCCGAAAGGCCAGCCGGAAAATGGTCAGCTTTCGCATAGCATCATTCGCTCGGTCTATGAGGATAATACCGGCACACTTTACATCGGTACGCGCGGCGGCGGATTGAACATTATCAATCCCGGCAATGGCAAGACAAAGATCGTGAACACCGCGAATGGCCTGAGTAATAATGCGGTGCTCGCCATCAACAAAGATCACGAAGGAAATATCTGGGTAGGTCTCGACAGCGAAGGCATCGACATGATCGAAGCGGGCACGCATAAAATATTTCACTTCCCGCAAGATTTCGAAAACGACAATGATCTTTCGTTCAGTTCGGTCTACGCCATCTGTGTGGATGCGTTCAACGACATCTGGCTCGGCACCAGCGGGTATGGGATCATCCACCTGAAGGTGATCAAAACATCCCGTGGGTATCGGCTGCAGGATTACGATCAGCTGTCACACCCGGATAAGGGCCGGTCAACCGGGATCAAGAGTAATATTGTTTACGCGATCGTCGAAGAAAAACCTAACACCCTCTGGTTTGGTACACGCGGGGGAGGCGTTTACCGGTACAATGCGTTGACCCGGAAAATAGAAGAGCACATTCAGGCAGATCCCCGCGATAAAAACAGACTCAGCAACAACGACGTGCTGAGCCTGTACCTGGACCAGCAGGAACAATTATGGATCGGCACCAGCGGCGGACTGAACCGGCTGTTCCTTCAAAGCAGACCCTACCGGCTTGAACATTTTTCACAACACGAAGGACTTCCCAACAACACGATTCACGGCATCCTCGAAGATCCGAAAGGCAATATCTGGCTCTCGACGAACCACGGCCTGGTCATGTATGATGCCGCAAAAAACACGTTCAAGAATTTTGACACGAACGATGGCCTGCAGAACAATGAGTTTACCGACGGCGCGGCGTTCCGCTCCAGGACCTCTGAAAGACTTTTTTTTGGTGGCATCGAAGGATTGGACGTTGTCTATCCGACCAAGATCAACACGCAAAATTATTTTCCGCGGCTGAGTGTCACGGAATTCCAGGTGCGGAATGCCATGATCACACCCGGAGACGATAGCCACATCCTTACACAGAACATCGACCGCACGGAAAACGTCACGCTGAAGTACGACCAGAACTTCATCAGCTTTTTCTTCACGACATTGGATTACTGGAATAAGCAGAAAAGCGAGTACGCTTATTTCCTCGAGAACTTTGATAAAGACTGGAACTATATAGGGCAGCAACAAGCGGTAACGCTGACCAACATTCCACCCGGCCACTACAAGCTGAGCATCAATTACACAAACGAAAACGGCGATTGGGCCCCGCTCCCCAAGACCATCAACATCGTGGTGACGCCGCCGTTCTGGAAAACCTATTGGGCGTATGCATTCTATGTCTTTCTGGCCATTGCCCTTCAGGTCGGTATCATCCTGTTTATCCGGCGCAGGGCCCGTGCGAAGAAGGCCCTGACCATCGAAAAATTTAAGGCCCTGCAGCTAAAAGAATTGAACGACTACAAGCTCCAGTTTTTTACCAACGTCGCCCACGAATTCCGCACACCCTTAACATTGATCCTTGGCCCGGTGGCTTCCCTGCTCCATAAAAACAAAGATGCCGGTGAGCAGCAACAGTTGAAGACGGTTTACAGTAACTCGCTTCGGCTCCAGAAATTAATCGATGAACTGATCCAGTTCCGTAAAATAGAAAGCGGCAAGGATTTGCTCACCCTCTCCACGATCGACCTGGTGCCATTTACACAGGAGATCGTAGAATCCTTCCAGCAGCATGCGGCCGACTATGAAGTACACCTGGAATTTTACCCTGAACCGGAAACATTGCCGGCGCTGGTCGATTATAAGAAGATGGAGAAGATCCTGATCAACCTGATCTCCAACGGCATCAAATACAACACGAAGGGAGGGATGATCAGTGTGTCGCTGAAAGAATTGCAGGGCAAGGCATTGTTCACCATACGCGATGAAGGCGTCGGCATTGCCGAGGAGAACCGGAACAAGATCTTCGAGAGCTTCTATCACAATCCGGGGGAAGTACTCGATCAAAATGGGTTTGCCAAGAGCACAGGCATCGGGCTTTCACTGACGAAAAGCATGGTGCAAATACACCGCGGGGAAATACAAGTGGACAGCAAGATCGGAAAGGGAAGCACTTTCACGGTAATGATCCCGGTCACCCGCGAATACTATCGCGATCTCCCCGAGGAAAATGCCATGATCCTGCCTTCTTCAAACCTGGTAGAAAAAGTGTCGCTGGAATTTGATACCAACTACTACCTGTCCGATCAAGCTGAAAAAGCACTGAACACTGCATCAGGTGCGTATCCTTACTCATTGCTGGTGGTGGATGATAACGCCAATATCATTTCGTTGCTCGAACACATCCTCTCCGACAAATACAGGATCTACAAAGCCCGCAATGGCAAAAAGGCCCTGGAGATCCTGGAGGAAGAACGAATCGACCTGGTGATCAGCGACGTCATCATGCCCGACATGGATGGCCTCACCTTGTGTAGAAAAATAAAGGAAGATATAGAGAGCAGTCACATCCCCGTGATCTTGCTGACGGCGAAAGGAGAGATCGAAAACAGGATCGAAGGACTCCAGGTCGGTGCGGATTCTTACATTCCCAAACCCTTTCACCCTGAACATCTTTTTATCCGGATCGAGAAGCTCATCGAACGCATGGAGCTGATCCGCAAGAAATTCAAAAACCTCGACGACCTCGAGCTCACCCATCTTTCCACGGGCATCGGCGAAAAGGACGATGACTTCTTTTCCAAAATAACCGCATGCATCCAACTCCACCTGAGCGAGCCCGAATTCAACGCCGACACGATCGCCGAATACGTCAACATGAGTAAGGCTTCCCTGTACAAAAAAGTGAAGACCATCACCGGCATGACACCGCACGGCCTGATAAAACAATTCCGCCTGAAGAAAGCTGCCGATCTGCTGCGAAACACTAGCCTGAGTGTTTCTGAAGTGATCTATGAAACCGGCTTCAACAGCCGCTCCTATTTCTACAAATCCTTCAATGAAATGTATCATTGTCATCCGAAGGATTTTGAGAGGGCGAAGGGAGCCTAAAGGTGTGTGAATTCTGCAATGATCTTGCGATACATTTCAAACGCTGGTTTAGGTGAATAGTCATCGCGCAGAATGCCGAATCGATAGAAAAGATCCTGTACACTACTATCGGCATCGCGAAGCGCGAAGAGTTCGTAATGTGTGATGTGAAAGACTTTCCGGTGACGGTATAGAATACCAATGATTTTTTCCAATTGTTCCGCCTGCCGTTGTTCCGTGCGATCCATGCCGGTTGGCCAGCCGTTTTCAGTAATATGCAAAGGAATAGTGGCACGAATGCCGGCTTGTCCAATGTCGGCCCGGAACATCGTAAGAAGTCCGGTGATGGGACCTTCCAGATCGTCCCCGATAGGTCTGAACACATCCGGGAAAAAGTCCAGGCCTACATAGTCGAGAGCATCATAAAACGCCGGCGAGGCCAGCGAGGCAACCTCGAGCCAGAATGTTTTTTCGGGATTGAAGTCGGGCGTGGCATTGAAGCCGACGACCGTCTGCAGACCGAGCGTCCTTATTTCTTCTTTGGCAACCACGATGCCTTCCACCAGTGCCTTGCGTGAATGTTTAAAATAGCCATCCAGCGAAGGAAGGTTGGCGTTGGCTTCTTCCGTGATTTGGAGCTTGGCCAGTCGCTGGCCATACGTTCGAACGGCGTCGCGGATAAATGCTTTCCAGCCGGTCATATCTTCCTCATCGCTTTGAAAACAGAGCACCACGTCGAGCAACCGGTTGTCATTTGCATATTGTTCGGGTCGGGGTGGCGTGGGACAAACTGCTTCTTGTCTTGACTTATAGGGAATGTAAGCGCGCACAAGAAAGGAGGGAGCGTCTCCTTGAAGGATGCGAAGCGCATGCTCGATAGCCTGGGATGAATCGGCCGGGCCGGTCGTGAGCCCGGTATCCGTCCCGCTCATGCCTCCAGGGTAAATCCCGAAAGTGAACGGATCG
>CBIHQM010000288.1:0-8812 GCA_966211885.1 uncultured Chryseolinea sp.
AGCGGCCTTCTTCGCCGCTTTCTTTGCAACCTTTTTTGATGTTTTCTTAGCTTTTTTTGCCATAGCTATTAATGTTTTAGTACCCAAAAGATAAATATTATATCTCACTTTTCACTATGATGCATAAAATATTTACGACACTACCCGACGAACGGTGTGTAAGGGGGGAGTTGTAACCGCCACATTTTCCCCTCTGAAGATGGTCATAATTGCGCGCGAAGACGGGTGTCTCGCACGAAAAATTTCACTCCGTCAGATGCGTGCCTGGTAGGTATACAATTCGAAATAGCGGCCCTTCTTGGCGATCAATTCCTCGTGCCGGCCGCGCTCGGCGATGGCGCCGTGCTCGACCACCAGGATCTGGTCGGCCTGCCGGATGGTGCTCAATCGGTGGGCGATCACGAAGGTGGTGCGCCCCTGCATGAGGCTTCTCAGGCTTTGCTGGATGAACGTTTCGCTCTCGGTGTCGAGGTTGGAAGTGGCCTCATCCAGGATCAGCACCCGGGGATCGGCCAGGATAGCACGGGCGATGGCAACGCGTTGGCGCTGGCCGCCGGAGAGCTTCACGCCGCGTTCGCCGATGACGGTGTCGAGCCCGTTCTCGAATCGATCGGTGAACTCCTGTACATAGGCTGCCCGCACCGCGCTCTGCAGCGCCTCTTCCGAGGCCTGTGGCCGGGGGAAGAGAATGTTCTGACGGATGGTGCCCTCGAACAAAAAGTCGTCTTGCAGGACCACGCCAAGCTGACTGCGGTAGCTGTTCAGCGACACACGCGAAAGGTCCAGACCGTCCACGCTGATGGTGCCGCTGTCGGGCGAGATGAAGCTGGCGGCCAACCCCGCGATGGTCGTCTTCCCCGAACCGGAGGTGCCCACCAGCGCCGTCACGCTCCCTGCGGGGGCATGAAAACTGATGTCCTTCAGCACGGGCTTGCCGGCTTCATAGGCGAAAGAGATGTTGTTAAAATTGATGTCGCCGTCGATGTGTTTGGCTTCTATCGTGCGCACGGTCCCGTCGTCTTCGGGCGCCATGTTCATCAGCTCTTCGGTGCGGTCCAGGCCGGCAAAAGCCTCGGTGAGTTGACTGCCGATGTTGCTCATCTGCACGATGGGGGCGATCATAAAACCGAGGAATAAGGTGAACGAGAGAAAGTCGCCCAACGTCATCTCGCCTTTGATGATCATCCAGCCGCCGATCCCCATGATCCCGGTGCTGGCCAATCCCAGCAGCAGGGTGGCCGAACTGGTGACCAGGCTGGTGGAGGTGAGGCTCTTTCGCACGTTTTGGAAAAGTCGCGTCACCCCGTCTTCAAAGGTCCGGATCTCTTGTGCTTCGGCATTGAACCCCTTGATCACCCGCACGCCGGCCAGCGTCTCGGTGAGCCGGCCCGTGACCTCGGCGTTCAGCTTGCTGCGCTCCCGGAAGATGGGCCGGATGTAGGCGAAAGCTTTCAGGGCAATAAAACCAAAGACGAGCACCGGCACCAGCACATAGAGTGTCATGAGGGGACTGATCTTGATGAGTAAGTATAGAGCAATCACAGCCGTGAACAGGCCGCCAACGAGTTGAACCAATCCTGTGCCCACCAGGTTGCGCACACCTTCCACGTCGTTCATGACGCGCGATACGAGGGCGCCCGATTTGTTGTTGTCGAAGAAACGGATGGGCAGCCGGAGCAATTGTTTTTGCACCTGGGCACGCAACACGGAAATGAGCCGTTGCGCTTCAACGCTCAGCAACTGGGTGAGTAAGTAGGAGGTGACGGCTTGCAGGCCAATGGAAGCGACAACGCCGACAACCAGGAGCTTTAGCATCCGCAGGTCACCCTTCGTGATCACATCGTCTACCAGCGACTTGCTGGCGTAGGGCAGCACCAGGCTGGACAGCCGGCTGATCACGATCAGCAGCAAACCGACGAACAACAGATTCTTTCGGGGCCAGATGATCGTCTTGAAAACATGGGCTATGGTGATTTTGGATTTTACTTTTGGTTCGGGCATAGGTGGCGTTGTGTCTGGAATAACATTAAGGATGTCGTGTGGCATCCATTTTTATTTTATCGATCGGAAAAGAAAAAAGCATTGCCTCCCAATCATTCCAGACCTGAACACGAACCGTTGGGGAAAAGTTACGCGCTAAAGTGTGATTATTTATCCCCACCAAACCGGGTGAAAGCTTTATTCCAAGCCGCGAACAGGCGGCATGATTTTTCACACGCTTCCGTTGACTTCCTGCGGAAAAGGACGCTGCCAGTCTTGTGTCGCAGCCGGGAAGGAAACGCTGACCAGGTTTTGCCGGTCGGCGCTTCAGCCAAACTAAACGATAAACTTATGCTGATTAAGAAATGTATGTATGCCCTGGTTTTGGGAATGCTTTTTACGACCGCGCTGCCGGCGCAGGATGCGAAGACCGTTCCAACCAAAACCATTGAAGCCATCCGCGGATCGTGGAAGATCGCCAAGATCATGTCCGGTACCCAGGAGGTGGCGAAGAACCCCACGTCGGGTCAATGGATCGCTTTCCGGTCCGACGGCACCTATGTCAACCACGGCACAGCGCTCGACAGCGGCTCGTATCGCCTCAATGAAAACCAGTCCTCCTTGTACCTGGAGAGCCATGTGAACCCAGGTAAAGATAATGATTCGTCCAAATTGATCACGGAATACAAGATCACGCTGCAAGACAACAGCATGATCCTCCAGCGCAAAAATGACAAGCCCGGCAAGGGCAAGCACGCCGACAACATGAAATACTATTACGTGCGGATAGGCGAGGAGACTTCCTCGGTAAAATAAAGAAAGCTGAAAAGGTTAGGCATGAGCTACTGTGCGTTATGCGTACAGTAGCTCTTTTTGTTCCGATACTTTTTCGCTGGTGATGTACTCGTCGTACGACATCAGTTTGTCGATGAAGCCGTTCGGGGTGATCTCCACGATGCGGTTGGCCACCGTTTGCGTGAACTCGTGGTCATGCGAGGTGAACAGCACCGTGCCCGGGAAGTCTTTCAGCGCGTTGTTGAATGCCGTGATGGACTCCAGGTCGAGGTGGTTGGTGGGCTCGTCCAGCATCAGCAGGTTGCCGCCGGCGAGCATCATCCGGGAGATCATGCAGCGCACTTTTTCGCCTCCGGAGAGGACGTTGCATTTTTTGAAAACTTCTTCCCCCGAGAAGAGCATCTTGCCCAGGAAACCCCGCACATACACTTCATCCTTGTTCTCCTCTTCGGCAAACTGGCGCAGCCAATCGATCAGGTTATCGTCCGATTGGAAGAACTTTTCGTTGTTGCCGGGCAGGTAGGCGGTGGTGATGGTCTGGCCGAATTTGAACTCGCCGCGGGTGGGCTTCAGTTCGTTGTTCAGGATCTGGAACAGCGAGGTGATGGCCAGGCTGTCTTTGCTGAGGAACGCGATCTTGTCGCCTTTGTTGACGTACAGGTCGAGGTTCTTGAACAACACGGTATCGCCCGTGGAGTAGCTCAGGTTTTCGATGTGGAGGATCTGGTCGCCGGCGGTCCGCTTTTGCTGGTAGATGATAGCGGGGTAGCGGCGCGTAGACGGCTGGATGTCGTCCACGTTGATCTTTTCCAGCAGCTTGCGGCGGCTGGTGGCCTGGCGCGATTTGGAGGCATTGGCGCTGAAGCGGGCAATGAACTCCTGCAATTCCTTCTTCTTTTCTTCCGCCTTCTTATTGGCCGACGAACGCTGCGACAGGGCCAGTTGGCTGGACTGATACCAGAACGTGTAGTTACCGGTATACAACTTGATGGCGCTGAAGTCGATGTCGACAATGTGGGTACAGACCGTATCCAAAAAGTGACGGTCGTGCGATACAACGATCACGGTGTTTTTAAATTCAAGCAGGAAATCCTCCAGCCAGGTGATGGTATGAATGTCCAGGTCGTTGGTAGGCTCATCGAGGATGAGGATGTCGGGGTTCCCGAAGATGGCTTGCGCCAGGAGGACGCGCACTTTCTGGTTACCGGCAAGCTCTTTCACGAGCCGGTAGTGATCTTCCTCGGCAATGCCCAGGCCGCTCAACAAGGCGGCGGCGTCTGACTGTGCATTCCATCCGTTCATTTCGGCAAACTCGGCTTCGAGGTCCGATGCACGCATGCCATCGGCTTCCGAGAAATCGGGTTTTTCATAGATGGCGTCTTTTTCCTTCATGACGCTCCACAGTTTGCTGTGGCCCATCATCACCGTGTCGAGCACCGCTATTTCGTCGAACTCATAGTGGTTCTGGCGCAACACGGCCATCCGTTTGCCGGGTTCGATGCTGATGTTTCCGCGCGTGGGATCTACGTCGCCGGCGAGGATTTTCAGGAACGTGGATTTACCGGCACCGTTTGCACCGATCACACCGTAGCAGTTGCCCGGGGTGAATTTGATGTTGACTTCGTCGAAGAGAACCCTTTTTCCGAACTGGAGGGATACGTTATTAGCAGCAATCATGATGACTTAAAATGATCAAGCTACAAAGATACGAAAAGCCTCGTGCCGTTCCTTGCCGGCGCCTTCGATACTTTATTAATTCTGCTATTTTTGCTATAGACCTAACATAAATTTTACTGGAACATGCGTGCACTGAATTTTCTGTTTGTCGCCGGCTTTCTTTTCGCAGGCTCACTCGCGTTAGGGCAGCACCGGCCGTTGGTATTTCAATCCGACTTCGGTCTGAAAGACGGAGCCGTGGGCGCCATGAAAGGGGTGGCCATTTCCGTTTCCGACGACCTGCGGATCTTCGATCTCACTCACGAGATCCCTGCTTATAATATCTGGGAAGCGGCCTATCGTCTCAACCAGGCGGCACCCTATTGGCCCAAAGGCACCGTGTTTGTTTCCATCGTCGATCCCGGGGTGGGGTCGGACCGTAAATCGGTGGTGCTGAAGACCAAGACCGGTCACTTTGTGGTCACCCCCGACAACGGCACACTCACCCTGGTGGCCGAATCGCTCGGCATCGAGGAAGTCCGGGAAATCGATGAAGCCAAAAACCGGCTGAAGAACAGCAACCAGTCCTACACCTTCCACGGGCGCGACGTGTATGCCTACACCGGCGCGCGGCTGGCAGCCGGAGTGATCACCTTCGAAGAGGTGGGCCCCAAATTGAACAACGACGTGGTGCGGGTGGCCTATCAGAAACCGGTCTTTGCAAATGGCGAGATCCGCGGCAACATTCCTGTGCTGGACATTCAATACGGCAACGTCTGGACCAACATCGATGGCGCGACGTTTGAAAAGCTGGGGGTTAAAAAAGGCGGATGGATTGGGGTGGAGGTTTATAACGATAAGCGCCTGGTGTACGAAGGCAAAGTACCCTTTGTAAATACCTTTTCCGGTGTCAGGGAAGGGGAGCCTTTGGGGTATCTCAACAGCTTGCTCAATTTCTCGCTGGGCATTAACCTGGGAAGTTTTTCGGATAAGTACAAGGTCTTCTCCGGCCCGGAGTGGTCGGTCGTGCTTCGTGCGGCGAAGCCGTGACGGGGGCGAATGTCAGTGTGGTGAGGAGCCCCCTTCGGCTTTGGAGAGTCTTGCTTCGCGGATGATGGCCGCCAGCACCGCGTTGAGGGCGCGCAGCGTGTCGGCATCCGACACCTCGCCGTTCTTCAGTTTGGCGCGGATAAAGGAGATCAGTAAACGGGCATCTTCGGCGACGCGGGCCGACAACGCTTCGAGGATGTAGAGCAACGCGGCGTGCGCTTTTTCGCCGCCCGTCGAGGCGGTGACCAACGCCACAGGCTTGTTCACCAGTTCTGCGGAAGACACTGTCCAATCCAACGCATTTTTCAACGCACCGGGCACGCCGAAAGCATATTCCGGTGTGCAGATGAGAACACCATCGGCCGCTTTTAATTGATCGCGCAGATCTTGCACCGCGGGCGGCGTTGTTTCGCTGTCGTCAAAGAGCGGCAACTTTCCCATGCCATCGTATACTTGAAAATCGACGTCGTCTGGCACAAGCCGTGCCAGGTGCTTCACGACGACGTGATTGGAAGACGTTGCCCGGAGACTTCCGACAATGGCGAGGATCTTTATTTCTTTCATGGATAAAAATGTTTAACGCCCTCCTTCGCTAAAGCTTCGGCGGGCAAAGCCTCTCCTTCGCTAAAGCTTCGACCAAGAGACGCAAAGTTAACGCAGAGGCACTGCGCTTCAGCTGCTTTGTATCTGCGATTAACTTGGTGTGCTGTCTAAAAGTTCATGAACAGAACGTCTTCCGGTAGAATGTTCGATATAGGACACTTCAAAAAAAGCGTTACCACGCTACCTGATTTAAAACCTATTGTATAATTAACAGTTTAATCACACAAGAGTAATAACTATTATTCAAGTGTAATTGGAGCCTATGCGGGGATTTTACCGGATCACTGTCATTGTATTACTATGTCTGCCCATTTCTCTCGCCGCACAAGGCAAACTCGTCCTCATTGGTGGCGGGTCGGAGAGTGAGGGGGGATGGAGTGACGCGCCCTATCGATGGATCGTCGACCACGCCGCCAACAAAAAGGTGGCCGTTATCAGCTATTCGGATGAAGATAATTTCATTCCAGACTATTTTATATCGCTTGGGGCCACGGCGGCTGACAATATAAAGATTGCTAGCCGTACCGTTGCCGATCTCCAAAGTACCTACGACCAGCTGATGACCTATGACGCCTTCTTTTTCAAAGGCGGTGATCAATCCATCTACTATACCCAGTTCAAAAACACGAAGACCATGCAGGCCGCCTTGGACAAGTTCCATGCGGGTGGCGTGATGTCGGGCACATCGGCTGGGATGGCCATTTTATCCGGGGTGATGTATACCGCCGAAAAAGGAT
The DNA here is from genome assembly GCA_966211885.1 of uncultured Chryseolinea sp. GTDB lineage: Bacteria > Bacteroidota > Bacteroidia > Cytophagales > Cyclobacteriaceae > Chryseolinea. Next base: position 6,822 of record CBIHQM010000288.1, read on the forward strand.
CGGCATACCCGGACGAAACCCTGGCCAATCTCTATAATAAAGACATCACGCTTGCGGACGATTTCCTGGCCTTCCTTCCCGGATTTCTTTTTGATTCCCATTTTACGGAACGCGGGCGTATAGGCCGCCTGTTGCCCTTTCTTGCCCGTTGGTATCTCGACAAACACGCGCTGATCACGGGCATTGGCGTGGACGACCGCACAGCCCTTTGCATCGACCCTGATAAAAAAGCCGAAGTGTTCGGAACTGGGACGGTGTCGATCTATAACAGCGCGTCTTACGCAGCTTTTAAAGACGAAATACCGGTGGCCGACTCCATCAACGCGATCCAGCTCCTGCACGGTCATCGCATCGACCTCAAGACCTTTGAAGTGCTGGAGGGACCACCCGGCGTAGTCTCACCCCAGCCCTATGACGAAACCGGGAATTATGCGGTGGCCCTCAGCGGTGGCGGCGAGGTGAGCGACAACAATGACCTTTTGAACTACTTGGTGAAAGAGAACGGACAACTCCACGACACCGTGGTGGTGGTGACCGCACCCGGAAAAGGCAAGACGTTTGTTCAAAAAATAAAGGATTTGGGTGGAGGTACAACGCTGGTGGAGACCGCGACGGCGACGAACGACATCAGTCAAATGGCGCTGCGCAATATCATCCGCCGGTCAAAAAAAATATTGTTTGTGGAGAACGACAACGGCTTGTTGTTCAATTTTCTTGCGGGGGGACCCACCGGCATCCTGCTAAACAACCACATCCGCCGGAATGGGATGGTCATCGCCTTCGCGGGAGAAGACAGCCGTTATGCCGGACGCTCGTTCACCACCAACCACCGCACCGATGGATATGCCGCGTATTACGGCAGGCTTTCCTATCAGAAAGGCTTGCGCCTTTTGCCAACGTCGGTCATCATGGCCAATACATTCGATCCCGCCACGACGGACGATTATGAGAATACGACGGCGGCGGTCTCTTATGCAGTAGTGGCCGATAGCGCACGCTATGGCATTTACCTCAATAAAAAAAATTACGTGAAATTCTATCAACAAGACGGACTCAATCATTTCAAGGCTGCGGGCAATCAATCCGTTTTGGTATTGATCAATCGCGGCACGGAAGCCGCCTTGGCATCACAGCCGGTGAACGACGGTGGCCCGGCGCGTGATTATGCCGGGTTTGCTTCCATGCACTATGTGCTGTTGAACGGCAGCGCCGTGTTGGACGCTGGCGTCCCCGTTCCGTCAACGGACGCACCTTACGCATTTGAGTACCCAGTGGTTGGGGTGGACAGTGAATTCGGGCTTTCTTCGCTTCATGTCTTTCCGAATCCGTCGTCAAGTGGTATATTTAATTTGTCGCGGGACATTCCCGCATCCTGGGATCTGGAGCTTTCCATTGTGGACATCGTGGGCAGGACGTTACTCGAACAGCATGGCGGCAGCCTGGAGCAGGCCGTCGACCTATCCGGGTTTCCGGATGGTGTTTATCTGCTCCGGATCGACAACGGCAAAGAAATTTCTTCTGTGAAAGTGATCAAGCAACGATAAGGATCGCTTCGTCGTTTTTAAGCATTAAAAAAATATAACCATTACAACGATAACGCTATACTAAACCCCCGATGCTTATGAGGAAAACGCTACTGTTTTTAATTTTTTCATTTTTATCCTGGTGCTCGCTGGCCCAGCAACGCACGGTTCACGGCAAGGTGACCAGTGCGGACGACGGCACGGGCCAACCCGGGGTAAACGTGGTGATCAAAGGTACCCCTAGGGGCACCGTGACGGATGCGGATGGTCAGTACACCATCGACGCCGCTCCGGACGATATCCTGGTGTTTACATTCATCGGCATGTTGCCGCAGGAAATTACTGCCGGCACGCGCGAGGTGATCGACGTGGCCCTGCAATCGGATATCAAGCAACTCTCAGAAGTGGTGGTCGTGGGGTACGGAACCGAGCAGAAGCGTTTGATGACCGAGTCCGTGGGCGTGGTGA
>CBIHQM010000289.1:0-8809 GCA_966211885.1 uncultured Chryseolinea sp.
ATCATCCAGCAAGCACTCGGGCTTTCGATGCAAAGCGCGCAATGGCTGCAAACGCTCTACCTCATCCCCTACGGAGGATTTCTGATCCTGGGTGGAAAACTGGCAGACCGCTACGGACGAAAACGCATGTTTCTTTGGGGCGCGGCGATTTTCCTGCTCACCTCATTGGGTGCCGGATGCGCGACAACCTTCACGACCCTCATCGCCTTCCGGATGATCCAAGGCGTTGGTGCAGCATTCATCATGCCCGCGGCGCTGTCGATCATTTCGTTTACGTTCCGCGAACCTTCGGAGCGCGGCCGGGCCATGGGCATCTTCAGTGCGTTTGCCGCCATCGGGTCGAGCTTTGGTATGTCTGTCGGAGGCATGGTCGCCACGTGGGCCGGCTGGCAGTGGGTGTTCTTTATTAATGTGCCGGTGATCGCTTCCACGCTGTGGCTGGCCTATCGCTTCATCGAGCCCGATGCTAAAGATGAGACACAGCGCACTCCCGATATTCTCTCCGCATCGCTGCTCACGGGCGCGATCCTGCTGCTCTCCTACCTCATCCATGCTTTACCCACTTTCATCGCCCATCCCATGTGGTTGGCTGGAGTAGTGACGTTGCTGGCAGCTGCTTCGTATGGATTTATCCGGCGTTCGCTCGCTTCTCAAAATCCCTTGCTTCAAGTTGATATTTTGCTGAACGGCAGCACCGCTCTGGCGGTGGGAGTGTTTGCATTGTTGGGTGCCTTCTTTAACAGTTATCTTTTTATCATTTCGGTGGTGTTGCAAAACACGCTGCATTATAGTGCCGCGCATGCCGGCATGCTGCTCTTCCCATTTGGGATCCTGTCGATGGTAGTGTCGAAATATGGGCTGGGTGTGTTATTGAACAAGCTAAGCCTTCAACACATCGGCATCCTAGGCATGATGAGCATGGTGGTGGGCGCGATGGCAATGTTCATTTTCTTCTGGTGGAACGGCGCGTTTCCCTTCTTGCTGCTGGCCATGCTTTGTATCTCGGGCATCGGCATGGCCATCTGCATCCCCAGCCTGATGGTGATGACGGTGCAAGAGGTTGCTGAAGAAAATCATGGCCTGGCTTCAAGCCTGGGGACTACGGCTTACTTTTTGGGCGGTGGTGTGGGATTGTCGTTGCTGGCGTTGGTTGGACCATCCGAAACCAGCGGTATGCCCGTGAATTTTATACTGATCGCCGTGTGGGGAGGGTATGCGCTCGCAGGCCTGATATGGATGCTCGTCCGGCCTAGTGCGCGAACAGTAGCCGTGTAAAAATACATTTAAACGCAAAGGCGCAGAAGCGCAAAGAAGGCGCAAAGAAAATTCTTTGCGCCTTTTTGCGCTCTTAATATTTCTATAAATAGCCTTAATTATGCTAAAAGTGGTCATTATTGTGATGCAACCGATTATATAAAAATGATGCCTTTGCGTACCTTCGACAGGCTTAGGCCAGTGTTGGCGGGAGAAATTTGCTCCCTGTTTCCGGACGTGAGGCGCGGTAAATCAGGCATCCTATAAAAGGCGGTTGCATTGTATTTTGCATTCCATAACTTTCTTTTCGAAAGAGACCCCAATGAGCCAAAAAGAGACCACTATATATGACATTGCTGAGGCCTTGAACCTGTCGCCGGCCACCGTGAGCCGCGGGCTGAAAGATCACCCGGCCATCCGCAAGGATACCCGCAAGCGCATCTTCGACAAGGCCAAGGAAATGGGGTATCAGCAAAACCACTTCGCCAGCAACCTTCGTCGCAGCCGGAGCAACACCATCGGCGTGATCGTGCCCCGTCTCAACAGCTATTTTATGGCGTCGGTCATCTCGGGGATGGAAAAAGTGGCCAATGCTGCGGGCTACAACCTCATCATCAGCCAGTCCATCGAGTCCAAGGACAAAGAAATGACCAACGTGAAGACCCTCTACAACAGCCGTGTGGATGGTCTGCTGGTTTCACTGGCCTGCGACACGGAAACCATTTCACACTTCGATCTTTTTCTCAACAAAGGCATACCGCTCATTTTCTTCGATCGTGTTTTTGAACACCCGCAGTGCACCAGCATCATCATCGACAACCACAAGGCTGCCTATGAAGTGACGCAACACATGATCCAACAAGGATGCCGTCGCATTGCTCACATCACGGCCGACATCAAACGCAACGTCTATAGCGAGCGCCTTCGCGGCTTCAAACACGCACTCCTCGACGCCGTGCTGCCCTACAATGAGGAACTGGTTTTCATTTCAAACCTGACCGAGCAAGCCGGCGTGGAAATCACGCAATGCATACTCGCACTCCCCCAATTGCCCGACGGCATCTTTTGCGCCAACGACACCACGGCCGTGAGCTGCATTGCCACGTTGAAACAGGCCGGCATAAAGATCCCTGAACAGATTGCCGTGACGGGTTTTAACAACGACCCGCTCTCCAAAGTGATCGAACCCAATCTCACCACGCTGAACTATCCTGGCCAGGAAATGGGCGAGTTGGCCGCCGCCACGTTGATCCGGAAACTTGATAGCAAAGAAGGCGGCAGCCTCAACACCATCGTGCTGCGCCACGACCTGATCGTGCGCGAGTCGTCGCTTCGAAAAAAAGTCTAACCGTTCCCTATGCCCGCACCTATGACACGTTCCTTGTCTGCTTTTTTACGCCCTTGCTTTTTGATGATCGTATTCGCGGGCCTCACCGCACGCGTTGTAGCCGACGATGGTTACCGGTTGTGGTTATCTTACCGGCCGATCGAGGATGCCACTGTCGCAAAAAAATATAAAGCGGCGCTGCAGACCTTGATGGTGGAAAAGAAATCGCTCACCCTGACGATAGCACAAAAAGAACTGGAACAGGCTGTTGCCGGGCTGTTGGGAACAAAATTGATCAACGGAAAAACCATCGCCCCCGGAACGCTTCTTCTGGGAACGCCAAAGAATTCAGCGCTCATAGCTTCCTTACACCTTGATGCAACGCTCGGGACTTTGGGAGACGAAGGATTCCTGATCACGAGCACGTCGGTGAAAGGAAAGCCCTGCATCGTGATCACAGCCAATACCGACGTTGGCGTGCTCTACGGCACGTTCCATTTCATACGCTTGTTGCAGACACAACAAGATCTTCAATCGCTTTCCGTGGCCAGCGCCCCAAAGATCAAACGGCGCATTTTAAATCATTGGGATAATCTCGATCGCACCGTGGAGCGTGGCTATGCCGGCTTTTCGCTTTGGGATTGGCACAAGCTTCCCGATTACATCGACCCGCGCTATGCCGACTACGCTCGCTCCAATGCTTCGATCGGCATCAATGGAACGGTGCTGACCAACGTCAATGCCAACGCCCAAATATTGACAGAACCCTACTTAAAGAAAGTAGCAGCACTGGCCAATCTGTTCCGCCCTTATGGCATCAAGGTCTATCTCACAGCCCGTTTCAGCGCCCCGGTGGAGATCGGGGGATTGCCAACAGCCGACCCGTTGGACGCCGATGTTCGAAACTGGTGGAAGAAAAAGATCGACGAGATCTACACCTACATCCCCGACTTTGGCGGCTTCTGTATCAAAGCCAACTCCGAAGGCCAACCCGGCCCCCAAAACTATAACCGCACCCACGCCGATGGCGCCAACCTCTTCGCCGACATGCTCGCACCGCACAACGGCATTGTGATGTGGCGCGCCTTTGTCTACAGCAATGAAGTGGCCGACGATCGCGCAAAGCAAGCCTATACAGAATTCAAACCGCTGGATGGAAAATTTAAAAGCAATGCCCTGGTCCAGGTGAAGAACGGTCCCATCGATTTTCAACCGCGCGAACCTTTTCACCCGCTCTTTGGCGCCATGCCCAACACGTCGTTGATGGTGGAATTTCAACTCACCCAAGAATACCTCGGCTTCGCCACACACCTGGTGTACATGGCACCACTGTTCAAAGAATGCCTGGATGCCGACACCTACACAAAAGGAAAAGGCTCGTTTGTTTCGAAGGTGGTGGACGGCTCACTGGATCACCACAACCTCACCGCGATTGCCGGTGTGGCCAACATTGGCAATGATCGCAACTGGTGTGGTCACCCGTTTGCGCAGGCCAATTGGTATGCCTACGGACGCCTGGCCTGGGATCATCAGCTATCGTCGGAAGCCCTGGCCGACGAATGGATCCGGATGACGTTTTCGAATCAACCCGCCGTGATCGCACCGACAAAAGCCATGATGCTGGCCTCACGCGAGATCACCGTTCAATATATGACACCGCTGGGGCTGCACCACATCATGGGCTACAACCACCACTATGGCCCGGGCCCCTGGATCAAAGACAAGCCGCGCGCCGATTGGACGTCCGTCTACTACCATCAAGCCGATAGCCTTGGCGTTGGCTTTGACCGGACGACTTCGGGCAGCAACGCGCTTTCCCAATACACAAAGGAAGCACAGGATCTGTACAGCCCGCTGGGGCATTGCCCGGACAAATACCTTTTGTGGTTTCATCATTTGCCCTGGAAGTATAAAATGCGATCGGGTGAATCATTGTGGGATGCATTATGTCATGCCTACTATAACGGCGCGGATTCTGCCGCGTGGATGCAGCGCCAATGGAATAGCGTGGAGCATAAGGTTGACGAGGAGCAATTTCAGCATGTAAAAAGTTTGCTAGCCATTCAGCATCAGGAGGCTGTTTGGTGGCGTAATGCTTGTGTGTTGTATTTCCAAAGTTTTTCAAAGATGCCGTTGCCTGCCGGACTGGAGAAGCCGGAAGGTTCTTTGGAATATTATAAGAGTTTAGAGTTTCCGTTTGCTCCGGGGATACGGCCGAAATGGTGAGGCTACCGCCCACCGCCCTTGTCGGTGTTCTTCACCAACAAGATTTGATGGCGTGAGTCACTAAATGATATAAGTGACTTTATAAATCACTTATGAATTACTCGGAAGGCATTATTTGCTTCGGGAGTGTTGAGTGGAAGCTATTCTTGTTGGTGAAGAACACCAACAAGGGCGTTGTGTTGACTTTGCGCCTCTTTGGTTTAAAATGATTTTCCGTCGCTACCGAAACGAAAACACATTTCCCAAATTCAACCCCACATGCACGGTATGTGAAAAATGTGATTGATTAAGATCCGCAAAATATGACGCAAAATTAGGATCAACATCAAAACTCCGATAGCCGATGTCGCCCGAAATGAAAGCATCAATCGTAAATCCCTTGGCATTATTCCGCTTCATGAGCCGGTAGCCCAGCAACGCCCCCCACTCGATTCGTTGTTCCACCGCGTTGAAGGTGAAGATGTCGTCCGGGTTTTGGCTGTTCACTTGTTTCTGGTTTACGAAGTGGCCCAGGTTGGTGAACCGGATCTCTTGCCCAAAGTACCACATGCCTGCCTTTAGCGCATTATAAAATTTCTGTTTGATCGCGATGCTATACCCCCGCTCGAACCGCTTACCCGGCGTGATGTTCTCGTCCATCACAAAGAAGGGGCTGCGGATGCCAATGAACTCGAACTCATGACCGATGCGCTCCTGGATATAAAACTCGATGCCGAGCGGTAGCCGTCCCGTGGCCAACCACACGGGATTGGTGCCGAAGATGACGCCCTGGAATTCGTTGAAACGCGAATCGAAATAGGTGAAGCGGCGCGGCGCATAGGCTTCCCGCTTTGTGTTGCTTCCCTTGTTGGCAAGGGTGGTGATTTCCTTGCTCAGTTTGCGGTCGTCGTAGAACGGGCGGTAATAGCCGGAGAGTTTGCCGTCGTTTTCGTATATCTCCCAGGTTCCGGTCTTCAGATCTTCTTCCAGGGTACCTTTGGTTTGGAGGTTGCCATTGGGGTAGTAGCCGTAGTAGGTGCCTTTGCCCTTCTCGTATTGGCAGAGGCCTTCTTTCTTGCCGTCTTCATAGAAGAACTCCCACTTGCCCTGCCGCTTTTCTTCGACAATGTTGCCCTTGACTTTCAATTTGCCGCTGGGGTAGTATTCCCGGTATTCGCCGGTGCCGGCGTTGTAGGTGACTTCACTTTTGAGTTTGCCTGTGGAGCCGAGCGATTTCCAATAACCTTCTTTCTTTCCGTTCTCGAATTCGCCCTGTGAACGCACGGTGCCGTCTTCGTAGAGGTACTCCCAGGCACCATCGGGTTCGTCGGCGTGGAAGGCGCCACGCGACATTACTTTGCCGGAGGGATAATAGGTAGTCCAGGTCCCGCTCTTTTTGCCGTTTTCGAATTCACCTTCATTTTGCAGGGTTCCGTCTTCGGCATAGTAGCGCCAGAGGCCCACATTTTTTGTACCCGTGCGGGGGCCTTCGCCATAGATCTTGCCGGAGTGGTAGTATTCGGTATAGCGGCCAAAGTCTTCGGTGTAGTCGATCTCGCCTTTGAGGGAGCCGTCTTCAAAAAAAGTTTTCCAATGGCCAACGTGTTTGCCGTCTTTGTATTCGCCAACGTCTTTCACCTGGCCGGTCTCATAGTAGGTGCGCCACTCGCCTTCGCGGTTTTTACCATAGATGATGCCCTCCATGCTTTTGTGGCCGCTCTCGAAAAAATATTCCCACAGGCCGTAGTTGGCGCCTTTGAAGAGGATGCCGCGCATGCGCAGGCTGCCGGTTTCATAATAGAACTCCCAGACACCAGACGTTTCGTTGTTGGTGAACTGCCCCTTGGACTCGATCTTGCCGTTGAGATAATAGGAAATGTACAGACCATGGTTGACGTTGCGGACCGTGTCTTTTACCTGGTAGACTTCCTTGAGATGCTGGCGCTCCTTATCGTGGTAGGTTTGACGGGTGACACCCTGGGCGCAAAGGAGGCTCGCGCTCGCAAAGAGGAGGATTATGGAAGTAAAAATTCTCAATGCCAGCACGTTAGTCCCTGACAAAGGTAGTAATAATTTCAGTGTTTATGGATAAGCTCCAGGGGGTTGGCCATGAAGGCGGCCTTTCCCCATTCCTCTTTTTCGGTGGGCGACCATAATTCGGGGAAAAACATGATTTTTTGGAAGCGCGGGGGGAGGAATTTCTGCCAATTGGTGCCCCCCGTGGCCTTGATGTCTTCGGCGTTTTTGTTGAGGTAGTGGCCGGCAGCCTTGAGGTGGGCCAAGGGCCAGAGCACGTTCGCCAGGGTATCGAACTCGCGCAGGGCGGCGATGACCGGTGCGCTTTGGGGGAAGTATTTGAGGTAGCGTTTGCGGATGTTCTTGTCGCGGTAGCGCATGCCGGTGGCCTTGAACCAGGCCATGTATTTTTCTTCGAACTGCTGGAGTGTGAGCGTTTTTTTGCCGGTGGCCAGTTCGGTGGCGCCGCTGCGCCAATAGAGTTTTTCAAGCTGCACGTCGATGTCGCTGTATTCGTTCACGGCCTCGCGCTCGGCGATATTGACCAGGTTGATCATGTCGGTGCTACAAATTTCGATGAGCCGGTATTGGGCCGATTGGAACCCGCTGGCGGGCAGCAACGACATGCGGAATTTAAGGAACTGGTCTTTTTCCATGCCCTCTACCATGATGGAAAACGAATCCCTGAGCTGGTGGAAATAGCGGTTGACGCGCCCGAGGCGGGCCACAAAAAAGGCTTCGTCGGGGTTCTCATGGTTGGCCATTTGTTCCAACTCCCACAACACCAGGTTGAAATAGAGTTCGGTGATCTGGTGATAGACAATGAATACTTTTTCGTCGGGGAAGTGGGTTTTGGGCGACTGCAGGCTTAGGAGGGTGTCGAGGTGGATATAGTCCCAATAGGTGAGGTAATCGGAGTACAGGAGGCCGTCGAGGTAGGACGACAGGTCCTGGCCCATGACGTTGTATTTGGCCTGTAGTTTCTTCAATTGTTCCAGGAGCGTAGGGTCCACCGCGTTGTCGGCCATTGGTCAAAGGATAAGAATGTAAATTACTTGTGTAAATTTGTCCGAAAGTTAAAACACAAAGTAATACGGAGCGAACCCTTTGCGGCTTTAAACCAATTTGTGGGGTATCAATCTCAGGAATACGGTGGGGATGCTGAATGTGATTTGTTGGTGGGACACCAACAAATGGGGCATGGGGGTCCTGGAATAGAGGGTGTAAGGGTAGACGGATTTTGAGCCATAGCCCCACCCTAATGTATTGTGGGAGGGTCACCAGGTGATACGTTCAGGACTGGCAGCCTCGGCCAGGGATAGTAGTGGAAAGCCCGCCCGAACATTCCCTTTGGGAACAGTCAATGGCGAGCCCGCCACCCGTTCGGTACGACAGGCTCGCCCGAAGTGACAAGGGGGCCGCCAAAACCACGTGATCGCTCGCACCGTATCATCATCCTTTGTGTCCGCGCACTCAGTCTTTCACTAAACGCAACTGTATATGTCTATTAGCGCCCTTGAAGCATCCCAAACCAAGAAGTCGTTGAAGCAGGATTTGTATGAACACCCTGATTTCTACGGGGTTGACGATCTGTTGACCGAAGAGCACAAGCTGATTCGCAGTTCCATCCGCGATTTTGTGAAACGCGAGATCTCCCCCTACATCGAGGATTGGGCGCAACGTGCTCATTTCCCCTACGAGATCGTGCGCAAGTTTGGTGAGATTGGCGCCTTTGGGCCGACCATTCCGCACGAGTATGGCGGGGGTGGTCTTGACTATATTTCGTATGGCATCATTATGCAGGAGATCGAGCGCGGCGATTCGGGCATGCGGTCGACGGCATCCGTGCAGGGATCGCTGGTGATGTATCCCATCTATAAATTCGGATCGGAAGCGCAACGCAAAAAATATTTGCCGAAGCTGGCTTCGGGTGAGTGGCTGGGTTGCTTTGGGTTGACCGAGCCCGACCACGGCTCGAACCCTTCGGGCATGGTGACCAATTTTAAA
>CBIHQM010000290.1:0-8789 GCA_966211885.1 uncultured Chryseolinea sp.
CGACTCGATTGCGAGCCTGCTTCTTGATCAACCTTATTCCTTTTCGCTGGATTGGGTTGCGGGGCAGGCCAACCTAAGTCCACGGCAGTTCGAAAGAAAATTTCTAAAACAAATCGGCATCTCTCCAAAATTGTATAGCCGGATCAGCCGTTTTGCAAAAGCATTCGAATTCAAGGAGCAGCATCCTGACACCGACTGGCTCTCGATCGCCCTGCAGTTCGGCTTCACAGACTACTACCATCTTTCAAAAGACTTCAAACAATTTGCCCGCGTTACGCCTAACGTGCTGATCGAGCAATATTCGAAACGGCCCGAGATGGTGTTGTTCAATCCTCCCTCGCCTACTATGCTTTCGCTTTGAACGTTGTCGTTCCTCGCGTTCTCATCAACAACAGCCTTCGAAAAATCAAGCCGTCTCATTTGCAAATGTTGAATTAAATCTTATCTTGTTTAAAGATTCCTTGAGTTGTTTGTATGCCCTCGTGTCGATCGAGCCCACCTGGAATCCGTCAGAATAAAAATTATAACCCACTCCTACCTGAGAATACTTAGGGAGAAATTTTCGTTTGCGTGTTTTCAGGAATTACGGAGTGCTGTGGAGCATTTGACGTAAACGAATAATCGAATGCGTAACTGAATTCAGGGACGCGATCAAACTCATTTTTGAAGCATGAAAACCAGGGAGGTCTTCACCGGCTCATTTTATTTGACGCTCACCTTATGACTTTGTCGGCCCAATTCCGGCAATCGGTGGCATTCTTTATCACCACAGGGTTGATACTGACCTTGCTTTGTTTATACTTTTTTGTGTATGTGAGCAATAGAGAGGAGGCGGTGACGCTTCGGAATTTCAGGGTGCTGGGACGCGCGGCGAATAATCTCAATCACAAACTGGAGCAATACCGGGAAAGGCACATCATTAAAAACTACCTATGGGAAAAGAGGGAGAAGATAAACGCCCAGGACACCACTTCAACTAAAGCAAAGTACAAAACAGAATTATTAAAAAAAGGGATTATTGTCGAGGGCTTAACCTCTATTAAAGATACGACCGCGTTTATTGATCTGGAACTATCCCCTTCGAAAATAATTTTCTCAGACACTATTCTTGTTCTTCAAAATTCTGGAAATCCCAAGTCGGCCTATTTGCTGAAGGCCTCGATCACCTATCAGAATTTTACCAAAGGGCTTTTCCAGGATGTTATTGAAGACTACGTCTTGCTGAAAGCTGGTTCCGAAGTTGATCCGAAAGCTCATCCCGAAGTTTTATTCAACACCAATACCATCGGCATTTCGGATTCTGCCGCGATTTCGGTTTACAAAAATCAGGGGCGTCGTACTACGCTCAACTTAAACGGCACCGCCTATGAGGTGTTCACCCATCCGTTTTCACTTGCCGGAAAAAAATGTTTGCTCCTGGGACTCCAAAAGGAAACCGATTACCGGGACGAAACGCGGAGCATTGAACCCTCTTTACTTTACACGTTGATCATCGCTGCGCTCCTCCTGGTGCTTTCACTGCCCATGATCAAAGTGATCTTTATTAGCAAAGTCGAACGCCTCAACAAATCAGACGTCATCTGGTGCGGTCTGTCTTTGTTGCTAGGATGTTTCCTTTGCACACTGACTATCCAAAGCCTGGAATTGAGCTCCTCCAGGCTCTATGAGGAAGAAAATTTAGATCCCTTATCGAAAGCGATCCAGCAACGATTCGACGCGGAGATCAAAAACAATCTGAGTATTCTCGACACCGCCGATGCGTCATTCCCGCATTACCCGAAAAGCATCATTATTTCTGGTGGAAAGTCCAATCTTAAGGACGTTCCCAAGGGGATCCTCCGGCTATTCCCGGATAAAAAACCCAGTTCACTTCCCAACAAAAAGTTCAGAACCATGAGAATCCATTGGACGGACTCCACGGGAATGCAAAGGATCAAATGGAGCAATGGAATTTCCACTCCCCCGATTGACGTGTCGGAACGGGCATACTTCAAAGATTTCGATTCGAACAAAGCCTGGAGAAATCCCTTTGCTGACACGACGTTTGTCCTAGAATCGATCTTATCGTGGACAGAAATTGATCCCAAAGCTGTACTCTCCAAACGGTCAAGCGATTGTACCCAGATGAAGGTTGTCGGCATGACAACGAAGCTGCTCTCGGTTATGGACCCCATCCTGCCACCGAACTATAAGTTTTGCATCGCCACCAAAAACGGTGAGGTCTGGTTTCATTCGGACATTAATCGAAACAACAACGAAAACATATTCGAAGAGCTCGGCCTTCCCAAAACTACCTTCGAACAATTCTTTCACCAGATGCCCACCGATGCCTGGCTCTATTACAACAAAGAACACCGCGTGAAGATCACGCCGATGCGAAATTTTCCGCTTTACTTAATTGTCATGAAGGATCTTACTGCGGAGGAGACTTCAAAGTTTTATGTTAAGCTCGTCACCACCGGCTTGCTGGGCATTCAGCTGTTGATGGTATTGGTCACGGTCGTGCTCATTCGCTTGATTCACAAAAGAGCCATCGCGCATTTGTCGCTGGATTGGCTAAAGCCGGAAGTAAAAAAATCAAAGAAATATGCGAGCATCCTCTGGCTAAATCTATTTTTGCTTCTGCTCTTGATTTCGTTGTTCCTTTTTGGCATGTTGAACGATCTGGAAGAAATCTTTGTGCTTATCACGCTCCCGGCTTGTCTGCTACCACCCCTCTTTGTTTATCTGAACATGCCTTCCTATCAAAACTATTATAGCAGTCCAAGACTGAGCATCCTCCTTGTGCCCATCGTCCTGATCTTCTTGCTGGACATTTTGGCGGGTGTCTCGCACGGGTTTCCTCATTTCCCCTGGGTGGTCTTCATTCAGATTGCCCTTATCGTCATCATCAACATGTCGTTGCCGTCGCTGAGGCAAATCAAGGAAATTGTCGATAAAAAAATTTCGTGGCGCGGTGTGGCCTGGTTGGCATCACGCGTGAAGCATTCACCCGACGGTGTGCTATGGCTTTTCACACCCGCGTTATTTTCCCTGCTGCTGCTGATTGGGGTTCTCCCCACGGTCATCTTTTTTAAGCACTCCTTCAACCACGAACGATTGTTGTTTACCATGGCCAATCAGCTTGCCTTCACTCAAAAGTTATACAACAATGACGGCACACCTACGGAAGGCGATCACGAAATCTACCGCTTCGGGATATCGGATGAAACGCGTAAAAGCGAAACGCGGAATACCCTGAGAAGCAAGCCGGCCACCTCCGGATTTCCACGCCTCGCCGCCTGGATTACGGGGAAGCCCGCGCTCACCTTTCTTCAGAACAACGACAGCCTCCAGACGCATTTTGGTGGAACCCTATGGCGTTGGACCAAAAAATCGGACTCGTTGGCACTGCAACCCGCCAAGCCCGGCCCTCCTCCGCCAAAGGCATCTGTAGCGAAGATCCCGACATTTCATCTCCGGATCTTTCCGTTCGCCATTGGAGTTTTGGCGCTGATTTATTTATTCTTCCTTATCAAAGTGCTAAGCCAGTGCACCTTTATTTGCCATATTCATAAGACTCCGCTCGTCACGGATGTGTGGCTTGACAAACTTTTATCATCCTCATTCATGTTACCCAAACTCGCGCCAAAGGAAAAATTCTCCCGCCTGGATAAATTCTTAGACTTTCAGCCTGTTTTAATCATTGGACTATCCTTCCTGGAGAACAATCTTTCAAACGCTGCGCTGAAATGGTTTACCCGTCAACAAAGTTCCGCGAAAGCCATTTCAATAAACTTCCGTGATCCGTCGTTTGCTTCCAAAGCAAAAAAGTATGACGAGTGGCTAACGTCGTCTGTCAAAACCCTTTGCATCATCGAACATTTTGAGTTTGACTTGAATAACAAGGACCTCACCCAAAAGAAACTGGGGTTCCTGGAGAAAATCCTTTCTTATTCCCATGTTAAGATCCTCTTGTTTTCCGCTGTCCATCCGGTGCAATTGTTTGATGCCTTTCCGGAAATGGAGGTCAATATCAAATCGCGCTGGCATGCAGTCCTGGCCCGATTCCATAAGGTCATTCAGCCACTGCAAATCTCCGGTTACTCGGAAAAAGTACCAGGCCAATTCGACAGGTTCATCAACAAGGAATGCAACCACGGACAATACCTTCAAAACCTGAAGCCTATTCTTCAGCGATTTGTCAAGCAATCCAAAAGTCTTGAAGTCGTTGAGCTGGTGGATAAAATAAAAAGCCTTGCTTATAACTATTACGCTTACCTGTGGGATTCCTGTTCGCAGGAGGAACGATACCTCATCTACGATCTTGCCGAAGACGGTCTGGTGAACCGGAAAAATGTGGATTCCATTAAACGTCTTTTGAGCAAGGGCATATTCGTCGGCCAGGGTTCGCTCCGGCTCATGAATGCCAGCTTTCGGGAGTTCGTGCTGTCGTATGTAAATCCGGAGCAAGCCCTCGTGCTGCGCGAAAACGTTTCGAAGGACGGAAATTGGAATCGGGTCCGGTTGGCGCTTATGATCGTATTGAGCGGTGTAGCTCTGTTCTTGTTATACAGTCAGAAAAATGCCTTCTCGTTGGTCATGGGTCTGCTCACGGCCGTTCCCGTTTTGTTCAGGGCGCTTGAGTCGGCACTTTCTACGATTCCTAAAAAGAAATAACCCGGAGCATTCAATTCCTACACAACGTTGCCACCAGGCGAAAGTCAACATGTAAGTGTCCTCCGCACGAAATATAATCTTCAAGAGATCCTGCCCTCGTCCTCGCCAGCAACCTTCCCGCTTTAAAACATTTGACTATGTTCGGTCCGACCATTCAGTTTTTTTGCGCCGAAGCAACGGGACAGGTACAGTTTTCCCGCCGACGGATAGCATGATTCTTATTGCCCGTGGCGTTTTTTATTTCGCTCGAAACATAAGCCTTGCATGCCCTGAACATTTACCCTATTTTGGGCCTCACATAATTAGCCATCAATGACTTTGTTAAGCCCCAAAAAACACGCTGCATCCACATCACTCGTTTTCTTCATTATCGCTATCCTTTTATCTTCTGTGCTGATAACGTGTAGTGACAGCCATAACGAAATAAAAATTTGTCTACCCGTCAGCATCGTCTCCAGCAACACCGCCGCCTCTGGGACCGATTCCATCCTTTATATTTATGGCGACAATAACCGGTTAGCGGAGTTACAATACCACGACGCAGACGCTTCCCGCGAGCAATTTCTACTGAGCTACACGGACGAAAAGCTTACGAAATGCGTCCATACTTACGATCAGAGTGGAACCAACGTCACGGAAACCCACGTCTTCGCCTATGGCGGCAATGGAAAGCCAAGTTCAAAGACCCGTGCTTTCGGAAGCGATCCGGCCATCGAAACCGTCAATTATGTTTATGATGAAAAAGACCGGCTTGTGCAAAGAAATACTGAATCTTCCGGAAGTTTAAAGCAGCGTACCCGGTATGAATACAACGACGACAACAACGTTTCAAAAATCTATTATATACAGGGCCCTGGCAAGAATGAGATTATCGGCACAGAAAACCTTACCTTCGACGACCACAAAAGGTATTACGCGGGATCGCCCGATCTTACCTTTGTCGAGACCTACATTTTCGACACCGATCCGAGTGCGAACAATCCCCTTTCACTAAATTACGCTGCAGAACCGGGATACACTTTCCCTGCCCCTGTGACGCTTACCTATACATTGGCCTATGACGAAAACGGATATGTTAAGTCACTTTCTTTTTACAATCCATTTTTCCCCACGGAGTTGCTATCCGCACAAGTGAATTATACTTGCCGCTAGTAATCGCCTGATCGCACTTTTTTTATCGGTTAATTTATGAAGACCGATATTTCCGTAGCATAGGTAAGCGTCAATTGATGCATCGCCCGGGTGCAGGCAATGTAGAGCATGCGTTTATCTATTTCGGTTTGATAGTTGCGCGCCGACGCAAAGGGCACGATCACCTCATCGAACTCCAGACCTTTGGCGAGGTGGGCGGTGGTGATGACGATGCCTTCCTTGAAATGCGTGCTGTCGGGCGTGAGCAGGTGTATGCCATGGGCCTTCACTTCGCGGTAGACAAACTCGGCCTGCTGGCGTGTCTTGCAAATAACGCCCAACGATTTGAAGCCCGAATCTTCGAACTGTTTCACCATTTTTTTGATGGCTTCGATCTCTTCTGCATTGCTACCAAAACCCGTCACCGTCGGAGGCGCGCCGTGGCGTTCCATGGCGATGAGGTTGGGATTAAAAAACAAGCGCTGGGCAAAAGCCGTGATCTCGAAAGTTGACCGGTAGCTTCTGAAAAGTTTTACAATGTCGGCCTGGGGAAACACTTGTTCAATGCCTTCCGCATCGGAAGCGCTATACGGGTTCACCTGCTGGCTTACATCTCCCAAAATCGTCTTCTTGCATTTGAACAATCGCGACAGCACGGCGTATTGCACGGGCGTGTAGTCCTGCATCTCATCCACCAGCAGGTGCTTCACGTGATCGTAGGTTTGCGCGCCCTCCAGCCGGATCTTGAAATAGATGAGCGGAAAGACATCTGAATATTCCAGGTCGCCATGCGAAGTTCTTTTGAACAATTCGGGCTGGCCCGACCAGGTGAAGAAATCCTTGTAGAGATCGAGCACGTTGCTGAATTTCAGCATCCGCGGAATCGCCTCCCAAAGCCGCGCCTTTTCCTGGCCCGACAATTTGCGTTTGGTTTGGTTGCGTATGTACTGCTGGATGTCCTGGATCACTTCGGGGAAGCGTTTCAACATGGGGATGCGGTGATAGGATTTGAACCGTTCCATGATGAATGGGAACGGGATCACGACACCGGCTCGGTGCAATTCGGTGGGATCAAAATAATTGTTCTCGACATGGATGAGATATTGGTTGAGGCGTCTCAGGAATTCGAACGACGATTTTGCCCGCACGCGCGCGATGAACGCTTCGTCGTGGTGTTCAAGGAGCGCGGCCACTTGCTGGAAAAAATTCTGGAACCGGTACTTGTGTTCCAACACCTCCATGGCCAGCTCTTCCATCTCCATCTCGGGGATCTGCTCTTCGCCCAATTCGGGCAACACGTTGGAAATGTAGTCGGCAAAAACTTTGTTGGGCGAGAGGATGAGGATGTCTTTTGATGCGATGCTTTCGCGAAAGCGATAGAGCAGGAAAGCGATGCGGTGCAAGGCGATGGACGTCTTGCCCGAACCGGCCACACCCTGGATGATCATGACCGGGGCGGTCTCGTTGCGGATCACGGCATTTTGGTCGCGCTGGATGGTGGCGACAATGTTCTTCATCTTGTCGTCGCTGGACTTGCTCAGCTCCTTTTGCAGGATGTCGTCGTGGATGTTGACGGCGTTTTCGATCATGAACTCCATGCGTCCCTGTGCGATCTTGTATTGGCGCTTCAAAACGATCTCGCCTTTCACGGTTCGCGCCGGTGTGGTGTAGGAGGCATCACCCAGTTCAAAATCATAGAACATGGCGGAAATAGGAGCGCGCCAGTCGTAGATGAGGTTGGTCCGCGCCGTTTCGTCAAAAAATGTATAGATGCCGATGTAGACTTCGGTTTTCTCGCTTCCCCCATACGCCTCAAAATCGATGCGGCCGAAGTAAGGCGACTCGCGGAGCTTCATCAGCTTCCGTTTCCGGGCCACGGCCGATTCGCCGGTGAAGGCCATGCGGTCGATGGACTGGCCGGCCGCGACCATGTCGGCCTCGTCCAGGCCCGATTGGTGTTCGTGGATGTACTCCTTATTTTGTCTTAGTTCGGTCGAAAACTGTTTTATACGGTCGTCTACCCGTTGGATGGCAAAAACCAGTTTTTCCTTGATCTCTTCCAGGTATTCGCGTTCGTGTTGCTCGGTGGTGAAACTCATTCGGTGGCTTGTAAAAACGCAAAGATTCAACAAAAAAAGGGGCAAAAAAACCGCCCATAATCCTTCAAAAGACGGTCCGGATTGCGTTCTTTTGTATCAGAAATCCCCCGCGTCCAAAAATCCCCCCGACCGGCCAAAATCTTTGTTTTCTGGTTGTTTTGCCCGGTTGAAAATCCCACGAGGGCTTGTCCCGGCAAGGAGTTCGGTGGCGGGAGATAAAGGATCAAGTATTGCACACATAAAACTTTAAACTTTTAACCATTTAAAATTATGCTAAGCGGAATAGGTGCCCAGGAGATCTTACTCATCGGAGTGTTTGTCCTGGTCTTCTTCGGAGGTAAAAAAATTCCTGATTTTATGAAGGGCCTCGGCAAGGGTGTTCGCGAATTCAAAGACGCGATCGGTGACGTGAAAAAAGAAGTCGACAGCGTGAAGAAAGAAGTTCCGAGAATTGATACGGATCTTTGATCATCTTTAAAAAAATAATGTAAGCCAGGGGTATCGCTCCTGGCTTTTTTTGTTTCCGGGCCAACGCTTTGGCTGTTGGCAGCATCCAGCCGTTATCGTTTTATTTCATTATTTTATGGAAAAGTCCTGCCTCCCGCATCCTAGGGGACGATGAACCAGCCTACGCCTCTATGAGATCCATTTTCGCCGTCCTCCTGTTTTCGTTGCTGTATACCGCCGCGGTCGCCCAACCTAAACTGACTTTTTATGAGAAACACTGGAGCGATGTCTACCAGTATGAGGTGCGTTTGCTGCCCCGGTCGGCAAAGGCCGTGGTAGACAGCATCTATGCGAAGGCCCGGCACGACAACAACATTTCCGAGGCAGCGAAGGCGATCTTCTACCAGGCCAAGTTCATTTCGGCATTGCAGGAAGATGCTGAGTTGAGCATTG